>JAKMCX010000121.1 GCA_022428285.1 Flavobacteriales bacterium
TGAACGTCGTGTCCCACGCCTATCCGAACCCCCTGGGCACTGGTTACGTGACCGTCGCCTCCGTGACCGCCATATCACAAGGGTGCAGCGATTATGACGCTTTGGACTTGACCGTCCCAGCCCTGCCCGTGGCCGATTTCTCCATCCCAGACACCCTGTGCTTGGGGGAGGCGGTGACCTTGGAGAACCTGTCCGCTGGAATTCCTTTGGACCTCGGCACGGCTGGAGGAGCATGGACGTGGGTCATTGGGGGAGATACCCTCATTGGGTTTGAACCCACCGGCCCCATCGCCGATACCAACCTTCTAAATTCGGGACCACTGAGCAACGCTGTTTTGCCGGTGAGCTTGAGCGCAGTGCATCCTGAAAATGGCTGCACTGATGAGATTTCAGCCCAAGTGGTTGTTTTGGGACAACCCGCCGCCAGTTTCATCCTGACGCCAGATGTGGTATTCGAAGCGCCTTATGTCACCAACGTGATCGACATGAACCAAGGTCCAGCTGGAACGACAGCAACCTGGGACATCGAAGCCAATGGCACATACAATACCGCCGACGGCACCATGGAGTGGGCCGATGACGCCTATGGCACGCACATGGTTCACGTCGCCTTGGACAACTTTGGATGCACAGACTCATTGGCTGCAGCCATCACCTTGGTGCCCCCTGTACCGTCCGTCAGTTTCGTCGGTGACACCATCAGCTGCGCGCCGCTCCAAGCGGTCTTTGACGCCACCACAGAAAGTGCCGTTGACAGCCTGGTCTGGTCCTTTGGTCAGGGCGCCACCAGGACCATCACAGAATTGCTGAGCGATCCTATTGGCTTTAGCTACTACGAGCCCGGCATCTACACCGTGTGGGTCACGGCCTATGGGCCCGGTGGCACAGCAGTTTCAGAGTCGCAGACCGTCACTGTGCTCGAACAGGTCAACGCAGGGTTCACGCTCTTCCCGAGCGAATGTGTCGAGGTGGGCGACGTCATTGAGTTAACCCCCAACTTCGATTATGGCGATGCCACGTATACGTGGAGTTTTGGTGACGGCACGGAGTTTGAGTCTCCAGACGGCAGCATCATCACCCATACCTACAGCACTTCCGGAGACCCCAACATCACATTGACCATCGAAAATGCGCTGTGCACGGACAGCACAGACCGCAGCACCTGCGTCATTGAATTCGAAGGGGGCAGTGTGGGCGTTCCGTCTGCCTTCACGCCCACTTTTGGTGGAGATGGAAGCGGGTCGCAAGCCTATGGCGACGACGACTTGCGGGACAACGATGTCTTCTTTCCCCAGCTGCGCGGCAACCCCATTGCGTACAGCTTCACGGTATACAACCGCTGGGGAGAGCAAATATTCAGCACCTCCGACCCCAATGTGGGTTGGAATGGATACTTCCAAGGCAAACTCTGCAAACAGGATGTTTATGTGTGGCGGGTGGCCGCGGTCTTTTTGGACGGCACCACAGCGGAGCAAGCTGGTGATGTGACCCTGATTAGACGATGACTGCAATTCGAAATACAACGTTGACCACCGCCGTTCTCGGCCTGGTCTTGATGGCCTCAAGCGGTCAGAAAGCGCGTGCTCAGGATTCTCAGCTCACGCAATTCTACGCTGCTGCGACGCACCTCAACCCCGCATTTGCTGGGGGCACATTGGAGAACCGGTTCAGCTTCCATTACAGGAACCAATGGCCCGGTATTCCAGGCCGATTTGTGTCCTATGGCGCTTCCTACGACGTCTTCATTCCCAAAATCAACAGTGGAATCGGCATCGTCTTTTCCTCCGATGAAGCCGGCACAGGCGGTCTGGGCACCAGCTCTTTTGGTTTCCAGTACAGCTACGAAGTGCCCTTGGGCGAAAGGCTCTCCTTCAGGCCGGGCCTGCAGCTGGGTTGGAGCAGCCGAGGATTGCTCAATTGGAACGACCTGGTCTTTGGTGATCAATTAAACCGTGGCACTGCCGGCTCAGGAGCCACCTCCTCTTTGGAGGGCTTGCAGAATTTCCAGTTGGTTCGGAATTACTTCGATGTGGCCGCCGGTGGGGTCATTTACAGCAAACGGTTCTGGCTCGGCATGAGCAGCCGACACTTGAACAGTCCCTCAGAAAGCCTGACGGACGCCACCACAGCGCCTGTACCCATTTGGTTCAGCGCGCACACTGGTGTTCGCATTCCTTATGTGAGCGGGCCCACAGGCTCCGATCAAGACCTCTTGCTGGTGGCCTCATACAGGTCTCAGGGTGCGTTCGACCAAATGGACTTCGGGTTCAGCATAGACAGCCCTTTCCTGACCTATGGCGTTTCCTACCGCCAAATTTTGATGAAATCGGCTCCCGATGGCGCCCCAAACCACGACGCCATTTCTCTGCTGCTTGGACTCACAGAGGAGAATTTCCGCGTCGGCTACAGCTATGACATCACGGTCTCTACGCTGGGCTGGGGCATTTCCGACGGTGCCCATGAAATCACCCTGAGTTACGTGTGGCGCACGCCGAGCCATTTGCGCACCCGCCCACATCGGATTTTGCCTTGCGCAGAATTCTAAGGTGCGGTCAACTCAAAGCTGCGCACCCGGCAGCACATTTACCTCTCGCTCCAGCTGCACACCAAAGCGCTTCAGCACATCCTGCTGAACATCCTCGGCGAGTTGCAGCAGTTCCGATCCCGTGGCACCGCCCTTGTTGACCAACACCAGCGCCTGTCGGTCATGAACACCGTGGGTCCCCCGGTCGTGGCCCTTCCAACCGGCCTGGTCTATCAACCAGCCTGCCGCAAGTTTGATCCCCCCTGCCGTAGGGTATTGGGGCATTTCTGGGAATTTCTTGGCCAAGGCGAGGTGACGCGCTTCGTCCACCACAGGGTTTTTGAAAAAGCTCCCCGCATTGCCCAACACAGAGGGGTCGGGCAATTTGCTCCTTCGGATTCCAATCACAGCGTCTGACACCGATTTGGGTGTAGGGTCGGTCACACCCGCCGCCTTCAATGCCGACTTGATGGCACCATACTGCAACCGCAGTTCCGGCGTCTTCAGCAAATGAAACGTCACAGCGGTGATCACATACTGCCCCTTGAGGGCCCTCTTAAACACGCTTTCTCGGTAGCCGAATTGACAATCGGAATGGGCAAAATGGTGGGTCTCCCCCGTCGCCACCTCTACCGCCTCCAAGCCATGAAAACGCTCTTCGAGCTCCACACCATATGCACCGATGTTTTGCATGGGGCCAGCCCCGGTGCTGCCTGGAATCAAAGACAGGTTCTCCAAACCATACCACCCCCGGTCCAGCGAGGTCATCACAAACTCATGCCAGCCTACGCCCGCACCCACACGCACCAGAACACCGTCATCGGTGTCCTCAACCTCGGTCACTCCACCGATTCCCATCTGCAGGACCAAGCCCGGCAAATCGTCGGCGAGCAGCACATTGCTGCCACCGCCCAAGACATGAAGGGCACAGTTTTGCTCACGGTGCCACGCCAGGGCTTCCTTGACCTCATCCTCTGAGGCACAAGACGCAAAGTGCTCGGCGCGTGCCGGCAATCCAAATGTGGTCCAATCCTCTAGGGATTGTTGAGATAGAATACGCACCCAACGA
This sequence comes from Flavobacteriales bacterium, assembly GCA_022428285.1. Lineage (GTDB taxonomy): Bacteria > Bacteroidota > Bacteroidia > Flavobacteriales_D > Sanyastnellaceae > UBA8752. Next base: position 3,594 of record JAKMCX010000121.1, read on the forward strand.
AGAAACGGCGCTCAGGTCTGCTTATTCTGAAGCCGGCCCCAAGCGTTCCAACCGCTCAATGTTGCTTACGCGTTTCTGGTATTCGCCCAACGCCAATGGGAGCATAGCTCCTGTCTCCATTCCCTCCACTAAACCGGCGATGTGCAACCGATCGGGGTAGGTCTTGACCACCAAAACATGCACCGTGTAGCGCTTGCCGATTTGATGGTGTTCAACCAGCCGATCAGCGGACTCAAGCGCATATATGGACCTCCCATCGGGCGTCGTGAACCACTGCGGTGAAAATGCGGTTGCCATTCCCGAAAATTAGCGCTTTGAACACCGCCGATTTTCGGAACTTCCATCCATGACCGCAAACACCCACAACCTGGCCTATTGGCCCGCCATCATGCTGCTATTGGGCGGTCTCTTTGCGAACAGTGGCTCAAGCGAAGTCGCCGCTCAAGACGACAACCGGGGTTACAAAGTCCAAGTCGGCGATCCCGTTCCCGATTTTGCCCTCACCGACCTCCAAGGCAAAACCTGGTCAAAAGCGTCCCTCCTCGGCTCGGTTTACGTCCTTCAATTCACCGCCTCGTGGTGCAGTGTGTGCCGCAAGGAAATGCCCCATTTAGAACGTCGGGTTTGGCAAGCATTCAAAGACGATGGCCTCACTTTGTTGGGGGTTGACTTAGACGAACCAGCCCCGAAGGTCCAAGGCCTTGTAGACGACACAGGGGTCACTTACCCCATCTGTCTCGATCCAGGAGGAGCGCTGTTTTCCGCCGTCACCAAGCCCAAGGCCGGCGTGACGCGCAATGTGGTCGTCAACAAAGAAGGCCGCATTGCCTTTCTCACCCGCCTGTTCGATGAAGCAGAATTTGAGTCCATGATTGCCGCCATTGAAACCCTGACACACCCTTCGAAATGAGCGAGGATTTCAACAGCCGAAGAAAAGAGGCGGAATCGCTGTACGCCGACAAACAATGGGCCAAAGCAGAACAGATTTTCGCGGCACTCATGTCCGAAAGCGAGCGCAAAGGCGAACCGGCCAACGGGGACATCATACACGACCACGCGGTCTGTGTCTTTCAACTTGGCCGCACCAAAGAAGCCCTTCAAGCGTTTGACCGCGCCGTTGCCTTGGAGCCCAATCACGCCTACCGCTATGCTTCGAGGGCGTGGATTAAGGCGGCCATGAAAGACGTAGACGGTGCCATCGCCGACTACAAGAAGGCCCTTGAACTCGATCCTGAAGACGCCATCACATTGAACAACCTCGGACTCCTCGAGGAACAATACGGCATGCGCAAGTCCGCCCAAGAGAAATTCCGGCGCGCAGACACCCTCATGGGCATCCTAAAAGACGCCGGTGTTGACCCTCCAGAGGAAGCCGAACAGAGAGTCGAGCCCGCAACAGAAGAAGCGCCCCAAGCCCCCTCCACAATGTGGCGCGAAATGACCTCCGTGCTGACCGATGCCGGCCAGCGCAAAGCGTTTTGGGCGTTTGTCAAAAAAGGGTTCCGTTCATGATTCGGTCAGGAGATTTTCTAGACCGCATCGTCACCAAACTTCGCTCCTTGGAGGTGGACACTTGGGGCGACATCACCATCCTTCTTCCCGGCCGCCGCGCCGGCCGAAAACTCCAAGAGGCCTTGGTCCAAGAAGCCGGAGCGGGGGCCTGGCTTCCCCACATCACCACCCTTGGAGAGTGGAGCGCAGAGCAACTCGGCCTGACCGTCCCCAGCAAGATGGAGCTCCTCGTAGAGCTTCAACACGTGGCCGAAGGCATGCGCTTGGAACATGCGTTGCCAGAGTGGGGATCGTTTGACCGGTTCCAGCCCTGGGGGATGGCAGCCATGGCTGACTTCAATGCTGTCGACCACCACCTTCTGGAGCCCCGACAAGTTTTTCGCGATCTCCGCAACATCAAAGACATCGAAGCTTGGAGTTTTGGAAGGCCAGATTTGACCGCCGGTCAACAGGCATTTTTGGCTCAATGGAATACGTTGCATCCGCTGCACACGGCCTTCCATGAGCACCTCCAAAGCCATGGTTCGTGCACATCGGGCATGCTCGCCCGCAAAATGGCCACCGAAGACGGAGCATTGCGCCATGTTTCCGGACCTGTTTGGATGGCTGGAGCCAATGCACTCACGCCGGCTGAGCACAAAACCGTGGACCGCTTGATCCAGTCTGGCAGGGGTGAATGGATTTGGGATACCGACCGCAGTTACGTCCGAGAAGGGTTAGAGGCAGGCCGGTTTGTGCGGGAGATTGTCAGCAAGGAAAGACAATCGGAACTGCCCAGTCCCATGGCAGACGTGACCGGAATTGGAAAAGACAAGCTCCGTGACTGGAACCTTGTGACGTGCAGTTCACGCACCATGCAAACGCAGTATGTGCGCCAACACTTGGAATCCATCGGCAAGAAAGAACTCGACCGCGTCGCCGTCATCCTCCCTTCAGCAGATCTCGCGCCATTGGTATTGGCCTCCATCCCGCCGAGCGTTGACAAGGTCAACCTGACCATGGGCGTCCCCTTGGACCGCACCCCCCTGCGCAGTTTCCTGCACCTGCTCTTTGGACTTCATGGAGACAATGGACGCTTGCACCACAGCAGGGTGCGCGGACTCTTGGCACATCCGCTCACCAGAGCGCTCCATCCACAGGCCGCCGAACAACTGGGTGCCCTCACACGCCGCTGCACGCAGCAAACGCTGATCCGATTGACCCGCCAAGACCTGGCGGATTTCCCTAAAGTCGAGGCCCTCTTCGGTCCTTGGTGGGCGGGGCTAGATGCGGCAGCCACCGACAGGGACGATGGAACCACAACCGTTCTGTCGCAAGTCGCGCGGTGGACCACCGGCAGCCCAAAGGGCCTGCCCAAGGATCCTTGGCTCAGCGCCACATGGATGGGGTTCCGAGACGTGGTCGCTCTGCACGAGCGGAGCATCGAAAAGACAGGCACTCCCCCCAACCTCGCAGAATCGCGCAACCGCATCCAACGCTGGATGACCCAACATGCCGTCGACCTCGCAGGTGAGCCTCTCGAAGGCCTGCAAGTCATGGGATTGCTCGAAAGCCGCGGCCTGGACTTTGATGAGGTCTTTGTTTTAGATGTGAATGAAGGCACCCTCCCCGACGGCTCCCCTCCGCCCTCCTTTATGCCCTTGGACCTCCAACGCTCCATCGGTTTGCCCGGGCGACCAGAGCGGGATGGCATCTTTTCCGCCTATCTGCACCGGCTGCTCCACCGTTCCCGCAAGGTCCACCTGCTCTGCGTTGGCGCCGACCTCGGCGACAGCGGCACCGAGCCCAGTCGGTTCTTGGGCCAACTCGAAGCCTGGGCCAAGTCTTCCCTCTCGGGTGTGGCCATCAAAAAGTCACTGTGGTCGACCCCACTGCCAGACCCAGCGCCACCCGTTCCCGCATTGGCATGGAGTCCTGAAGCGCGTGAATCCATCGATGCCATGCTCACCCGTGGTGTCAGTCCATCGGCCTTGAACCAGGCCCTCACATGCGAACGCCAGTTCCATTACCGCTATGTCTTGGGCTTGGGCGAAACTGCTGCCGTAGAAGAGCACCTCGAGGCCAGCACCATCGGTACCGTCATCCACAAAGCGGTCGAAGAAGGCCTGCAGTCAACGGTGGGAAGGGTGTTACAAAAAGAAGACCTCAAAGCCCTGGCGCGCGAGGTCAAACCCAAGCTCGTCGCCGCCCTCACCGCCACAAAAAAAGGAGCACAAGCCGATACCGGCGAAAACGTTTTGGTCCTCCGCATGGCAGCCGCCATGATCGGAAGGTGGGTCCGCGATGAATTGAGGGAATGGTCCGAAGGAACACAGGTGACCATCGTCGGCTTAGAGGAAGAACTGTATAGAACCTTTACCCTCGAAGATGGCCGCTCCATCGCCTTTAAAGGGGTCGCAGACCGGGTCGAAGTGCACCGAAATCCAAGGGGCGAAGTCTGGCAAGTGGTCGACTACAAAACCGGCGTGGTCGAAGGCAAGGAACTCAGGCTCAGAGGCAATTGGGAAGAGACCCTCCGCAAAGGAAAACACGGAAAGGCGCTTCAATTGCTGATCTATGCCGCCATGCTGCGGGAGAAACACCCCGAAGCCCAAGCGGTCCGTTCAGCCATACGCGCCGGGCGCAAAGGTCCCGGTGATTCCACCAGTCTGCTCACCCTGCAATGGGATGGGACAACCCTGCTGAACCATGAGCACGACGACGCGCTCAAAACATGGCTTGGCGAGGTGGTTTCTTCCTTGCTTCCCGACAATGATAAAGACACCGTTGCGCACAACGAGGACAGCAAGTGGTGCGCCGATTGCCTCACACTGGAGTAGATTCACCTCATGCAGGCCGGCATTAACTCCAGCGATGACCACCCCTTGAAAAAGGTCCTCATCATAGCTTATTACTGGCCCCCTGCTGGCGGACCCGGCGTGCAACGTTGGCTCAAGTTCACCAAATACTTGCCCTCAGAGGGATGGAAGCCGACCCTCTTGGTGCCCGATGGTGCGGCCTACCCTGTCTTGGACCCTTCGCTAGAAGAGGAAGTAGGCCACGGCACCGAAGTCCTGCGCGTGCCCATTTTCGAGCCCTATGAGGCCGCCCTGTCGCTCGTCCAAAGAAAAGGGGCCGAACGGCTCGGTTCTGGCAACAAAAAATCCGGCCCCATCGACACATTGGTGCGGTGGACCAGGGGCAACTTGCTCCTCCCGGATCCCCGGGTACTCTGGCGCAAACCAGCCTCAAAGGCCGCAATACACTGCATCCAAAAAGCAGAACAAAACGGAAAGGGTTTTGATGTTGTCATCACAACCGGTCCTCCCCACAGTGTTCACCTCATAGGACTGGACATCCAGCGCAGTACGGGCCTTCCCTGGGTCGCAGACTTCAGAGACCCCTGGCGAGAAATGGACTACCTGGAGGACTTCCTCCCCACGCACAGAACCCGACGACGACACCTCAAAATGGAAGGTGAGGTGGTCAAAAATTGCGACGTGGCCCTCATGACAAGCAAGGGCATCCGCACTTCTTTTTCAGTGCATTCAGAGGCAAAAGACAAACTCGAGCTGATTCCCAATGGATGGGATGAAGCGGACATCAAACGGCCCCATTCGGAAGGGCAAGAAACAACGGCCCAGACCCAAACCCATTGGAACTTGGGACATTTTGGTTCGGTTTTCCCCATTCGAAATGCCCCAGGACTCTGGAAAGCCATTGCCCGCTGGAATGCTGAAGACCGAATCCCCATCCACCTTCACTTTTATGGGGTCGTCAACCCCGAAGTCGCCACGGATCTGGAGGCGCATCTGCCAGGACAATGGACCAACCACGGCTATGTGTCCCACAAAGCAGCCGTCGCAGCCATGGCCGAAATGAACGGCCTGCTCATCCTCCAAAACCGCTCCAAGAGCGGCAGGTATGCCATCCCTGGAAAAGCTTTTGAATACCTCGCCCTTGGCAAACCCATCGCGGTTGTCACACCCACTCCGAGCGACCTTACAGAACTGGTCAAAGAATGGGGGTTCCCGAGCATAGGGTACGACAATGCAGACGAAGCATTCGGGCTGCTCGAGACACTGATGACGCACCCAGGCACCACCCATGAAATCAAAACAGCCTACACCCGAAAGGCCTTGACCTCACGGTTGGCACACTGCCTCAATCACCTCATCGAAGAACGCCGCTGACCATGGCCCGTCACCGCGCCCCCGTTCAAGCCCTTCGGAATTTCCTGAGCATCCTGCTCGGGTTCGCCCTCGGCGCCGTCAACAATTTGGTCATCCTTCCCTGGGCGTTTGCCGACAACTTGGGAGAATGGGGCCTGGTGCGCATCGTGATGGCCTGGGGATCCTTGATCGCCTCCATCCTCGTATTTGGTGCACCCGCAGCCATGAACAAATACTCAGGGGTCATGGAGCGAAGCCACAAAACACCCCAGCTCATGGGCACCTTGATGTGGCCCTCTCTGCTGCTCTTCACGGTGTGCATTGCCCTGCCTGCCCTGGTGTTTTCGGAAGGCCTGACCGACATGTTCGGATTGAGCTCCGAGATCGAAAAAGCGGTTCAACCCATTGCCATCATCTCAGCCATCATCACGGCACAACTGTTTTTGGCAGGATTTCTCTCCACAAAATTGAAAACCAGCCTTGCAACGTTTGTGCAAGAAACCGTCTTCAAGCTGGGCTACGCCTCCCTGGCCATTGCTCTGGGCCTAGGTTGGATGTCCATACCCGCGTTTTTACCGGCCTTTCTGGGACTTCAATTCTGCGTGTTTTTACTCCTGTTGGCGCAGGCCATGGCCAACCGATTCAAAGTGGACTTAAGCGGCATCGGCCCATCCAAACTCCGCAAAGAAATCCGGCGTTATGGCGCAGCACTGGTGATGGGCAGCGGCGCTTGGGTGATCCTCAGTCAGCTCGACATCATCATGGTCGGCAGTCTAATGGGGCTCGATCAGGTGCCCATTTTTACTGTGGCCGCCTTCATCGCAGCCGTGACAACCTTGCCCACGCGCGCTTCCCAGCGGATTTTGGTTCCCCTGATATCCAAAGCTCTAGACAGCAAGAACAACTTTGAAATCGACAGGCTCATCCAACTGAGCCACCGCTCACTGCTCTTAAGTGGAGGCTGGATTGTCACCTGCATTTGGGTCGCCTCGCCTCAAATTGAACAGTTGCTCCCCGTTGAATTCAGGAACCTTTCCGCTGTCATTTTGGTCTTGGGCTTGATGAAGCTCATCCAAGGCTCCACAAAAGGCTCTTCCATTTTGCTGCATCAATCCGACCATTTTCAAAAAGTGGTCGCCGTCAACTGGTCCATGGTGGCCGTGGCCATCCCCCTGAATTTTTTGTTTATCCCCGAGTCTGGGCTTGGCTTGGGCCTGCTCGGCGCGGCGCTCGCCACCCTCATTTCCATCGGCATATCAAGCTTGGCGAAGCAAGCCTTGCTCTGGCACATCTACCGGCGGTTCGTACCCAACAAGCAAACCGCCGCCATTTGCGCAGTGCTGTTGATTCCAGCGCTCACCTTGGTCTATTGGAACCCGGGCTCACACCCCATCCTGACCCTGCTTCTGAAAAGCACCCTGGTCACAGCATGGCTCGCCGTGACCGCAGTGAAACTTAAACTCGTGCCTGAGGGGGTTCAGTTTGCACTTGAGAAAGCCCCATGGCTCTCGCGGTGGGTGTGAACGATCACTGACGGATCCACTCCTGCGTGCGGTAAATGAAGCCCCAATAGCCCCGCACTTTCAACGTGTTCGGGTCTCCTTCTTCGAACCACATTTTACACCCGTAAACCTTCCCGTTTTTAGGGTCGCAGATGGTGCCATCGTCCCACTCTCCAACTTCTGCCTTCATGTCACGGACGATTTGCATGCCCAGCACACGCTTGTCTTTTCTGTCGTCACCGCATTTGTCACAATAGGGGTCTTGATCCTCATCAGGCAGCCGAAACAACTCGACAACCGTGCCGTGGAACATGCCGTCCTGTTCGCTGATCTCGACAATGCTCTTGACCCGACCCGCATTTTCGTCATCGATGGTTTTCCAGCGCCCAGTGAGGGATTGAGCCGATACCAATGAAGCCAGCGTCATACAGACAGAAAAGAAGAAAAAGCGCTTATTCATGGCATCAAATTAAGTGTGTTCAGGCGACGCGGCGGCAGACAATTTGCCCGAATCCCTGCGCGCCTTGTTCAAAGCTGTATTCAAGTCAAAGCCCACAATCAATAAAAAGCAATTCACGTTGAGCCACACCAGCAGCAGCAGCAAAGTCCCCAGTGAGCCATACAACCGGTTGTAACTCGACAAGGACGTTGCAAACCAAGCAAATGCGATGGAGGTCACCACAATCAAGGCTGTCGTGGCCACTGCACCTGGGGTAATGAACCTCCAACTGTCCTTTGAGAAGTCAGCCGCATTGTACAACGCCGTGATGGTGGTGAAGAGCAGCGCCAACGTGACCAGCCATCGAACAGCTTGGATCAGCGGCAAGTCCTCAAGCGCCAAAAGCTCCTGTCCAGTGAGCCAATCCAAGACCGTTCCCGAAAAGACAATCAGCAATACCGCTACGATCAGAAACACGGAAAACACCACCATCAGCAGCATAGAAATTGCCCGCAACAGCAGCCAATTCCCTTTGCGTTCGAGGTGATGCGCCTCATTCAAACCCGACAGGATCCCATTGATCGAACTCGATGCATAGAAGAGCATCAACACAAATCCGAGGCTCGCAATTTCAGGGTGCACACCCGTTTCCAACAGGTCCGCCACCGTCCTTTCCACAAGCAAAAAAGTATCCCCTGGAAAGTAATTCCGCATCGCCTCGAACAAGCTGTCTTGAAAGTCAGCCACAGGCACCAACGGCAACAAACTCAGGATCACCAGGATCACCGGGAAAATCGACAAAAACACCTGAAACGCTATCGCTGCTGCGCGAATGCCCAATGCCCCCTCGGCCACACCCACCACGAAAAACCGGAAAACGTCCCAAGCACTCATGCCCTCAAAACCCCACGGATGCAGGCGCTCCAAAGGTGCGATCAGCACCCTGCTCAACGGCGTTCGCCGCATCCAACGTTCCCATGCCTGTTCACCCATTTGACCGTGGCTCCATGCTTTCGAGGGAAGATGCGCTTTTCAAGCTGATGTCCAAAGGCATGGGGCTGTGCGTCAGCCAACCAAGGGACACAAAATCGACACCTGCCTCTCCATAAGCGCGCACATTGTCGGGGTTCAATCCACCACTGGCTTCGGTCTGAACCCTGCCTCCCACGAGGTCAACCGCCAAAGCGGCTTGAGCAGGCGTAAAGTTGTCCAACAACAAACGGTCCACGCCTCCCACGGACAAGGCCTCCTGCAGTTCTTTCGCATCGCGCACCTCAACCACCACGGGTACCTTGCGGCCCTCCGCCTCCAAAAAGTCCAAAGCGCCCTGCACAGCTGCTCCCATGCTGCCTGCGTAGTCAACGTGGTTGTCCTTGATCAAAATCTGATCGTACAACCCCATTCTGTGGTTCACGCCGCCACCAATCTGCACGGCAGCCTTCTCAAAAACGCGAATGCCCGGTGTGGTTTTGCGCGTATCCAAGACCCGCGTGCCTGTTCCCTGCAGCAGAGCGACAACCTTGCGCGTGCCTGTGGCTATGCCACTCATCCGCTGCATAAAATTCAAAGCGAGCCTTTCGGCCGTCAAGATTTGCCGCGCGGGACCCGCAGCCCATGCCACCACATCCCCGGGATTGACCGCGTCGCCATCCGACGCCACCGCAGTGAATTCCACATCGGGCGCTCCAAACGCAAAAACCCTTTTGGCCACCGCGAGTCCTGCGATCACACCGCTTCCTTTGACCAAGAAACCGGCCTTTTCTCTGGCCTCTTTGGGGATGCAGGCAGCCGATGTCACATCGCCCGACCCAATGTCTTCGCGCCACGCCATGGCAATGGCAGCATCCATCTGTTCCTCTGACGTGGGCATATTTTCGTTCAACACGTGACCTTCTGATATGGACGGCAAGTTAATTCGACAGACCTTCGGGCATGCGCATTTCCCTGATCGTCATCGGCAAGACTTCTGCTCCATGGCTGCGCCAGGGCATCGACGAATACGTCAAACGGCTGTCACGCTATGCCCCGTTCCAATATGTGGAGCTTCCAGATGCCAAACTCAAGACTTCAAAGCCAACACCGGATCAACTCAAAAGTGCAGAGGCACCCATCCTTTTGAAGGCCCTTGTGGACGCCGACCACGTGGTACTGCTCGACGAACACGGAAAGCAACCCCGCAGCATTGAACTGGCACAATGGATAGAAGTCCGACACCACCGCGGCATCCGACACCTGGCCTTGGTCATCGGCGGGGCCTATGGTTTTGCGCCAGAAGTCAAAGCCAAGGCTACAGAAAAGCTAGCGCTCAGTGCACTGACCTTTAGCCACCAAATGATACGACTGTTGGCCGTGGAACAACTGTATCGGGCACAGACCATCCTCAGGGGAGAGCCTTACCACCACGAATAAAAAAGATCAGCTGGCGAGGATGAGGACCTTGTTGTCCAACACCTCAACCGTGCCTCCGTTCAGATCAAAAGTTTGCTCACCTTCCGCAGTGTCCACTTTCACTGTTCCCTTTGTCAGGGTAGTGATCATGGAAGCATGGCGGTCGAGCACCCCTAAAGCCCCATCCGAACCAGGGAGGTACACGTGGCGTGCATCCCCATCGAATAGAATCGCGTCAGGAGTGAGGATTTCGACCTTCATCAGGCAGCGCTTTCTGCGAGCATCTTCTCTCCGGCCTCGATCACTTCGTCGATGTTGCCCTTCAAGTTGAAAGCCGCCTCGGGATATTGATCAAGCTCACCGTCCAGGATCATCTGGAAGCCCTTGATGGTATCCTCGATGGATACGAGTACACCGGGGATGCCGGTGAACTGCTCTGCAACGTGGAAAGGCTGAGAGAGGAAGCGCTGAACGCGGCGGGCACGGTGTACCACCTGCTTGTCTTCTTCACTCAATTCGTCCATTCCGAGAATCGCAATGATGTCCTGCAGTTCAACGTAGCGCTGGAGGGTCTCCTTTACGCGCTCAGCAGTGCTGTAATGCTCATCGCCCACAATTTCTGGGGTCAAGATGCGCGAGGTAGAATCGAGCGGGTCAACAGCAGGGTAGATGCCCAAAGAAGCAATCTTCCGCGACAATACCGTGGTGGCATCGAGGTGCGCGAAGGTTGTAGCGGGAGCAGGGTCGGTCAAGTCGTCCGCAGGCACGTAAACGGCCTGTACAGAAGTAATCGATCCTTTCTTGGTAGACGTGATCCGCTCTTGCATCGCACCCATTTCGGTCGCGAGTGTTGGCTGATAACCCACCGCTGAAGGCATACGGCCCAGCAACGCTGACACCTCAGATCCAGCTTGTGTGAAACGGAAGATGTTGTCGATAAAGAACAGGATGTCACGTCCAGCGCCTTCTCCACCACCATCACGGAAATACTCCGCCACTGACAGGCCGCTCAACGCCACACGGGCACGGGCTCCTGGAGGCTCGTTCATCTGACCGAACACGAGGGTCGCTTGGCTCGTAGCCAACTTCTCCATGTCCACTTTGGACAGGTCCCAACCGCCTTCTTCCATGCTCTTCTCGAAAGCCTCACCATAATTGATGACGCCCGATTCAATCATCTCACGAAGCAGGTCATTGCCCTCCCTTGTACGCTCACCTACACCAGCAAACACAGACAAACCGTCGTGTCCCTTGGCGATGTTGTTGATGAGCTCCATGATGAGGACGGTCTTGCCCACACCAGCACCACCAAACAGACCAATTTTACCTCCCTTGGCATAAGGCTCGATGAGGTCAATCACCTTGATCCCTGTAAAGAGAATCTCAGTACTGGTGCTCAACTCCTCAAACTTGGGGGGTGTTTGGTGAATTTCTCTGGGTCCTGCGCTCTCCACTTTGCCTCCAGCAATGCCGTCAATGGCCGTTCCGGTGACATTGAAAAGGCGGCCTTTGATGGCCTCTCCGGTAGGCATGCTCATGGCACGGCCCATCAGACGGGCTGACATTCCGCGGCGCAAACCTTCAGTTCCATCCATCGCAATGGCGCGGATGGTGTCCTCTCCGATGTGCTTTTGGCACTCGAGGACGAGTGGAGGTTGGCCCTCTCGGTCGACCTCTAAGGCCTCGAGAATTTTGGGCAATGCAACGTCCGCTGGGAAACTAATGTCCACAACCGGACCGATGACTTGGGTGATGGAACCGCCGTTTTGGCTCATTGTAGCGAGGATTAACGCTTGATGGAATGGGCCTTTCAACCCTTGATTTGGGCGCAAAATTAACCCAAACAGACGACCTACTGACATCCCTGTGCCCTTCTCCCGCCAAACGAGTTTTCAACGCATGTGAATTCAAGCCAAAAAGACGTCATTTAAACGCACCTCGCCCGACCATCCTAACTTAGCAGCAGTGCGCATTCACCGAGGACTCCCACACTTTCCACCAGGCCAACGGCGCATTGTGACTACAGGCACCTTCGATGGCGTTCATTTGGGCCACAGGGCCCTCCTTGATTGGATGGTAGAAAAAGCCCGAGAAGAGCAGTCCGAAACCATTGTACTGACTTTTGACCCCCACCCCCGCCAAGTGCTTTTTGGCGATGCCAGTGGTCTCGAACTGATCCAATCCATGGACCAGCGTGAGGCAAGCCTTGCAGAAACAGGGCTCGACCACCTCGTGATTCAACCCTTCGACAGGGCATTTTCACGCCTGAAGCCCGAAGATTTCGTCCGCGATGTGCTGGTTGAGGGCCTGGGAACCACAACCATCGTTGTGGGACACGACCACCGTTTTGGAGCGGGCCGCGAGGGCGACATCGAACTGCTGAGGGCTTGCGGAGAGTCCTTCGGTTTCAACGTCCAGCACATTCCCCCCCACATCGAAGGCGAACTCACCGTATCGAGCACCAAAGTCCGGCAAAAGCTGCGCAGTGGTGATTTGGCCGCAGCGCACGCCCTGCTCGGCCGCAAGCACGCATGGCGCGGCGAAGTTGTCGCCGGAGATGGAAGGGGGCGAACACTCGGCTTTCGCACAGCCAACCTCGAAGCCACTGAAACCCATCAAATCCTGCCCGCAGAAGGCGTCTATGCCGCTCAAGTCAGCTTGGTTTCTGAAAAGAAAATCCAAGCAGGAAGCGCCGTGGAACCAAAGTCATGGGGCGGCATGGTCAACATTGGTCCCCGGCCCACTTTCGACCGTGTGGGGGACAGGCCCACCGTAGAGGCCCACTTGTTTACCACAGAAAACCCCGACCTCTACGGCGCGGAATTGGAGGTTGTTTTTTGTGAGCGCATGCGGGACATTCAAAAGTTTGAAGACTCCGACGCCCTCATTCTCCAACTCAAATCAGATGCGGCTCAAGCCCAGCGCATCTTGGGATACGATAGCAACCATGGCGCGCGTTGACAACAAGATGAACCCGCTCTTGGTCGCCTCAATGGGCTTGGCATGCACGCTGCTTTCCTGTGGCCTCATTCCCCAGCGCATGGCTGCACAGTCCAACATCCCTTGGGACACCGCCCAAGTTTGGACAGATTACGAGGCGGCACTTCAGCGTCCAGAACGGGTGTGGCGCTTGGACATGACCAAGCAAAAATGGAAAGAAGTGGATGTTCGACTCCGAAGGTTCAGACAGCTGCGTGAAATCGTACTCGACAAAAACAAAATCGACAGCCTTCCTCCTTGGATTGGAGAATTTGAGCACCTAGAACGGTTGAGCATCCGAAGCAACCAGCTCACTCAAATTCCCCCGGGCCTGCTGCAACTCTCCAACCTGAGAGAACTGGACCTTTCGGACAATGAAATCGAAGGAATTCCCGAGGACATTGATGCGTTGGCCAAGCTCGAAAGGCTGTTGCTGTGGTCCAACGTCATCGGCCATTTTCCGCCCTCTTTGAGCCACCTCGAATTTTTGCAGGAACTCGATCTGCTCAACAATGAGATGTCCGTGGATGAGCAAACATGGATCCGAGAACTGCTGCCAGGGCGGCGGTTGTCATTCAGTCCTCCTTGCAGATGTCAATTCGACGACTAGAAGGGATTCCCGTGGTGGTATTGACCGGAGTAGAAAACGCCGGAAAGACCACCCTCGCAGAAGGCATTGCCTCAGCATTGCATTGGGACCTCATGCCAGAGGCCGCCCGCACCGACCTCCGGGTGATCGACGGCACGATAGACAGGGGCCATTTGCAACACATGCTGGAGC
>JAKMCX010000123.1 GCA_022428285.1 Flavobacteriales bacterium
CCCTCATCGTGCTTCAGACGGTTCACATAGAGCCGTTGATCTTGCTGTACCTTATACTGGTGCCCTGCAATTTCTACGATGGCGTACATGATGGGCCTCTTTTTTTGAGGGGTGCGAAGATACGCGAATTTGAATGGGCTTGAAAGTATCGCCCCGATCCGAGGTTGAATTCTTGCAGAATCAGCCCTTTCAGGACGATTTCGCCTCCAAAATGGCCTCCCAGAGTCCAAATGCATCGGGCGATACAGCTGTGGTATGGGACCAGCCTTTGGCTGTTAAGGCCGCAGAGGTGGTGGGTCCAATGGCCACCATTTTGGCAGGGGCCTCAGCTTGCCAGGTATTGACGTTGCTGGGAGAAGTGAAGCACACCACATCGGCGCTTTCCGTGCCTGCCTCGTGGGGGACAGGTTCGTAGTGTGTCCAAGCGTGGACGGTGGCTTGGGTCTTGCCTGTATTCCAACGTTTGAGCGAATAGGTGCCGTGAGGAATGGCCACGTGTTCACCAGGGGTCCGGTCTCCGGCAAAGGCATGCCAGGCTTGCGCTGGATGGCCGTTTCCTACGAAGTCCAATCTGGTCAAGAACATGGCATCGAGGGCTTCTGCTGTCCCGTCGCCAGGGACTGCAATCCGGGTTTGAGGATGCTTGTTCAACCACCCTTTGGCGGCGTCGCATGCACCGGGGCTCCCCAACCAGACCCAATCTTGGCTGGAGCTACTCCAGGACGCTGGTTCGACTGGACTGGCCAGGGGCTGGACCGCAATTAAGGGCGATTCGATCAGCGCTGCTCCATAGCCTCGGGCGAGCCTGCTGAGTACGCTGTTGGTGCGCGGTGTGCGGGTAACGTGAACACTGAATGGCGCTGATGGCGTGAGTTGGCTCAATGCCGCTTGATCGTGCGGCGCCAAGATCCTGAGGGGTCCTGCAGGAGTCTGAAGAAAGCACCGCAGCTGCTGGGTTTCATCGTTCCAGTGTGCGCCAAAAGGGAGTTGACAGCCACCTTCTAATGCGCGCAATACGTTGCGTTCTGAGCGCACACCGCTCTGGGCGGAAGGATTGTTGAGGGCTGTCAGAAAGGAAGTCTTGGGGTCGGTCTCCCGCATTTGAAGTGCGAGTGCGCCTTGGGCGGGTGCGGGAACAAAGTGCCGGGGTTCGAGGCTGTGTCGCACAACACCGTCCAATGAAAGGTCGAGGCGGTCAAGCCCTGCTTCTGCGAGTACAATGGCATCGCAGCCACCTTCTTGTAAACGCTTGACACGCGTGGGAACATTGCCGCGCAGGGCGACGATGTTCAGGTCTGGCCGCAGCAGCAGCAGCTGGTCCCTACGGCGCACGGAAGAGGTGCCAATGGTGGCGCCTTGTGCAAGTGGAAGCCACGGGGCTGCTACATGCCGATCTGCTCGGACCAACAAGGTGTCGCGCTGGGAAGCGCGGTCCGGAACAGCGACAATGGAGAGGCCTTTGGGCTGCTGCGTCTCAAGGTCTTTGTGGCTGTGTACAGCGATGTCGATGCGCTGTTCAAGCAGGGCCTCTTCGATTTCTTTGGTAAAGAAACCTTTGCCTTCAAGCTTCTCAAAGGCCTGCACCTGCTGGCGGTCGCCTTGTGTGGAGAGCACGATGATCTCGGATGTGCCACCGGCATTGGCGATCAGGTCTCGGACGTGATGGGCTTGCCACAGGGCGAGGTCGCTGCCCCGCGTGCCGATGCGGAAATGGGGTGAATCAGGCATGTTGCCTCAAGGCTTGTCTAAGTGTTCCATGACCGCTTCACGGGCCAATTTCATGGGAACAGAGACGTATTTCTTTTCGAGGTAGTCCACGATGCGGTCTACCAAGCTGCGCGTTTCTCCATCGAGTTCGGCGAGTTCGTCGGCAAAGACTTCACCCAATGCCGTATTGCGAACGGCTGCGAGCAGTGTAGGCAGCTCCCGAAGCGCCAGTTCTACCTCCCTCTGCTGTAGGCGGTGAGAGAGCTCAATGAGGCTTTCATCTATGATGTGCTGACAGTCGCCGAGGGCTTCGCGGCGTCCTGCCACGTTTTGGTCGGCCATGGGCTTGAGCTCTGCGATGCCGACAACAGTGGTGTTGGTTCTCGAGCGAAAGGCGTCGGTGACACCTGTTGGAACGCTCAAGTCCAAGACAAACACGCGGCCCTCTGGGAGCATGGACGCTTGGGCTTCACCCAAAATGGGGACGTCGCTTCCGGTGCACAGAAAGATGGCGGCAGGGCTTTTGGCGAGCGCGTCATGGAGTCCCGTGAGGCCACCCCATGTCCAACCGCGGGGAGCAGCCACCGCCTCGGCTTTGGGACCCGTGCGGTTGATGACGTGAACAGAGCTGTACCCTTGTTTGGCGAGAAAGCGGGCAATGTTGCCATTGGTTTGGCCTGCACCAATCATCAAAACAGGAGCGTCCTTGGGGATGGCTTGTTCCTGAAAGGCTTTCCAGCCCAGCGCATTGACTGAGACGCTGCGCCTTGAAACGTCGGTTTCGGTAAAAATCCGCTTGGCCGTCTCTACAGCGATGCGTTCTGTGATGCGCAGCTGGTCACCGGCCAACCCCCACTGCCTGGAACGTTCCAAAGAGGAACGAATCTGGGTCAGGATTTCGCGCTCGCCCAGCACCATGGACTCCAGTCCAGCGCTCACGCGCAAGAGGTGGCGCGATGCCTCTTCTCCGTGCAGCACCATGGCCGTGCCCATGAGAGAACGAAGTTCCGCCTGGTCGGGCTCAAACATTTGGAAGAGTTGCTGCAGGCGACCCATACAGAAATAGGCTTCGTCTACCAGAATGAATTCGACCCGATTGCAGGTGGTCAGATAGGCCAAGCCCTGAACACCGAGGGTGTTTTTGAGCGCGATGAGAAAGGCTTCTTGACGCTCCTCGGGCACATGCATTTTGCCAATCCTAGAGATTGGAGCGTTGCGGTGATTGAGGGAAACGATATGGAGGTGATCCTGTCTCACGAAGTGTCAAAGTTCGGTCACGGCTGTCAACCGGAGATGAGAACAACACTTCTTGGGTGTGATTGGGGACTTTTCGTGTCACGAATGGAAAAAAAAGGGCGGTCCGAAAGTGGACCGCCCTTTTCATTGGAGTTGTGCTGTAGGATCAGCCGCTGCACATTTCGCAGTCTGGCCCATTGTCGATAGAACAAGCGGCCACCTGCTCCTCATGTGTCATTTCTGTGACATCCTTAGGGGCGGCGACTGCTACAGGAGCTGCTTCAGGCGCTGCTTCTTGAGCTTCGACAGGCTGGTCCTTGTACTTCTTGTCTACCGTGAACTTGATCGCGTCGGTGGCGGCCTTTGTCCGCAGGTAGTACATGCCCGTTTTCAATCCCGAGCGCCATGCGTGGAAGTGCATGGAGGTCAACTTGGGCGCATTGGCATTTTCCATGAAGACATTCAACGACTGCGATTGGCAGATGAATGCCCCGCGGTCTGCGGCCATATCTAGAATGGCGCGCTGCGAAATCTCCCAAGCCGTGCGGTACAACGCCTTGAGGTTTTCGGGGATTTCTTGGATGTTTTGGATGGAACCGTTGGCTGCGATGAGTTGGTTCTTCATCGTCTCATTCCACATTCCGAGTTTGGTCAAGTCCCGGAGGAGGTGGTTGTTGACCACGATGAACTCACCACTGAGGGTCCGGCGGGTGTAGATGTTCGAAGTGTAAGGTTCGAAGCACTCGTTGTTGCCGAGAATTTGTGCGGTTGAGGCTGTGGGCATGGGCGCTACGAGCAGGCTGTTGCGCATGCCTTTGTCCATGATTTCCTCCTTGAGCACGTCCCACTCCCAGCGGTCGCTTGGGGTTACGCCCCAAAGGTCGAACTGGAGCTTGCCTTCAGATGCGGGTGAGCCTTTGAAAGTCTCATAGGGCCCTTCTTCGATGGCCATGTCCTTGGATGCGCAGCACGCAGCATAGTAGATGGTTTCGAATACGTCTTTGTTCATCTGACGTGCCTCTTCTGAATCGAAGGGATAGCGCATCATGATGAAGGCGTCGGCCAATCCTTGCACGCCCAAACCGACTGGTCGGTGGCGCATGTTTGAATTGCGGGCTTCTACGATGGGGTAGAAGTTCCGGTCAATCACCCTGTTGAGGTTCTTGGTGACCTGATAGGTGACCTCGAACAGTTTGTCGTGGTCGAAGCTCAGGTCTTCGTTCACAAACTTGGGCAGGGCGATCGAAGCGAGGTTGCACACCGCGACTTCGTCTTTGGCGGTGTACTCGATGATCTCTGTGCAGAGGTTGGAGGAACGGATTGTACCGAGGTTCTGCTGGTTGGACTTGCCGTTGGCAGCGTCTTTGTACAGCATGTAAGGAACCCCCGTTTCGATCTGGCTCTCTACGATTTTGAACCAGAGTTCCTGGGCTTTGATCGTTTTGCGGCCTTTTCCTGCTGCCTCGTACTTCTCGTAAAGGGCTTCAAATTCGGGACCCCAAGTATCGGCGAGGCCAGGACATTCGTTCGGGCACATCAAGGTCCACTCACCATCGGCCTCAACGCGCTTCATGAACAGGTCGGGCACCCAGAGGGCATAGAACAAGTCGCGGGCGCGTTGCTCTTCCTTTCCGTGGTTCTTTTTGAGGTCGAGGAAGTCAAATACGTCTGCGTGCCAGGGCTCGATGTAAACGGCAAAGGAACCTTTGCGCTTGCCGCCACCTTGGTCTACGTAACGTGCGGTGTCGTTGAAGACACGCAACATCGGGACGATGCCGTTGGACGTGCCATTGGTGCCGCGGATGTAGGAGCCCGTAGCGCGGACGTCGTGGATGGCCAAGCCGATGCCGCCCGCATTCTGCGAGATTTTGGCGCACTGCTTGAGGGTGTCATAAATGCCGGAGATGCTGTCCTCTTGTGTGGTCAGCAAAAAGCAGCTGGACATTTGAGGCTTCGGAGTTCCCGCGTTAAACAGGGTGGGTGTGGCGTGGGTAAACCAACCCTCCGACATCATGTTGTAGGTCTTGATGGCGCTTTCTACGTCGTCTTTGTGGATGCCCACGGAGACGCGCATGAGCATCTGTTGGGTACGCTCAGCCACTTGTCCTTCTAGCTTGAGGAGGTAGGACCGTTCCAAGGTTTTGAACCCGAAATAGTCGTAGCTGAAATCCCGATCGTAGATGATGGCAGAATCCAAGGCTTCTGCATTGGCTTCGATGATTTCCATCACGTCATCCGCAATGAGGGCAGCCGGAGCCCCCGTTACTGGATCGGTGTAGGTGTGCAGGTTGCGCATCACCTCCGTGAAGGATTTGTGGGTGGTCTTGTGCAGATTGGATACCGCAATTCGCGAAGCGAGTTGCGCATAATCTGGGTGGTTGACAGCGTTCGTGGCTGCAACTTCCGCGGCGAGGTTGTCCAACTCTGAAGTTGTGACCCCATCGTAAACCCCCTCGATGACGCGCATGGCGACCGAAACAGGATCTACTTTTTGGTGGAGTCCATAACAGAGTTTCTTGACCCTTGCCGTGATCTTGTCGAATTGGACCTGTTCCCGGCGTCCATCCCGCTTGACGACATACATGCTATTTCTCGGCTTTTTGACCCTCTGAATGAGGGAATGATGGTGACGACCGAGGCGACAAGACCTCGGCGGAGTGTGTGGTTCTGAAGCGGTTGGTTAGGCGTTGAACTTCTGGGTCAAGATTGTTCACCAGGGGTCCAAATTCGTTCTCTCAAGATGGGACTTGAAGAGGTAGAATGATACTTTGGTGGAGCGTCAGTTTTGAACTTTTTCTCCGTTGAAATCAGAAATCCGCGTCCAGACTGAATCCTTTGGCCTCTTCTGCAGATCCGGATTTGTTGACTCCGGCCTTCTGATACTCCGCAACCCGCTTCTCGAAGAAGTTGGTTTTTCCCTGGAGCGAAATCATTTCCATGAAGTCGAAGGGGTTGGTGGCGTTGTATACTTTTTCGTTGCCCAACTCCACCAAAAGGCGGTCCGCTACGAATTCAATGTACTGGCTCATCAAGTCGGCGTTCATTCCGATCAAACGCACGGGAAGTGCGTCGCAGACAAATTCCTTTTCGATGTTGACCGCGTCGACGATGATTTTCTCGACCGTTGACTTCGGAAGCTTGTTGACGATGTGCTGCGTGTAAAGCAAGCATGCGAAATCGCAGTGCATGCCTTCGTCCCTGGAGATGAGCTCGTTTGAAAAGCTCAATCCTGGCATCAGCCCCCGCTTCTTCAACCAGAAAATGGAGCAGAAGCTTCCGCTGAAGAAAATGCCCTCTACGGCTGCAAAAGCGACGATGCGCTCAGGGAAGTTTCCGTTGTCGATCCACTGAAGGGCCCAAGTGGCTTTCTTCTTGACGCAATCCAACGTTTCAATGGCGTTGAAGAGGTGGTTTTTTTCCTCCTTGTCCTTGATGTAGGTGTCGATCAACAGGGAGTAAGTCTCCGAGTGGATGTTCTCCATCATGATCTGGAAGCCGTAGAAAAATTTGGCTTCGGTGTATTGTACTTCAGCGACGAAGTTCTCTGCCAAGTTTTCGTTGACGATGCCGTCAGAGGCTGCGAAAAAGGCGAGGATGTGCTTGATGAAGTAGCGCTCGTTGTCATTGAGCTTCTCGTTCCAATCCACCATGTCCGCGGCGAGGTCAATCTCTTCTGCGGTCCAGAAACTGGCTTCGGACTTCTTGTAGAAGTTCCAAATGTCGTCGTGCTGGATGGGGAACAGTACAAAACGGTTGGGGTTGTCTTCCAGAATGGGCTCGACTACAGCAGTGTTTTCAGGCAGTACCGCGTCGATGGCCATTTGGCCATCCACTTGATGTTGAACATCCGAAGGCATGTCGCTGGTCGACTGTGTTCCGTTGTTGTGCTGTTCGTTGCTCATGTGGTGGGTGGTTGGATGAAATTGACTTCTGCGGAGACGGCTTTTTCTGACTTGAAAGACAGACTTCAAAACTGCAGAGAGCTTCCTGCAACGGCAATCGGAAACGATGAACACCCCCGTGGAATTGTCAACATGCGGTTAATTAAGGGGTCTATTAAACTGTAAATCAGAATTCTGTGTTGTTGATAGGGGCTTGACTGGTGTCATGCGCGGCACAAAAATTTCGGTGTCAAATGATGGCCCGCAAGGTCCCTGTGGGGTGGCAATTCGCAACAATGTTTGGGAGTGCAGACCCCAATCTTGGGCCTTAATTTTGTCCACACCGCTTGCATTCCATTTCTGTTTTTGACATGGGGTTACAGTGGCACAAGCAGCACCCATGATTGGAGCCTTTAATAAAATCGTCAAGCGCCTCGTCGGCGACAAGGCGGCAACGGATGTCAAAGCCATCCAACCGGCGGTTGACGCCGTTCACACTTTTGAGTCCGAAATGCAGGCGTTGTCCTCTGACGGATTGCGTGAACGCAGCGTGGACTTGAAGCGCCGCATCCTGGAGCATGTGGCAGGCCTGGTGGAGGAGTCCAAGGGCCTCCGGGCGCAGGCTTCGTCCAATCCTACGATGTCGTTTGAAGCCAAGGAGGCGCTGTACGACCGCGTGGACGCGTTGGAAAAGGAGGTCGACGAAAAGCTAGAGGAGGTCTTGGAGCAATTGATGCCCGAGGCTTTTGCATTGCTCAAGGAAACCTCCCGCCGTTTTGCGGCGCCAGGAGAATTGGAGGTGACAGCCTTGGATTACGACCGAGATTTTGCAGCGGGCCGCGATTTCGTGCGCATCGACGGCGACCGGGCTTTTTGGGCCAGAGAATGGTTGGCTGCAGGCACGCCAGTAGAGTGGAACATGGTGCACTACGACGTCCAGTTGATTGGAGGCGTGGCGTTGCATCGGGGCAAGGTCGCGGAGATGCAAACGGGTGAAGGAAAGACGTTGGTGGCGACCCTCCCTGTTTTCCTCAATGCCCTCACCGGCCGCGGTGTGCACCTGGTGACCGTCAACGATTACCTCGCGCGACGGGACGCAGAATGGATGGGGCCGTTGTTCCAATTTCATGGGCTGACCATCGACTGTATCGACAAGCACCAGCCCAATTCCGAAGACCGGCGCAATGCCTACAAGTGCGACATCGTTTATGGCACGAACAACGAGTTTGGATTTGATTACCTGCGTGACAACATGGCCATGCGGCCAGATCAGTTGGTGCAGGGCAAGCACCACTATGCCATTGTCGACGAGGTGGACAGTGTCTTGATTGATGAGGCCAGGACCCCGTTGATCATTTCTGGGCCAACGCCCAAAGGAGACGAGCACGAGTTTGACGGGCTCAAGCCCAAAGTGGTGCAGTTGGTCCAAAAGCAGCGTCAAGCGGTCAACTCTATGATCACGGAGGCCAAGAAGAAACTGGGTGACGGTGGTGCTGACAAGGAGACCACCCGTACCGGAGGATTGGCGCTGTTCCGTGCTTACCGTGGTTTGCCCAAGACCAAGTCGCTCATCAAGTTTATGAGTGAGGAGGGCATTCGGCAGCAGATGCTCAAGACGGAGGGCTACTATTTGCAGGACAACAAGCGCATGATGCCCGAGGCGGACGAGGAGCTGTACTTCGTGATTGACGAGAAACAGAACCAGGTCGAGCTGACGGAAAAAGGCATTGCCACCTTGACGGCAAACATGGAAGACGACCAGTTTTTCACGATGCCAGACGTGCCCTCGACCTTGATCGAGATCGACGCTTCGGAGGATTCGGATGCGGTCAAGCAAGAACAGCGAGAGTCTTTGTTTCGCGAGCAAGGCATCAAGTCTGCGCGTTTGCACACGATGAACCAGCTGCTCAAGTCCTATGCCTTGTTCGAAAAGGACATCGACTATGTGGTCATGGACAACAAGGTCAAAATCGTGGACGAGCAGACGGGTCGGATCATGGAGGGCCGGCGCTATTCTGACGGATTGCACCAGGCGATTGAGGCCAAGGAGGGGGTGCGCATTGAGGCTGCCACTCAGACTTACGCGACCATCACTTTGCAGAACTACTTCCGCATGTATCACAAGCTCGCGGGAATGACGGGTACGGCGGAAACCGAGGCCCAGGAGCTGTGGGACATTTATGAATTGGACGTCATGTCCATCCCAACGAACAGGCCGATTGCACGTCAAGACGACGACGACCTGGTGTACAAGACCAAGCGCGAGAAATTCAACGCCGTCATTGAAGACGTGGTGAAGCTCCGCGATGCAGGGCGCCCTGTTTTGGTGGGCACCACTACGGTGGAGGTCAGCGAGCTCTTGAGCCGCATGCTCGACATCCGAAAAATCGAGCACCAGGTGCTCAATGCGAAGCGCCACCAGGCAGAAGCCGAAGTGGTCGCCAAGGCGGGTATGCCGGGCGCAGTGACCATTGCGACCAACATGGCGGGTCGTGGTACCGACATCAAATTGGGCGACGACGTCAAGGCTGCGGGAGGCTTGGCAATCATCGGCACAGAACGCCACGACAGCCGTCGGGTGGACCGGCAGTTGCGCGGCCGATCAGGCCGTCAGGGCGACCCGGGAAGCAGCCAGTTCTACGTGAGCTTGGAAGACGACCTCATGCGCTTGTTCCAGAGTGAGCGGGTATCCAAGATGATGGACCGTTTGGGCCACCAAGATGGAGAGGTGATCCAGCACTCTATGATCACCAAGTCCATTGAGCGCGCCCAGCGCAAGGTGGAGGAGAACAACTTCGGCATCCGAAAGCGCTTGTTGGAGTACGACGACGTGATGAACAGCCAGCGCGAGGTGATTTACCGCCGCCGCCGAAATGCACTGCATGGAGAGCGCTTGAAGTTTGACATCTCCGGGATGTTCTACGAGCTATCAGATGACCTGGTCACCGAGTTTGGGCCGGGCAAAGATTTCGAAGGGCTGCGCATCCGCAGCTTGGCAGACCTCGGCGTGGACCCTCCGTTCACCACCGATGAATTCGGCCTTGGCAATTCTGATGCCCAGTCTCAGTCGTTGCATCAGGTGGCCGAGACCCACTACCACGACCGCATGAAGTCGTTGGCTGCACATGCCCATCCTGTGATTCAGCGTGTTTACGAGGACGATTCCAATCAATTCGTCAACATTGCCGTTCCCTTTACGGATGGCCGACGCAACCTTCAGGTGATGGCCAACATTCAAGATGCGGTCGATTCCTCGGGCACCACCTTGGTGGATGAACTGGAAAAGACGGTCGTTTTGGGGGTGTTGGATCAACTCTGGAAAGAGCATCTGCGCAACATGGACGACCTGCGTTCCAACGTGCAGCACGCGCGCTTCGAGCAAAAAGATCCGCTGCTCATTTACAAATTTGAGTCGTACGAGCTGTTCAAAGCGATGGTGCAACGCATGAATACGGACGTGGCCAGCTTCTTGCTCAAATGTCAGTTGCCCAGCCAGCCAGATCAGGTGAAGCGCGCCCCTGGTGCGCGGCCCCAGCAGCCTGCGCGTGTACAGACCAGCAAGCAAGGCGTTCAAAACCTCAATGAGCAGCGCATTGCTGCTGCCCGCGCCCAAGGCGGAGGTGCCACAACGGGAATGCCGGCTCCACCTCCTCCCAAGGCCGAACCGGTCCGCGTCGAAAAAAAGACCTTGCCCAATGAACCCTGTCCTTGCGGGTCGGGCAAGAAGTTCAAAAAGTGCCACGGCCTCTGAGTCTGGACCGGGCATTGAATCCTCCAACGCTTCCGGACTTCAGCTGCAGAAGTTGAAGAACCGGAGGTGGCGGGGTGGTCCGTTTACCGCGCGGCGTCTGCCATGGTGATGTAGCCCAAGGGGCCCTTCCAGTATTGGCGCGCTGCGGCGTGCGCACGTTCTAACGTGCTGCCAGTTGTGATGACGTCGTCTATGAACAGAATGCCCTGCGTGGCTGGGGAGATGGTCGGTTTTTTGGGATTCCAGACAAAGGGGTTTTGCCGGGTGCCGATGCGCTGGGCCCTCCCAAATTTGGTCAGTGACTTGCCCGAGTGTGGCCGTTCCAAATGGTTGAGCACAGGCGCCCCTGTGTTGTGTGACCAGCCAGCCGCCAGCATTTCGCTTTGGTTGTAGCCGCGTTGTCTTTGGCGCCTCCAGTGCAAAGGGATGGGTGCCACGGACCAGTGCGCGCACGGAGGGATGTGTGTTGAATTTTGGAGTTCCCTGGCCATGGCTTTTCCGAGTTGAGCGCCCAAAGTGGCGTTTCCCCCGTATTTGAGGTTGTGCACGAGCCGGCGTTCTTCGGGGCGGGTCAGGCGCAGCCATGTGATGCCGAATGTCCAATCCAGCCGCATTCCAAAGCGCTGGGTGGTTTGCGTGGTGTGTCGGGTCCACAGAAATTCACAGGGCCCACACCAAGCGGGCTCATCCGCCGACAGTGGCGTTTCGCAAGAGGCACATCGCCTCGGAAAAACAGCATCGGCGATGGGGTTCCATGGTGCAGTCATTCGGGCAAGATGCGCCCCATGGGGTGTGATGTGGCGAAGGGTTTGTCGGCTTAGCGGCTTTCTTTGCCGGTGTGAAATACGGCAAGATTCCAGAGGAGGAGCAGCAGGAGCTGTTGCCAGGGGTGGATTTCTCTTTGCCGGAGGACCATCCGGAAACGGCAAGAGGCTTGGCCCCGGGCAAAGGCCGCCCTTTGGAGGTCAGGGCAGGAGGTACCATGTGGACCATTCGGGCGTGGCGTGGCAGCGTCTACCCGCAAAAAGCGCCGCAACGCACCTGGCCGACCCATTATGGCCAGTCCTTTGGAACCATTGAACTCAATGCCACGCACTATCGGATTCACCCTCCGGAGCGGATGGCAGAATGGGCTGCGGCCATGCCCGACGACTTTCGTTTTTGCCCCAAGTTTCCGGCGATCATCACCCATTACCGCAGGTTCAACGATTGTGCTGGGCCCACCGATGACTTCATTGCGGGGTTGGATGCGTTGGGTTCCAAAAGGGGCCCGGCATTCATACAGTTGCCGCCTCACTTTTCGCCCAAGCATGCGGACCGATTGATGGCGTACCTCCAAACTTGGCCGCGGTCGTTCGAGGCGGCGGTGGAGTTCCGTCATCCGGGCTGGTTTGCTCCGGATCCAGAATTCGCCCAAGCGGTTGAATCGGTGTGGGAGGCCATGAGGGAATGGGGCATCGGTGCTGTGATCAGCGACACAGCGTTGCGCAGAGATGCGGTGCACATGAGGATGACGGCGCCTTTTTTGTTGTTGCGTTTCGGGGGCTACGAGGGGCACCCCAGCGATGAATGGAGGCTCAAGGAATGGTGCAGGCGCATCCAAGCATGGCATGCGGAGGGCTTGCAATCTGTCGACCTGTTGGTGCACCAGCCCGACAGCATCAGGACGCCTGAGACCTGTCGGATGTTCTCCGAGTTGGCCAAAAGCCAACTGGGTGCGGAGCTTCGTGTGCCTGCACCGGCTCTTTTTTGACGCTTCTTGACGAGAAGCAGATGGAAGAACCGCCTGCACTGTCGAACTTCGAACCATGGCTGACGCTGCTGCATTTGACCACACGACACCGCGCGAGGCCCGCTACGACCAGCTGGAGATGCAGTGTGCTGCGTTGCTGTCGGACCCGGACCCTGTGGCGAATCAGGCCAACTTTGTGGCTTTGGTGAACATGGCCTTTGGATGGCATTGGCTGGGGTTTTACCGTGTATTGAATGGCGAACTTGTGTTGGGGCCATTCCAAGGACCCGTTGCGTGCACGCGGTTGTTCAAAGACAAGGGGGTGTGCGCGGCGGCTTGGTCGCGCAATGAGGCAGTCGTGGTCCAAGACGTCGACGCGTTCCCGGGACATGTGGTGTGCAGTGCAGAGAGCCGCAGTGAACTCGTTGTGCCCGTGCGTGATTCAGAAGGACAGGTTCGCGCCGTTTTTGATGTCGACAGCGATGCGGTTGGAGATTTTACGCAGGTGGATGCAGACCGGCTTCAGCGCCTGATTGACGGTGTGGCCTCTAGGTTGATTGAAGAATCCATACCCGGTCATGCTTAGGTTGTTGGGCAAAGCGGTGGTTGCAGGCATGGCGTTCTTGATGGTGGGATGCGCACAGGTAGGTTCACCCGATGGTGGTGGGCGCGACGAAGCGGCGCCTCGGGTTGTTGCGGCGGATCCGCCCTTTGGCACCGTGCAGTTTGATCAAGGGGAATTCATCTTGGAATTCGATGAGTTTGTGCAACTGCAAGATGCGCGACGTCAGATGCTGGTATCGCCTCCGCTCCCCACGTTGCCCAAGGCTTTGGTGCGCGGAAGGAGTGTGAAGGTGGAGTTGGGAGACAGTTTGATGGGGGACCGCACTTACATCGTGCAGTTTGGAGATGCTGTGCGCGATTTGCGTGAAGGGAATGTGGCCAAGGGATTGCAATACGTGTTTTCGACGGGCGCTGTTTTGGATTCTGGGCGCGTGGCCGGCCGCTCCGAAGACGCCTGGTCTGGAGAAGCTTCTGCCGGCACGCGTGTTTTGCTCTTCGACGGTGGCCTTCCCGAGGGTGTATTGGATGCGGACTTGCCCGATTCAATCCGCCCGCTGCCAGATTATGTGGGCTTGGTGGACGACAGTGGGCGTTTCGAAGTGGGCTTTTTGCCCATCACGGCGTTGGGTTGGATGGTGGTGGATGATGCCAATGGGAATTATCGCGCCGATCACGGCGAATCTGTGGGATGGGGCGACAGCCTTCTGCAGACGGTCACAGACAGCGCGGGCTTGTTGGGATTGATGGCAGCACCGCCACTCATGTTGGATGCGCCCCCGCCGGTGGCCTCGACTTATTTGTCGGGTGTGCTTGTGGATTCCTCGGGCTATTTCCGAGCGGCCATTTCGGGGCTCGATGTCTTGCGTGAGGGTCCCGATGGCCTCACCGACGCCGACATCAAGGATTCGGTTGTGCTCACAGGGCCTGATGGTCCGGTGGACTTCGGTTTGGAGGGCGACAGTGTATGGGCCATGTTGCCTGGATTTGAAGCTGGAGAGGGAGGGCCTTGGTTGCTGCGCCACCTGTCTGGTACAGACACCTTGCTGTTTCGCGACATACGGCCCAATGCGCCTCCGGTCCCGGTTGGGGCTGTGGAACGGTTTGCCGACCGTGCAGGACACTTTGGTCTGCGCTTTGCCCCGCGTCCTGAGGTTTTGGACACGGCGTTGTGCTCAGGAACGGTTGTTCTGAATGGGGATACGTTCGGGTTGTCGTCTTCGCTGTTCACATTGGAGGGGAACCGCTTGGATGTGGGCCCATTGCCGCTGGGGTCTTCGGTGTCGTTGATGATAGAGCCTGGTGGGATCCAAGGTGCGACAGGGCTGTCAACCGACACCTTGGAGTGGCGCTTGTCTGTGCGGGCACCTTCGGATTTTGGCACCATTCAGTTGTTGTTGGACAGCGCTGTTCACGCAAGTGGGGAAGAGGTCATTTGGATGCTGCTCAATGGGTCTGGAGCCCCCACCGATTTTGGCATGAATGCGGAGGGCCGGTTTGAAGCATTGCTGCCTGGACGCTACCGGTTGGTGATGGTTTGGGACGAAAATGGCGATGGAAGATGGTCTGGTGCCCGTCCCGCCGATGGCCTGCACCCCGAGTCAGTGTACAGATGGGCCGAGGAGGTAGACGTTCGCGCAGGATGGGAGGTGGAAATCGCTCCTGGATTTCATCCACGGCCTTGATTTGAACATCCGCGCGGAACAATGTGTCTCGGCGTGCCAAAGGCGCTAATTTTGAGGCATATGCAGGTTAAATCCTTCTTTTCCCACATGCTGCTCACTGCGGTTGTTGTGTTGATGGGCCAATCGGTGTCCCAAGCGCAAGACCCCTGTGTCTCCACAGGGACGGGTTTGCCGTATATCTCAACCAATCCGAACTATGTCTGCGAGGCATTGGATGCCTTTGTCTACATCAATGTGGCCCAGGCTTATGCCGACCCCAATGATGCTGCAGCAGAAAACTTCAACTTCAGTTGGTATCCATTCGATGTGCTGGGCGGCACCAGCACCCAGAGCTTCGACATGTCGTTTGACAGCACCATCACCATTTGGTGTGTGGCCCTGGACCTGCAGAACAATTGCACCTGGACAGACACCATTGTGGTGCAGGTTCAGGAGGCGGTGAACATTGGCCTTCCGGCCGATACGCTGGTCTGTGATTTGAATGGATTTACGTTGCAGCCCTCTGCCGAGGCACAAGCGATGCCCGGGATTTCTTGGAATTGGGAGCCGTCACTCATGCTCTTGGGTGCCAACACGGCAACGCCTGAGCTGATCTTGGACGTGGACCAATGGTACTATGCAACCGCCAGCGCTGGGCCTTCGGGACAGTGCGCTTATGAAGACAGCATTTTTGTGACCGCGAATGTGGCGCCCATTGAGTTGGGGGTCGATCAAGAGCTGTGCGAAGGGGAAACGGCATCCTTGGATTGTGGGTTGGATGCGGAGGTGGAAACCTTGTTGTGGAGCACAGGGGATACCGTGGCGTCCATAGTGGCCGATGTGACAGGGGTGTACTGGGTGACCGCCGTCAACCCCGAAGGTTGTGAGCGATCAGACACCGTCAGCATCGGCATTTTTGACAACCCCGTCATCACACTGGATGCCAGTGGCGCCGCGTGTGAAGGGCAGCCGGTTACGCTCACCGCTGCCGTTACCAGCGACACCACCATAGCCGGGGTGGGGTGGTCCAGCGGTGAGGCGGGCTATTCTATTGTGGTCACTGAGCCAGGCACTTATGAAGCCATTGCCGTGGACCTGACAGGGTGCACAGGAACGGCTTCTGTTTCTCCAGCGTTTTATCCATCGCCGGTTCCTGAATTGCAGAGTGACACGGTCTTGTGTCTGGAGGAGGAAGGCCCGGTTTGGCTCGATGTGAGCCAGCCTGATGTGGCTTACACGTGGTCGGATGGGTCCACTGGCCCCGGAATTTTGCTTTCCAGCGAGGGCCTTTACACGGTCACCCTGACCTTGCTTTCGAACGGATGTCAGGACTCTGCCAGCATCACGTTGACCGACTTCTGCCAGCAGGACAGCGTCTATTTCCCCTCGGCATTTACGCCGGATGACGACTCCGTGAATGACGATTTTGGCGGCTATTCAGAGGCGGTGGGGAGTTACCAATTGGTGGTGTTCAACCGATGGGGCATCGAGGTTTTCCGTTCAGATGACCTGGGCCGCCGTTGGGATGGCCGATTGGAAAGCGGAGAACTGGCGCCGGGCGGACTCTATGGTTTCCGCGCCGTGTGGCGTCCCCTTCGGGATGATGGGGAAAGCATTGGCGGCTTCTTGGAAAAGGTGGGTGCCGTGACCCTTATTCGTTGACTTCGAGGAAGCGGTTCACGTCGCCCAAGGTTCCGAAGACCACGAGGGTGTCGGTTTTTTCGACCACTGTATCCGGATGCGGAATGCCGATGAGGTGCTCCTTGTCTTCACCCCCTTCATCGTAAGTGCGCCGAATGGTGATCAACCTCAAGTTGTATCGGGTGCTCAGGTCAATGTCGCCCAGGCTGCGGCCAACAACTCCCGCGGGAGCTTGGATCTCTGCGATCTCATAGTCGTCGGGAAGCTCCAAGAATCCACGCAGGTTTGGATTCATCAACCGCTCTGCTACAATGCTGGCGAACTCGGCCTCTGGAGCGAGAATTTCTTGCACGCCCAGGCTGCGGAGGATGCGCTCTTGGTGCGGGCCAGATGCCCTGACGATGACACGGGGAATGCCCATGTCCAAGAGGTTGAGTGTGGTCAGGACGGTCGCCTCGAAGTTGTCTCCAATGGCAACCACAGCAGCGTCCATCTCGTCGAGTTTTTGACTCCGCAAGGCCTTTTGGTCGGTGGAGTCCATGGTGATGGCAAGGGCGATGTCATCGGAAACCTCCTCGACTTTTTCTTCCACGCAATCGATCGCGAAGACTTCAGCTCCCCGTCCAGCCATTTCTAATGCAATGCGGGAACCGTATTTCCCGATTCCGATCACGACATAGCGCATGCTCTTCATGGGGCCAATTTACGCGTCTTGATGAAGGCCGTGATGCAGGATGGTGAGGAATTCAGCCACGTCTGCAAAGGAGTTGTACAAGGGAACGGGTGCCATGCGGATCACTGCGGGCTCCCTCCAATCCACAATGACGCCGTGTTTGGTGAGGCAATCAAACAGTGATTTGCCGTGCCCATGGGCCACCACTGACAGTTGGCAACCGCGCGCCGACGGGTCTGATGGGGTGAGGATTTCGAGCGGTGCGCCGGTGGACTTTGCAACGGCGTGGATCCCTTGCTCTAGAAAAGCGGTCAGGGCCAATGACTTTGCGCGCATTCGGTCCATGCCGGCAGCCCGAAACTCAGCCAGCGAAGCCAACATGGCGGCCATATTCATGACCGGGGCGTTGGAGGTTTGCCATCCTTCTGCTCCCGACATGAGGTCGAAGTCGGGTTCCATTTTGAACCGGCGCGCCTCGGAATGTCCCCACCACCCCTCGAGGCGGGGCATCTCAGGTTTGTTGGCATGGCGCTCATGAACAAAGGCCCCTGCGGTGCATCCGGGGCCCCCGTTGAGGTACTTGTAACCGCACCAACAGGCAAAGTCCACGTTCCAATCGTGAAGTTGCAGGGGCACGTTGCCCGCGGCATGGGCCAAGTCGAATCCACAAGTCGCGCCTGCAGCGTGAGCGGCCTCTGTGATTTCGCGCATGGGCATCCACTGGCCGGTGTAGTATTGGACGCCGCACAACATCACACAGGCCAGGGTGTCTCCTTCTTGGGCGATTCGGGCGGTGATGTCTTCGGTGCGCAAGGTGTGTTCGCCTTCCCTTGGGGAGATTTCGATGAGGTGCGTTTCGGGATCAAGACCGTGCAAGCGCAGCTGGCTCAAGGCGGCATAGCGGTCGCTGGGAAAGGCACCGGCTTCGATCATCAATTTGGTCCGCTTCCCCTGGGGCCGGTAAAATGAGATCAGCAACAAGTGCAGGTTGACCGTCAGTGCGTTCATGGCCACAACCTCGTCGGCTTGGGCCCCGACAACGGCTGCGAGGTCAGCTGTGGCTTCCCTGTGATAAGCCACCCAAGGTCGGCGGCCTTCAAAATGGGCCTCTACGCCGTAGCGCCGCCAATCTTCGAGTTCGCCTTCTATGATGTCGCGGGCGCCCTTGGGCTGGAGGCCGAGGGAGTTTCCGGTGAAATACAAGGACTGGCCTTCTCCGTGCGGCGGGATGTGGAAGCGTTCGCGGAAAGGTGCAAGCACGTCTTCTCGATCAAAGCGCTGCGCGGCTTGGAGGAATTCACCTTGGTGTGTCCAATTGTGGTCGAGGGGCATGGGCGGTGGAACGGAGTGGATGTCGGCGAATGTCCGGGACGGACTGGTCGCTAATTTCGCGCGGAATCCCGACCTATGCCCACACCGACGTCACATCCTGCCGCGCACAGCCGAACAGCCAGTGCTGCACTTTTTGAAGAAGCACGCCTTCGGTTTCCCGGAGGGGTCAATTCTCCCGTACGCGCATTTGGTGCTGTGGGGGGCACTCCGCTGTTCATCGACAAGGGTGAAGGCGCCCACATTTGGGATGCAGATGGCCAGCGGTACATTGACTTTTGCTGTTCATGGGGCCCTCTTATTCTGGGCCATGCCCACCCTGCGGTTCAAGAGCGCATCATGTCGGCTGTGGCCAATGGCACTTCGTTTGGAACCCCAACCCGCCTCGAAAATGAGCTGGGAGGTCTGATTTTGGACAACCATCCTTTTGCAGAGCGGATTCGATTTGTGTCGAGTGGTACAGAAGCGGCCATGAGTGCCATTCGTTTGGCGCGTGGTGTGACGGGCAAGTCCAAAATCCTCAAGTTCGACGGCTGCTATCACGGCCATGTGGACGCCTTGCTCGTGAAGGCGGGCAGTGGCCTTGCCACCTTGGGGACTTCCACATCGGCGGGCGTCCCCGAAGCCTACGCACGCGAGACGCTGGTCCTTCCGCTCAATGATTTGGAGGCGTTGGAGGCGACGATGAAAAAGTACGCCGATGAGCTGGCGGTGGTGGCCATCGAGCCCATCCCGGCCAACAACGGCTTGCTGATCCAAGACCCCGGCTTCTTGCAGGGCGTGCGGGATTTGTGCGACAAATACGGCGTGCTGTTGCTTTTTGACGAAGTCATCAGTGGCTTCAGGGTGGCCTTTGGCGGGGCTGCTGAGTACTACGGCATCCAACCCGACGTGATGGCGTTCGGCAAAATCATCGGTGGTGGAATGCCCGTTGGTGCCTATGCGGCTTCTGAAGCAGTCATGAACCATGTGGCTCCGGTAGGTCCCGTTTATCAGGCGGGAACGCTGAGCGGCAATCCGGTTGCAATGGCCGCAGGAGCGGGCCAATTGACTGAGTGTCTCAAGCCGGGCTTTTACGAGGACCAGGAGCGCAGGACGCGCCGGTTGGTGGACCCCATTTTGGCCCATGCTGAGCGGAAGGGTCAACCCTTGCGGATTTTCACAAGGGGCAGCATTTTCTGGTTGGCTTTTAGCGACCAGGTTCACATCCGCCGCAGCAGTGAAATTGATCCAGACAGCATGGCTTACTTCTCGAAGTTGCATGCCGCATTGCTGGACCGGGGAGTTTATCTCGGACCGTCGGGCTACGAGGTTGGTTTTGTTTCCGCGGCGCACAGTGATGCCGTCATTGATGAGGCGGTGGCTGCGTTCACGGAGGCGTTGGACGTGACCTTTTCTTGAGGGTCAAACCCAAGCCATGACCAGGGCCGCGTCTGCTACGAGAGCGGCGTCTAACATCACGAAATACCAAGGTGAGCGCCGCTCGTGGGCGCAGGCAACGGCAGGCACCATGATGAGAGGTCCTATGGCAAAAGCGAAGTTTCCACCGGATGCCGCTGTGGATGCCCATGCGGCAGCGAGGAGCATGGCCACAGCTGTGATTCGGGTTCCCTTTGCGCCCCAAAGCTGAGGCAGTGTTTTCATCGATGCGGGGTCCCAGTTGCGGTCCCTCAAGTCAAAGGGCAGGGTCAAAGCCATGATCACCAAGGCCCTTTCTGCTGCGATCAAAATCAAGGTTCCGCGCTCAAATGAGGTGATGTCAGCCCCCAGCAGGGCTGGCCACAAGGCCGTGATGACGGACCAGGTCAACCCGATCCAAAGCAGTTTGAGCCGTGGCATGCGCCTCAGTGCCAATTGCACGCCTCGGATACCGGGCAGTCCTGCGTACAAGAGGGTGAGGAGGCCTGCTGCGCAAAGACCAAAAAAGAGCAGAAGCGCAGTGGACATGGTGGTTTCTGCCGTGGCTGCTGTCTGAGCGAGGGGAGCCAGCGCTGGGGGGACCAACAGAACAGCGACCCACGTCAGGGTTTTTTTGTGTGCCCGCAACCACACGAGGTGGGCACTGCGAAGGCCGTTTGGGCGGGTGGATTTGACGTGCCGCTGCCAGGTGTAGGCCAACCATGTCGCAGTCCCT
Organism: Flavobacteriales bacterium; assembly: GCA_022428285.1. Classification (GTDB taxonomy): domain Bacteria; phylum Bacteroidota; class Bacteroidia; order Flavobacteriales_D; family Sanyastnellaceae; genus UBA8752. The sequence continues at coordinate 20,310 of JAKMCX010000123.1, forward strand.
ATGCCGGTGGCAAACAGCCAAGGCACGGAGGCTTCAGATTCGGCAGGATGGGACAAAGACCAAGAGCGCAAAACGCACCCTGCGGCGGCGACCGAAATGACGGCATTTGACCAGAGCATTCGAGAGCCACGCATGCCCCTCAAATGTAGAATATCGAACACCCACGAAACGGTTATGAACAGATTGTACTTTTTGATGTTGTACCCTTTTATTTTTGACTTCTAATTCAGCGTTATGGCTTCAGGAGCTTTCGTTCAGCGTCACTTGGGTCCCCGTTCAGAGGAGCACCTTACTATGCTTTCAGTTTTGGGTCTGAATTCTTTGGAGGAATTGGTCCAGAGTACCGTGCCAGAAGCCATCCTTTCGGACCAAAGGCTCAATGTTCCAGAGGCCATGTCTGAGACGGCTTATTTGGAGCACATTGACCAATTGGCTTCTCAGAACAAGCTGTTCCGCAATTACATCGGCATGGGGTATCACCCTACGGAGGTGCCGAGTGTCATTCGTCGAAATGTTCTAGAAAACCCCGGTTGGTACACGGCTTATACGCCCTACCAGGCGGAGATTGCCCAGGGCAGGCTCGAGGCACTGCTGAATTTTCAGACCATGGTGTGTGACCTCACGGGCATGGAAATGGCCAATGCCAGCTTGCTCGACGAAGCCACTGCTGCGGCAGAGGCGATGACCATGTTGTTCAATGCCCGGAGCCGCGCAGCGGCCAAGTCAGGTGTGGACCGTTTCATCGTTTCCGAAAGTGTATTTCCCCAGACTTGGTCGGTGTTGAAGAGCCGTGCGGTTCATTTGGGTATCCGCATTGAGCGGGTTGCTGAGGATCAGATGGTGCTGGCTGAGGACGTCTTTGGCGTCTTTGTCCAATACCCCGATGATGCGGGCCGGGTGGAGCCTTTGGATGCCTTTATCGCGCGTGCCCACCAAGCAAACGTGCGTGTTGTGGTGGCGACGGACTTGTTGGCCTGTGCCTTGGTTCAATCGCCTGGGTCGATGGGGGCAGACGTGGTGGTGGGCAACAGCCAACGCTTTGGCGTGCCCATGGGGTACGGAGGTCCTCATGCGGCCTTTTTTGCCACACGCTTGGAATTCAAGCGCAACGTTCCTGGCCGTGTGATTGGCGCTTCTGTAGACAGGAGGGGCAAGTTGGCTTACCGGATGGCCCTTCAGACCCGTGAGCAGCACATTCGGAGGGACAAGGCGACGAGCAACATCTGCACGGCCCAAAGTCTTTTGGCGGTCATGGCGAGCATGTATGCGGTGTACCACGGGCCCCTTGGATTGCGCACCATCGCAGAGCGCATCCATGCGCAGGCGTGTGCCTTGGCCGATGCGGGGCGTGCCGCAGGACACAACCCCGTGCATCCCAACTTCTTCGATACTGTGGTCTTTGCGATGGAGGATGTCGGCGCCGTGATGGAACGCGCGGGACGCAAAAACATCAACCTGCGTTATTTCCCCGACGGGGTTCATGTCGGTATAGCCTTTCACGAGTGCACCCTTCCTGAGGATTTCCAAGACGTGTGTGAAGTCTTGGGCTTCAATGCGGTGACATTGCCAGATATGGAGGGCTTCGCTTCTCCCTTGGCGGGGCAATTGAGGCCTGTGGATTATTTGAACCACCCGGTTTTCAATACCTACCGATCTGAAACCGCCATGATGCGGTATTTGAAGCAGTTGGAAAACAAAGACCTGTCTTTGACCCATGCCATGATCCCCCTGGGGTCGTGTACCATGAAACTCAATGCGGCGACCCAATTGTTGCCCATCGGCTGGGCGTCATTCGCACAGTTGCACCCGTTTTGTCCGCCTGAGCAAGCCGTGGGCACGCGCAGAATGGTGAGGGAATTGGAGCAGTATTTGAGTGAAATCACAGGTTTTGCGGGCATGAGCCTTCAGCCGAACAGTGGTGCGCAGGGCGAATACAGTGGCCTTTTGGTCATCAGAGCTTACCACGCTTCGCGGGGTGATGCGCACCGTGATGTGTGCCTGATTCCCTCTTCGGCGCACGGAACAAACCCCGCTTCAGCGGTGATGTGCGGCATGAAGGTGGTGGTGGTGGGATGCGACAAGCACGGCAACATCAACCTCGATGAGCTCACCGAAAAGGCTGAACAGTATGCAGACCGGTTGGGTGCATTGATGATCACTTACCCCTCCACCCATGGTGTGTTTGAAGAGCACATCTTGGAAGTGACCAAAGTGGTGCACGACAATGGGGGCCAGATTTACATGGATGGCGCCAACATGAATGCCCAAGTAGGACTCACAAGTCCGGGCAGGATTGGTGCTGACGTGTGTCACTTGAACCTGCACAAAACCTTTGCCATCCCGCATGGCGGCGGCGGACCCGGTGTCGGTCCCATTGGCGTTGCCGCGCACTTGGTGCCATTCCTTCCTGGCCATGCCTTGGATTCAGTGGGCGGTGAGCAGGGCATCGACGCTGTCAGTGCTGCGCCCTTTGGCAGTGCCCTGATTCATTTGATTTCCTATGCCTACATCCGTCTGTTGGGGCCTGATGGCCTGAAGCGGAGCACAGAAGTGGCCATTCTCAACGCCAATTATTTGCGGAGCCGGCTCGAGGATCATTATGATGTCCTGTATAAGGGGAACCGGGGCGAGGTGGCGCACGAAATGATCTTGGACTGCAGGCCGTTCAAGGCTTCCGCTGGCATCGAGGTCACCGACATCGCGAAGCGGCTCATCGACTACGGTTTTCACGCTCCGACGGTCAGCTGGCCTGTGGCGGGAACCCTGATGATTGAACCAACAGAGAGCGAGCCCTTGGAGGAGTTGGACCGGTTTTGTGAGGCGATGATCTCCATTCGAGAGGAAATCCAAGCGATTGAGGAGGGCCGTTGGAGTCGGGATGACAACCCCTTGATCATGTCGCCGCACACGGCAGGTGAGCTGACGGCGACGGAATGGAACCACGCCTATTCAAGAGAAGAAGCGGCTTATCCTGTTCGGTCGATGCGCGAGCGCAAATTCTGGCCAGCCGTGGCCCGTGTAGACAACGCACACGGCGACCGGAATCTGGTCTGTACATGCCCCAGCATTGAATTGTTCATGGAGCCAATGGGTGCTTGAACCCTTCCTGTGCTGTGTTCGTTGTTGCGGGGACTATATTCGCCCCACGAATCCAACATCAAACACGTAATGAAGCACCTTTACACATTGGTCTTTGCGATGCTCACCGTGAGTTTCGCTTTTGCTCAGGCACCGGTTCGCGAATACGCCGGACGTGCCGTCACTGCCCGCGCTGCCCAAGGCACGCACGTTGATTACACCCGCGACATCATTTACACAAATGACTTCTCGGATTGCTCCAACATCACTTTCACCAACGCCAACGACGCCGGTTTCACAGACTACATCGATGGCATCAACTGGGAGTGCACGACATCTGCTCCAAGCGGACCATATGCCATTGCTGGCATCGCCTCTACCACTTCAGACAATGGTTTTGTGATGGTGGACTCCGATTTGTTCGGAGCAGAAGAAGCTTACGCTGCGAGCTGGGTTGAGAACTGCTGGTTCGACATTAACGATCCTGTGGACCTGACCGGTCACCCCTTTGTGACCGTAGAGTTCGAAAACTACTACCGCTGCTGGGACAACACCACGGACATCGAGCGCTGCTACATGGAGATTTCTTTGGACGGCGTGAACTGGCCAAGCCCAGAGACCCTCGAAATTGAGGACGGTTATGTCGTCGTTGACGGTGACACACTCGCTGCCCGTTATGAAGTCTTCCCAACCTATGAGCGCGGTGATGAAAGCACCAACCCCAGTGTGGCCCGTTTTGACATCGGAGGCATTGCCGGTGATGAGGCTACGGTATACTTCCGCTGGCGCTGGGTTGGCCAATGGGGCTACGCCTGGATGGTGGACGACATGGTGGTGTTCGACACCCCTGCCAATGACGTTCGCATCAACGACTACGTCAGTTTTACCGACTACTTCACTACAGGTCTTTGGGAGGCGCAAACTTGGCCAGAGAGCCAACTGCCTGTCTTTGATCTCGCAGTGGGTGTGACCGGACTCGGAACTGCTGTTCAGCCCAACACCATGTTGACCGTAGCGGTCAATGGCAGTGAGGCTGACGGAGGAATGAGCACCGGATTGGACATTGCCTACGGCCAGAACGACACCTTGCGTGTTTTGGGCTGGGAAGCTGATGGTTTGGGTGAGTACACCTTTGACTACACAGTGGCTTCGGACAGCACGGACGAATACCCTGCCGACAACGCGGCCCAGCAGGCCATTGAGGTTGTGGAATTGCAGTACGGCCGTGACAACGGTGAGTTTGTGGGTCAAACACCTGCTGACGGTACTGTGGACTTCATCGCAGGTGTCCCATACGACGCTGTGAACGACATGACCATCTACGCGATTGACGTTGCCATCATGGATGGATCTGACGTTGGTGCTGAAGTGGTCTGTCACCTCTTCGACTGGGTCGAGTGGAACAACGGAGGCGGTCAGTACGACGGCTTGTTGACCACAACGGAGGAAGTTCAGCTCGAGGCCAACTTCTTGAACAGTGGTGACGGCGAGGTGTCATGGTACACATTCGCATTGGAGGAGCCCTATGAAGTGGCGCAAGGAGAGGCTGTGATGGCTTGCTTCGAGCACCTCGGCGGTGACAACGTTCAGATTGGAACCAGTGTCCCACAGCGCGACCAGACGGTCTTCATCTATGGTCCTTTCGGAGCCAGCAGCGCATACGACTGGTTCTTCACGACCAACTGCCCCATGGTTCGCTTGAACCTCGACCCGAACGCCGAGACCACCATGAACGTGGAGGACATCGCTGGAGAGGGCTTCACTTTGGGCCGTGCGTATCCCAACCCTGCGGCTGGAAACACCCGCATTGACTTCACCCTTGAAGCTGCAGCAGACGTGACCTTGGAGGTCACCAGCATGACGGGTGCCATCGTGCGTCGCATGGACCTCGGAGTTCAGCCCGCTGGCAACCAGCGTGCCGTTCTCGACCTCGAGGGCTTGACCGCAGGCATGTACACTTACACCATCTCTGTGGACGGCGCCCGCGCTACCCGCAAGTTGATCGTGAAGTGATTCTGAACCGACTTTGATTGAGAAAGGGGGCCCTACCAGGCCCCCTTTTTCGTTCATCATGTTTTGAAGTAGTGGGGAACGGCTGGTAGGGGTTATTTTGCCGCACCATTCACAATCATGAAGCACATTTTTACTCTGGCCGCCTGCGTGTTGGCCTTCCAAGTCTCGGCACAAATGATCGAGCAAATGCCCAAGAAGGCATCGGATCAAGAACTTGAGACCAGCCGATTGTTGGGCCTTGAAGAGATCGCCCGTTCGGAGGCCCAAGGCATGCGTGGCGGCGACTCCACGGTGACTTTTTTCTACGAGGATTTTGCCAATGGCCTGGCTGGAAACAATGGCTTTGGCGCTTTGTCCACTGAGGACAGCAGCCCGGACAACACCATCTGGCAGTATGTGGACGCTGCAGGTGACGGATACTTCCAAGATGCCACCGCATCTGGTGTTCAACCTCCAGCAGGTGAGTTCAGCACCAACATTGGTGCACTCAGCAGCATGACGGCCGACAACGGCTGGATGATTTTTGACTGCGACTATTACAATACGCCCATCGCGTCGGGTGTTGAGGACACAGAGGGTTTCTTGAACCTCCCCAACATGGACATGACGGATTTGACCAGTGTGGTGATCACCTGGGACCAATACCTGCGTTACTGCTGCTATCCTTACCTGCCCATTTTTGTGGAGGTGAGCACCGATGGTGGAAGCATCTGGACGTCATTTGAAGCAGGAGGAACCTTTATTCCTTCGGCCAATTCAGCCAGTGCCAACCCACTGGTGACAAGCTTGGACATCAGCTGCGCTGCAGCTGGACAATCGTCTGTAGACATCCGCTTTGCTTACCTGCAGAGCCCCATTTCTGGAGGTGGCTATAGCCACTATTACTGGGGCATCGATGACATTGCCATCGAAGCCAACCCTGTGACCAACAGCTTGGAGTTGGTGCAATTGACCAACGGAGACGTATACAACCTCTTCGAGTACCGTGTGACGCCCATGGCGCAGGCCATTCCTGCTGCCGATGGCGGCGTGCTCGCAGGTGTACTTTACCGCAATGGCGGTTACCTGAACCAAGAGAACTGTGTGGTGACAGTGGAGGTCTTGGACGACCAGGGCACCGTATTGAGCACCACCAATACCGATCCGTTTACTGCGCCGTCTTTCGCCAACAACGACAACTGTCCTGCCAACCCGCAAGACACCTTGTACATCGCCACGGGATGGGAGCCCGATGGAGAAGGGCTCTACACGTTGCGTGCGACCATGTCCAGTGACAGTGTGGCTTCTGCGGTCGCAGTGGGCAGCGATTCCGGTGAGTTGACCTTGGACATGGAGTACACAGAGTGTGAATTTGGCCACGACAATGCCGGCACCTTGGATGTAGAACTCGGGCCACGTTTCGACGACGAGAACGATTTCTTCGAGCCTACCGGTTACGGCAACCGTTTCACCTTCAACAACGAGGGAACCACGGTGTACGGACTTGCAGTGGCCTTTGGTCCAAGCTTGGGCAATGGCATTGACTTTGAGATCCGTTGGATCGACCAAGACCCCGAAGTGGGACTTTCTGATTCGCCTTATGAATTTGCGGAATTCACTTCCGATGCGAACTGGGCAGGAACGCCAGCGGCACCCGTTTACTATCCCTTGGCATTCGAAGATGAAATGGAAGTGTCTGTAGAAGGATTGGCTTCACCCGGATTTTATGCTGGAGCCGTGATCACGGAGTTTGACTTTGAAGACCTCGAGTTGACCGTATTGGGCAATGGCAACAGCGACACAGACAACAGCACCATCATCTACCAACAGGCTGGAAGTGGTGATTACGTGTGGTTTACATCGCAGACTGCGACTCCTGCGATCCGTTTGATCACCTGTCCGGTGGTCAGTGTGGACGTGTTGGGCGCTTACAACGGTGTGCATCTCGATGGCAACTTCCCCAACCCCACGGCTGGTGAAACCCGCTTCCGCTTCAACGCGGATTGGGGGGGTGATTTCACGATTGAGCTGCGCGATTTGCAGGGACGTTTGGTCGATGTGGTCGACCTCGGTAACCGCACCCCAGGTGAGCACACTGTGGTGTACAATGCTTCTGCGCTGGCGGACGGCATGTACACGTATTCGCTCGTTACCAACGGCGTGCGCGTCACGAAAAAGATGCGCGTGCAGCATTGAGCTGAGCGTTGACAATGAACTTGAAAGGCCCGCTCCCTGTATGGGGGGCGGGCCTTTATTTTTGCAGCGATGTCAAAGGGCGGGTACACTCCTGGAAGCGGAGGTTGGAAAGGGCGCTTGGCCAGCCCTTGGGCGCGTCGCGTGCGCAGCAGGGACCACTTGGTCAATGCTGACCCGGCCCTTGCGCAAGCGGCCGTGTTGCAGGACTTGCTGTCTCAGGCTGCCCAGACCGCCTTTGGCAGGGACCATGGCTTGGGCGAAATCGCGGCCATTCAAGATCCGGTCGAACAGGCGGCGGCTTTCAGGGCGGCGGTTCCCGTGCGCGACTATGAAGGGCTTCGGCCCTATGTAGAACGGGTGGTGGCTGGAGAAGCCGATGTGCTGTGGACAGGATTGCCCCAGTACTTCTGCAAGACTTCGGGAACGACTTCGGGGGCCAAATACATTCCGCTCACAGAGGACAGTTTGCCCAACCACCTCGGCGCCGCTCAGAGGGCTTTGTTGCACCACATTGCCAACACCGGCAGTGCGGAATTTGTGGGGGGGAAGATGATTTTTCTGCAGGGCAGTCCCACTTTGGTGCCCACCCCTGGTGGTGTGCCCTTGGGCCGTTTGAGCGGCATTGTTGCCCACCACATCCCCGCTTACTTGCAGCGCAACCGTTTGCCTTCTTGGGATACGAACTGCATCGACGATTGGGAGACCAAGGTCGAGGCGATTGTGCGCGAGACGGCAGATCAGGACCTGCGTTTGATCAGCGGGATTCCGTCGTGGGTGCAGATGTACTTTGAACGGCTGTTGGAATTTACTGGCGCGGCCAATGTCAAGGAGGTGTTTCCCAACTTCTCGCTTTTTGTCTTCGGTGGAGTGGCCTACGCCCCTTACGCCGAACGGTTTCGCGAGCTCATAGGGGGAGATGTGGCCATCGTGGAGACCTATCCCGCCAGCGAAGGCTTCATCGCTTACCAAGATGGTGCATTGGGCGAAGGCTTGCTGGTCAATGCGGCGGACGGATTGTTTTTGGAGTTTATTCCTGCGGATGAATATGGCCGTGCAGGTGCCCGCCGGTTGGGACTGGGAGAAGTGGAGATGGGGGTGAATTATGCGGTGGTCATTTCGTCCAATGCGGGGCTGTGGGCCTACGATTTGGGGGATACGGTGCGCTTTGTGTCTTTGGCACCTGCTCGGATATTGGTGACGGGCCGCATCAAGCATTACACCAGTGCCTTCGGCGAACACGTCATCGCTGAGGAAGTGGAGTCTGCCATGGCCTCGGCTTTGGAGCAGGCAGGGGGACAGGTGGTAGAATTCCATGTGGCGCCGGAAGTCAATCCCGAAAATGGACTGCCCTATCATGAGTGGTTTGTAGAGTTTGCAGTAGCCCCCCCAGACGAAGGCGCTTTTGCTGCTGCCCTCGATGTGGCGCTTCAGGAGCGCAACCCGTATTACAAGGACCTGATTTCTGGAGCGGTGTTGCGCCAAGCCCAGGTCACGGCGCTGCGGTCTGGGGCCTTTCGCGCAGCCATGGCACGTCGGGGCAAGCTCGGTGGCCAAAACAAAATCCCCCGCCTGGCCAACGACCGGTCCATGGCGGAACAATTGCTGGCAGATGTCTGAACACAACCGTACCATCCTCGTCGGCGTTGCCGGAGGAAGCGCCTCTGGAAAAGGCACTGTCGTTGACCGCCTGTTGGCCCATTATGGCGAAAAGGCGGCGGTCCTGCGCATGGACGATTACTACAAGCCCATTGGACAGGTTCCGCGCGATGCCGATGGCGAACCGAATTTCGATGAGCCCGACTCCTTGGACTTGGCGCGGTTGGCCGGTGACTTGGATGTACTTCGAGCGGGAGAAGACCTCCACATTGACAGTTACACCTTCAATCAACCGGGCGTGCAGTCTCAACGGCTTCACATTCCGGCCTGCCCGATTGTGTTTCTGGACGGCTTGTTTTTGTTGCACGATGTGGGAGTTCGGGAGCGTCTTCACCTGACCGTATACATCCACGCCACTCCTGAAACCCGCTTGGCGCGCAGGATGGCCCGGGATCAAGCAGAGCGCAGCCTGACGCCAGAAATCATCCAATACCAGTGGGACCGGCATGTCAGGCCTGGAGACCTCGCTTACCTCGAACCGGTGTCCCATCTTGCGCATGTTGCCGTGGACAACGACCGGCCTGGAGAAGCAGACTTGTCGGAAGTCCATGCCGCCATTTCCGGTTTGATTCAACCTTGAAACCCACCCCATGTCGAAGACCTTCTTCACCCTTCCCACTTGCAAGACGTGCCAGCGCATTGAGGCAGACTTAAAGCCTGCCGAAAGCGGTGCCGTTGTGCGCGACATCAAAGCCCAAGCCATCACGGCAGAGGAAGTCGATGCCATGCACGCCCATTCCGGAAGCTATGAGGCCCTGTTCAGCCGCCGTGCGATGAAATTCCGTTCTATGGGACTGGCAGAACGACAGTTGACAGAGTCGGACTACCGCCAGCTGATCATGGATGAATACACCTTTCTCAAGCGCCCGGTGCTCTTGACCGGTTCGGGGGTGTTTGCCGGTTCTGCCAAAGCCTCTGTTGAGGCTGCGCGGGCGGCACTCAAGGGTTAAATCAGCAGGACTTGCAGCGGTTACTTGCCCATCTGGCCTTGCTGGTCGTGGCGTTGGTCTACGGTGGTAATTACCTCGTGGCCAAGGGGCTCATGCCTGATTTGGTGGGGCCGAGTGGGTTCATTGTGTTGCGCGTGACAGGGGCATTGGCCTTGTTTTCGTTGCTGTTGCCCTTCAATCGGGAGCGGGTGGCCAAGGCGGACATTCCCCGGTTGATTTTCTGTGGCGTGACGGGAGTGGGCATCAACATGCTGCTCTTTTTCAATGGGCTGAACATCACAAGCCCCGTCAATGCCAGTTTGATCATGACGGTGAACCCCATTTTGGTGCTGATCGCCAGTGCGGTGGTGCTGGGACAGCCCATCGTGAAGCGCCGGTTGCTCGGCGTCATTTTGGGGGGTGTGGGTGCAGCGGCGATCCTTTTGTGGAGTGGGTCAGGTGACCGCATCCATGCCTCTTGGCAAGGTGACCTCATGATCTTGATCAACGCGACCAGTTACGCGTTTTACCTCGTAGCGGTCAAGCCCCTCATGTCGAAGTACAAGCCTTTGACAGTGGTGACGTGGGTTTTTCTGTTTGGCTGGTTGTTTACCACGCCCATTGGTTGGCGCCAAGCCGCCGACATTGATTGGAGCTTGTTTGGGGCTTCGGAATGGATGGGGGTGGCCTATGTGGTGCTGGCCACCACTTTTTTGGTCTACTTGCTCAACATTTTCGCGATGCGCCATTTGCAACCTACGGTGGTGAGCGTCTACATCTACCTGCAGCCCCTGTTGGCCACGCTGTTTAGCGTAGCTCAGGCCCGCTACGGGGGCACAGATTACATGGTGGATACGGGTTGGCCGCTGTGGGCCTTTGGAGCGCTCATTTTCTTGGGGGTGTATCTGGTAGGCAAGCCTGTTCGAACGACACCTTCTAAGGCTTAATTTCAGCCTATGTCGATTTCCAAGCCTTTCAACCTGACCACATGGATCGAGGAGCACCGCGACTTGCTCAAACCACCAGTGGGCAACAAGAACCTCTACGTTGACAGTGGAGACTACATCGTGATGATTGTGGCGGGTCCCAATGCGCGCAAGGATTACCACTACAACGAAACGGAGGAGTTGTTTTACCAGTTGGAGGGCCACATCACGGTGCGGATTCAGGAAGACGGAAAGGCTGTGGACATGAGGCTCGGACCAGGGGACATGTATTTGCACCCGGCCAAAGTCCCGCACAGCCCCATGCGGGAGGCGGGATCCCTGGGCTTGGTGATTGAGCGCAAGCGCGAAGGCAGCGGCATGCAAGACGGCTTGCTGTGGTTCTGCGATGGTTGCAATGCCAAGCTGCATGAAACCTATTTCGAGCTGCGGGACATTGAAAAGGATTTCTTGCCCCGCTTTCGGGAGTTTTATGGCAGCGAAGCGAAGCGAAGTTGTTCTCACTGTGGCGATGTGATGCCCACCGACAAGCGCTTCGTGGATGCTTAAAGGAGCAAGCAACGAAGTCTTCAAGAATTCAGTTTTAAGCGTGAGTGAAGTCAATTTTTAAAGGATGAGATTCAAACTGCAGTTCTTGGGCTTGGCCCTGTTGACGGTACTCTTTGCGGAGGCCCAACCGGTGTTGGTGGACGGAGATGTTTGCTTGGACATAGAAGTGGTGGCCATCCACACAGAAGGCGCGCTCGAAGGCTTGACCACCTATCGCTTGTTTGCCACATTGCCCGGCCCTGAAGACGTGATCACCACCGTGTTTGGAGATGCCGAGCACCCCACAAGTGTGCAAACAACCACGTCGTTTTACCAGGACGAGATTGGCGGACAATTCCCCTGTGCCAACAACCCCATCCTCTTTGATGCTTTTCCCAGTTTGGCTTGGGACAGCTGGCTGACCTTGGGAATCTCCGGTCCGCCTGACCCTTCGCTGGGGGAGGACTGTCCCCAAGTGGTCATGAGCACGGGCTCTCCGTTTGTCACAGAGTTTGAAAGCGGCAACGGCTTTACGATTGACGATATGATTGGAAGCGCCTGGTTTGTGGTGCCTTCGAATACCAACGGGCTTCCAGATGCTGATGGTCGGGTTCTCCTGGCACAGTTGACGACCGACGGCGCACTTTCTGGGGTGTTTTACATTCAAGTTTTGCCTGGAGGAGTGGGCACCCTGGCCGAAGTTGTGGGGCTGCCTTTTTATGGAGAATGCGCAGAAATCTCACCGATACAATGCCCAGAGGAAATCGCCGTGGACGCTGCGGGATGCGATTGGCAATTCGAAGCGGGAAGTTTTCAGCCGTCGGATACCGCTGTGTGGTCGTTTGGCGACGACGTTCAGGTCGGAGGCCATTACACTGAATATTCTTTTGCCCAAGACGGTCAATACCCTGTATCCGTCACTTACAGCTCGGCCTATTGTCCCGAAGGGGTGACGTTGGTCACAGAAGTGTCGGTAGAGGGGTGCTCGGAAGTGGAGTGCACGCTGGAGTTGAACGTAGAAACCGCCCAAGAAGGGGAGGTGATCATGGTGATTCCGGTGGATTACCCGGAAGGCGTTGAATTGGTGTATTCGCTCAATGGCGAGGTTTTCCAAGAGGGAGGCTTGGCCATGACGCTGCCGGTGGGAACGGGCAATGCCCCTTGGCAAGTTTGTGTCCAATATGTGTCTGAAGATTGCCCAGATGGGGTGGTCGCATGCACGGGAAGTGAAGACTATGAGCCGGGCTGCCCAGACGAAATTTGGGTGGGTGGCTCAGGATGTGAATACATCTTAAGTATCTGCGATTACACGGAAGGAGAAAGCGTGGAATGGACGTTCAGCGATGGCACTTCGTCCGAGGGTCACTTCACGTGGCATACGTTCCCGGAGGACGGCATCTATGAAGCATGTGCGACTTATGTGAGCCCTACTTGTCCTGATACTGCGGTGCTGTGCACGGCGGTGGAAGTAGAGGGGTGTGGGCCTTGCCCGCTGGAGGTTGTGATCCTCAACAGTGCCACTGAAGATGAAGGTTGGATTCTTGAAGCGGTGGGGATGCCACCGGGCACCGTTGTTTCATGGTTGGATGCTGAGGGCGCCTTGATTTCGGAGTCTGTTGAATTGTATTTCTCCGGCGAGGGGACGGTTTGCGCTGTTTACGAATCGGAGGACTGCCCTGAAGGGGTAGAAGCGTGCATTGAATTGGAACTTCCTGAGCCTGAATGCGGGGTGGAAGTGACCATCACACCCCTTGGCGAATGCGGGCAGTATTTGGCCCAATACGAGGGTGAACCAGGCCCGGGAGATGTGATGTGGTACCTCGACGGGGACCTTGTGCAGACAGGAGGAAGCGGGTTTGATTTTGCTTTGGACAGCGCCCAAGTGGCGGTCTTGTGCGCTGTGGCGACAGGAGCAGATTGTCCCGAAGGCGAGGAGGTGTGCACTGAAGTGCAGAACGAAGGTTGTGAACCTTGTTTGAATGAGGATGAGGCCGAACTCATGGTGTTGCCCTTGGACGGGGAGGCGCCTTGTAGTGTGATGTTGCTGCTGGAGATGATGCAGCCCAATGACTTCTACATTTTCTGGGATTTTGGAGATGGCATCACCACGACCGACGCCTATCTGTTTACCAACCATCAATACTCGGAATCTGGCACTTACGAGGTCTGTGCCACGGTGTTCAGTCCCGGATGTTTGGAAGGGGCCACGTGGTGCATCGATGTGGAGGTGGAAGGTTGCGACCAACCTTGTGAGCCCATTGCCGTGACTGTTGCGCCCAACGAGGGGGCTTCCGGTTATTATTTCTGGTCTGGATACGCTGAGAATTGGGCGCAGGAGGGGGTGTTTTTCATTCCCGAGGGGAGCGCTGATCCGGTGGAATTGGGGTTGTGCCTCGCCGATGGGTGTTACGTGCTCGACTTCTGGGGATCAAGCGACCTTGACCTTGCGTCCGAACTGGACATCAGCGTGTCTGACTCGGAGGGCACAGTAGCTTGGGAGAATGAGCCGCTCATCGATGAGAATGGCTGGCAGGTCATCAGTTTTGGTGTGGGCGGTGGCTGTGATCCCGAACCCGAGGAATGTGAACTTGAAATCGAGGCGGCTCAGGAAGCAGATGGCAGCTGGACCTTGACGGCAGTCACTGAATCGCTGGAGGACGTTGGCTTTGTCTGGACCTTTTCGGATGGCTCCGTGCTGAATGGGGCAACGGTGAGTTACGCTTTTGTGTCCGGCACCCCCTTTGAGACCGCTTGTGTTGCGGCATTCTTTCCGGAGTGTGATGAGGTATTGGCGGCTTGCATCGACCTCGACAATGGGGCGGATGGGACATGCGAGGCTGTAGAAGTTGTGATTGAGGGCGAAACGTTTGTGGAATTGTTGGAGGATTTGGAGTGGGCGTGGAGCTTGTTCGGAGGTGGGTTTGAATGGTCCGACGCCATGTCGTTGGACCCGATGGATGGCGATGCCGGTGGCATTGTTCTGTGCCTGCCCCCTGGATGTTATGCCCTGTCTATGGAGATGTCTGGATTGCCAGGGTTTCAAGGCCTGCCTGGAATGACGATGTCCTTGAACATTGGTGCAGAAGAGCAGGTGTCCGTAGACCTTACTTCGATTGAAGGGGTGTTTGACCTGGAATTTGGGGTTTTGACCGACTGCGAATCCGCCATTGAAGAGGCGTCGGTTTTGGCTCCAACGGGCCTTTCGGTATTCCCAAACCCCGCCGATGGCGCGGCCCATGTGCGGTTGGATGATGCCGCATTTGACGGCAAGGCATCGTGGGTTTTGGCCGATGGATTGGGTCGAATTGTGCTCCGAGGAACAGCCGCTGCGCCGCTCTGGGAATTGCCCTTGCATGGACTGCCGCCCGGCGGCTATTTGTTGCATGTGGTAAGTGGCGTTCACCGCCTCGACCAGAGGGTGATGGTCACCCGCTGAGGAGGGCCTATTTTCGCGGTAGTTCCACAGAATGGGGTTCCGAAGTTTCGGGGCTGTTTTTTTGACAGGGACCAATCCACGCCGCATGAATTACAAGCGACTTAATGACCTCACGGGATGGGCAGTATGGCTCATCGCTTCGGTTGTCTACCTCCTCACGATTGAGCCTACAGCCAGCTTTTGGGACTGTGGCGAATTCATTGCCTCCGCCTACAAGCTGGAAGTGGGGCACCCTCCGGGAGCACCTATGTTCATGCTCTTGGCACGCTTGTTCTCGATGTTTTTCCCTGCGGAGCTGGCGGCCAATGCGGTCAACGTCATGAGTGCGATGGCGAGCTCCTTCACCATCCTCTTCTTGTTTTGGAGCGTGACGCATATGGCGCGAAAGCTCGCATTGAGTCGCCTTGCTGAAGGGGTGACCGAGCTGTCTGATGGACAGCGCATCGCAGTCTTGGCCAGTGGCGCCGTTGGTGCTTTGGCGTACACGTTTAGCGACAGTTTTTGGTTCTCTGCGGTGGAGGGTGAGGTCTATGCTTTGTCTTCACTGTTCACGGCGTTGGTTTTCTGGGCCATCCTCAAGTGGGAAGCGCGGTCAGAGGAGCCCGGTAACCTGCGTTGGATCGTGCTCATTGCCTACCTCATGGGACTCTCGATTGGGGTTCACCTCTTGAATTTGCTGGCGATTCCTGCCATTGTAGCGGTGTATTACTTCAAGCGGAATACGTTCAAGTGGCCCACGTTTATTGGCGCCATGGCCTTGTCCTTGGCCCTGCTGTTGTTTGTCCAATACGGTTTGATTCAAGGCTTTGTGAAACTCGCAGCCCGTTTTGAGTTGGCTTTCGTGAACAGCATGGGACTGCCCTTCAACACTGGTGTGGCGGTCTACATCGCCTTGGTCATTGGGTTGATTGTGGCAGCACTGTGGTGGAGCCGCAAAAAGGGCTGGTGGCAGCTCAACGTGGCGGCCCTTTCTGTGGCGATGATCTTGGTGGGTTACAGCACTTTTGCGCTCATCGTGGTGCGATCAGCTGCCAACCCCCCGATGGATGAGAACAACCCGGAGAACCTCTTCGCTTTGCTCGCCTACCTGAACCGGGAACAATACGGCGACCGCCCGCTCGGAACCGGCCAGTACTGGAATTCTCCGAACGACATGGAGGACCCTTACAGCGACGGGTCTCCTTCTTACTTCCCGAGCTACAGCATCTACAAGTCCCGTGGGGCTGTGGATACCCGCGTGGCGACGTTCAAGGACCGCTTTGCAGCGGACAAATACATGAACGAGAACGAGGGCGACTTCGAGGTGAAGCAGGAATATGTGGACAGTGGAGAAAAGCGAAATGGGGTCCCCCGTTATGACGACCGTTTCACCATGTTGTTCCCCAGGATGTATTCCAGCCAGGCGAACCACATCAATGAATACAAGCGTTGGTCCAACTACAAGGGTTGGAACGAGGACGCTGGATTTGTGAGCCCCATTGACCAAAAGGAACGCGATGCGGCCGCATTTGAACAACACCTCGCCAGTCGAATTCTGGGGAGCAACATGGAAAAATCGGAGTTGAGCCGCACGCTCAACAACCTCTACCGTTCGTTTGGTCAGCGCTTTGGGGCCAAGTTTGAAGTCCGCAGTGGAACAGAGATCATTGTGGGCCGTGGCAATGAAGCGCGGTTGGCGGACTTGAGCAATTCGGAGGTGCGCCGCACACTGGCCCAAATGATGTTGGACGACCTGTCCCAAGGGTTGGACCATGGCCGCACTTACGCCAAAACCTTGCAGCGAAGTCTCAACGGCCTCGAACAGCAGGTGCGGGCGGCCACCAACAGGGCCAACCAAACCCGCTCGTCGGAGGACATTCGCGAAGTGCAGCGCTTGCAGGGGCAGGCCGACCGTTATCACGAATTGTTGATGCCATCGCAAGGGGAGAATTTGACCTTCTTTGCCCGCTATCAGATTGGGTGGATGTACCTGCGTTATTTCATGTGGAATTACTCAGGACGGCAGAACGACGTTCAGGGCCATGGCGACTTCATCGACGGCAACTGGCTGACCGGCGTGGACTTCTTGGATGCAGAGCGTTTGGGAAGTCGGGAGCAGGTGCCGCCTCACCGCACCTCTGACAAGGCACACAACAACTACTATCTGCTGCCATTTTTGCTGGGCCTCATCGGGGCCATCTTCCAGGCTTTCCGCAGCTGGCGGGACTTCTCTGTGACGGGCCTGTTGTTCATTCTGACAGGTTTGGCCATTGTGGTTTACCTGAACCAATACCCATTGCAGCCGCGGGAGCGCGACTATGCATATGTGGGCTCTTTCTATGCTTTTACCATCTGGATCGGGCTGGGGGTGTACGCTTTGTTTGACATGGCGACCCACCTCAAGGGCAAGTCATTGGGCATTGCCATGGGTGCTCCATTGGCGTTCGGTGTTGTTCTGTTTGTCTTGGAATCTGCTGGGGGCGGGAGCCATGCTCTGAGTTACACGGTTCTGTATCTCGGTGCAGTGGCTGCAGGCCTGCTCGGCTTGGCCTTTGCGTTGGGCAGAACTGGCAATGAGAAACTCACAGCCATGGTGATTTCCGCGCTGCTGTTGTTGGTTCCCTCTCAAATGGGAGCTGAGGGTTGGGACGATCACAGCCGGGCTGGACGGAGTACGGGTGTGGACATGGCCAAGAACTACTTGGACAGCCTTGCGCCCAATGCCATTCTGTTTACCAATGGTGACAACGACACCTTCCCGCTGTGGTATGTGCAAGAGGTAGAGGGATACCGCACCGATGTGCGCATCGTCAACCTCAGCTTGCTCAATACCGATTGGTATGTAGAGCAGATGAAGCGCAGGGCCTATGACAGTCCTCCTGTGCCCATCCGAATGGGCGAGGAGAAGTACCGGCAGGGCACGCGTGACATCGTGCTGTTGGACCCACCTTCTGACACCAACAACCCTTATGTGGACATCGAGACGGCCATGCGCCAGGCATTGGATGATGCCGACATGGTGGATTACGGCGGTGGACGCAAGTATGCGCACCTGCCGTCTAACAGCTTCAGTGTACCGGTCGACTTGGATGCTGCAGTGAGCTCGGGCCTGGTCCTTCCAGAGGAGCGCCAGCGCATGGTGGAAGCCTTGGAATGGACCATCACCGATGGCAATGGAACACCCAAGCAATACGTCCTCAAGAACCAGTTTATGGTGATGGAGATCCTGCGCAACAACAACTGGGAGCGCCCAGTTTATTTCGCGGTGACCATTGGTCCGGACAGTTATGTCGGCTTGCAGGACTACTTCCGATTGGAAGGCCTGGCTTGGCGCTTGGTACCGGTGAATTATGGTTCTAGGGGTGGACAACCCGTGGGCATTGCGCAGGAGATCATGTACACCAACGTAATGGAGGACTTTCAATGGGGTGGTATGGATGCTCCAGGAGAGATTTACATGGACGAGAACAACCGCAGGATGGCGACGAACATTCGGTTGCAACTCACCAACCTCGCGGAGTCTTTTGCCCAATCGGGCAAGAGTGCGCGGGGCCTGCAGGTTTTGGAACGTTTGATTGAAGCCACGCCCTCGCGCAATGTGCCTTATGACAGGATCATGTTGCCTTCGATTGAGTTGTTGTCCGAGTTTGCCCAAGACGCCAACTTGACAGAAGCGCAGCGGAAATCGGCTGGAGCGCTCGCCAAGCAGGTGGGTTCGGAGCTCTTTGCGATGTTGTCGGGTGACGTGGATTACTTCTTCTCGCTGGATGAAGCCCGTTATGCTGCTGCGAGCAACGAGATTCAAATGGCCATGGCGGTGAGTCAGCGGGTGTCTGGTGCCTTGTCGGATGCTTTGCCAGACGACGCCGAAGTGCAAGCGATGGCCGATGCCATGAGCCAGCTTTTGTCGGACAGAACAGCGCGTCAGAGGGGCCCACTTTCGGACCCTGCTGTGTTTGACCCGGACGCACGCTGATGGCTGCAGGGAGCATGAAGGTGGCCATTTTGGCCAGCGGAGAGGGGACGAACGCGGAGCGCCTGATTCGGGCTGCAGAGAAGCGCAGCGACATCGAGATTGAAGTGGTGGCGAGCAACCGCGCAGGTGCGGGTGTTTTGCGCCGAGCGGAATCATTGGGCGCGCGCACTTGGGTCTTTTCAAAGGCCCAGCTGAACGGGGGTTCGGTGGCCCAAGAATTGGCCGCTCAAGGCGTTCAATTTGTGGTGCTGATGGGTTTTTTGCTGAAGGTGCCGGGTCAGTTGGCTCAGGCTTTTTCTGGGCGCATATTGAACCTGCACCCGTCCCTTCTGCCGGCTTTTGGAGGCAAGGGCATGTATGGAGACCATGTGCACAAAGCGGTCCACAGCGCCCTGCAGGAGGGGTTGGTAAATGAGACCGGCATTACGTTGCATTGGGTAGACGAAGAGTACGATACCGGTGCGGTGTTTTTTCAGGCCCGTGTGGCATTGGATGCGGCCTTGGACACCCCGTCGAGCATCGCGGAAAAAGTGCGAAACCTCGAAGCCGAGCATTGCGCCAGGGAGGCCTTGCGCGCTGTGACGGAATGCCTATCCTTGTCTTGAACCATTGACCCTTTATTGAACGGTAAACATGGCTTTTGATTGGACAGAGTTGTTAAAATCGGGGATGGTGATGTTCGCTGTCATCGACATCGTAGGGTCGATCCCTTTCTTGCTCGACATCAAGAGAAAGGCTGGAGACATCCACCCTGAACGCGCGAGCCTGGTCGCTTTGGGGATCATGCTCGCCTTCTTGTTTCTCGGTGAAGGGGTCATCAACTTTTTGGGCATCGACGTCAATTCTTTTGCAGTCGCAGGGTCCATGGTCATGTTCTTCATGGCCTTGGAAATGATCTTGGGCATCACGTTGTTTAAGCAGTCTCCCCAATCCATGAAGACGGCGACGATTGTTCCTGTGGCCTTTCCCCTGATTGCTGGTGCTGGCAGCATGACCTCCATCATCTCGCTCAGGGCAGAGTATGCGGCGGTCAACATTGCGCTGGCGATTTTGGTCAACATGGCACTGGTGTACTTCGTGTTGCGCATGACCGGTCGCATCGAGCGTCTGCTCGGCGAGGGCGGCATTGCGGTCCTTCAAAAGGTGTTTGGCATCATCCTCTTGGCGATCGCCGTCAAGCTGTTTTCCGCCAACGCCGCTATGCTTTTTCAGGTCAATGGCTGATCCCGTTGTCGTTCACACGGATGGGGGCGCCTCGGGCAATCCCGGCCCTGGTGGTTACGGGGCGATTTTGCAGTGGGGAGGCCACCGCAAAGAGTTCACGGCAGGCTACCGGCTG
The DNA here is from genome assembly GCA_022428285.1 of Flavobacteriales bacterium. GTDB lineage: Bacteria > Bacteroidota > Bacteroidia > Flavobacteriales_D > Sanyastnellaceae > UBA8752. The sequence goes on from JAKMCX010000123.1 coordinate 40,363, forward strand.
ACCACCAACAACCGCATGGAGTTGCTCGCGGTCATCGTTGCACTGGAGGCGCTGAACCGGGATGGGGTGGAAGTTTGGGTCGTCAGTGACAGCAAGTATGTCATTGATTCGGTAGACAAAGGTTGGGTGTTCAATTGGGAAAAGAAGGGCTTCAAAGGCAAGAAAAACCCAGACCTGTGGATGCGATTTCTGCGGGTGTACCGCAAGCACAAAGTCCGGTTTGATTGGGTCAAAGGCCACGCCGGCAACCCCATGAATGAACGCGCCGATCATTTGGCCGTTTCGGCCTACAAAAAGAAGGGCCTTTTGATCGATGATGGCTACGAGGCCTCGGTGGCTTGACGCTGTTCGAGGGCTTTCCTGATCCAGGCGATGCGCTGGAATTTTTTGGGCGCTTTTGCAGAAGCGAGTGATGAGGTTCCGTGGTCCCCTTGGGGGATTTCAAGGGATACTGCGCTCAAAAACAGGCCGTGACCACTGTAGCGCAAGGCGGGTTGTTCACCGGGTTCCAATGAGGGGTAGAGGTCGTCTCCAACGATGGGGTGGCCCAGGTGCGCGCAGTGCTTCCGAATTTGGTGGGTGCGGCCAGTGGTGGGCGTCACTTCGAGCAAGGTGGCGGTGCCGTGAACAGGGAGTGGTCCAGATGCCATGGCGCGCCAAGTGGTCAGAGCGGGCTTTCCTTCGAGGGGTTGTTTGCACTCCCCTGTACCGATGAGGGTTCCGGAAACGAGCGCGAGGTATGACTTTCGAACGTTCCGTGCAGCGAAGGCGTTACTGATGCTGTGGGCGGCTTTGAGGCTCAGGGCGACGCAAACCCATCCAGAGGTGCCGCGGTCGAGGCGGTGAACGGGCTGGGGCCAGCGCATGGCGTCGGGTTCAAGGGCCCGAAGGGTGTCCATTTGGTCCGGCGTTCCGGCATGGGCAAAGTGGGCGAGTAAGGCAGCGAGGTGCATGCGCCCATTGCCCGAGGTGGCCATGCCTGCTGGCTTCCAGACAAATAGATGGTCGGCTCCTGGGGGTCGGCTCCACTTCAATGTGGAGGGGGACCCTGCACCGGGTGGACGGGGAAGTGTGGCATCGGGCAGGTAGACCACTTCATCACCTGTTTGGACCTTCCGTGCGGTCGTGGCAGGCATTCCGTTGAGTTCAACCCGGCCCCTTTCGATGGCCTTTTTGCAGGATTTCCGGCTGGGCAGAAGCGTGGGAAACAGTCCCGGCAAAGCATCCTGAATCCGCAAGCCATGCCGGTCTGAGGCAATTTTGGCAGCGACGCGGGCAAATTCAGGGTGTTTTGGGCGTTCTGGGTCCATGGTTGTTCAAGTGTACGTACGCAGGCGTTGTATTTTTGTGACATGAACATGGGATCTGTTAAGACCGACCTCTACCAGGGGCATGATTACTATATGATGGACGACCTCTTGACGGAGGAGCACAAACTCATCCGCGATGCGGCCCGTGCTTGGGTCAAGCAGGAGGTGAGTCCCATCAT
>JAKMCX010000128.1 GCA_022428285.1 Flavobacteriales bacterium
TCAAGGACGCTACTTCTGTGCCTGTATTGCGCACGGAGCAAGCCCTCCAAGGAAGGGCAGCCGGAGTCCAAGTCACGCAAAACTCAGGTCAGCCAGGTTCCACCCAATCCATTCGGATTCGGGGAACCGGCTCCCTGAACAATGCCGAGCCCCTTTGGGTGGTGGATGGCATTCCATCCGGTGGCATTGATTACCTGAACCCTTCCGACATCGAATCCATTTCTGTGCTCAAAGACGCCGCCTCTGCAGCGATCTATGGAGCCCGCGGTGGAAACGGCGTGATCCTTGTCACGACCAAAAAAGGCACCAAGGGGCAGCCCGCCAAGGTGACCTACGATACCTACTATGGCTTCCAAGAGCCGTGGAAAAAGATTGGACTGCTCAATGCGGAGCAGTATGCCATTCTCATGAACGAGAGCCGCGCGGCAGCAGGCCTTGTTCCACTTCCCCAACTCGCTGACCCCGCCAGTCTTGGCGAAGGCACCGACTGGCAAGATGCGCTGTTCCAGCGCGCACCTATGGTGAACCACAGCTTTAATTTCACCAAGGGTACAGCCACCAGTTCCACCGCCATCGGCGGAAGCCACTTCGCCCAAGACGGCATCATCGGCGGAGAGAAGGGGCGCTTCGAACGGACCACTTTCCGCGTGAGCACCCAGCAAGATGCCGGTGACCGGTTCCGCATTGGCCAAACGGTCAACTTCACTCACATCAGCCGCAATGCCTTGGCTGAAAACAATGAATTCGCCACCCCAGTCGTTCGTGCTTTGAACATGGACCCTGTAACGCCGGTGACTCGCCCCGATGGCTCATATGCTTACTCTGAATTGATCGGAAGCGACATCGCCAACCCCATCAATCAGGTGGCCACCACTTTTGACAACTGGGTCACCAACCGCTTTGTCGGAAACCTCTACGGAGAGTACGACCTCCTCAAGGAGTTGAAGTTCCGCTCCTCGGTCAACATCGACCTCTCATTGGGTTCTCAAAAAATCTTCTTGCCCTCCTATGATTTGGGCATTGGAGAAAACGACCCCAACCGCCCCGCTTATGAGTGGCGCGAAGTCAATGGCCTCATTCGCAACGAAAACAAATGGTCCAACTGGCAGTGGGAGAACACCCTGCAGTACGACAAGGACCTGAAGAATGGGGACCGCATCCAAACCATCTTGGGTTATTCAGCCCTCTATGGAAACTACCAGAACATCGGCACCTACCGGGACAGTTTGAATTCCAACGACCCCGAGCTTGCCTTCCTCGACAACAGCCTCAACTTCAATGAGCAGGCACCCAATGCCAGCGGCGGATTCGGAGAGAGCTCTTACCTCTCCACCTTTGCCCGGGTCCAGTACGAACTCGGCGACCGTTACTCCATGAGCGGTACCGTCCGCCGAGACGGGTCCTCCAAGTTTGGTGCAAACAACCGCTATGGCATCTTCCCCTCACTGTCTGCCGCTTGGAACCTTACTGAGATTCCATGGGTGTTAGAAAAGGACTGGATTGAATTTGCCAAAGTGCGTGGCTCATGGGGCCGCAATGGAAATGCCGATGGCATCGGAAACTTTGACTTCACCTCAGTGGTGTTCAATGGCCAGAACTACACCTTTGGGCCAGACCAGCAACAAGTCAACGGCGCAGGTCCTGTGACCACCTCCAACCCAGATTTGAAGTGGGAGACCGTGGACCAATTCAACGTCGGTCTGGACCTCGACCTCTACCGCGGTCGCTTCAACATCGTCCTCGACTACTTCATCAAAAACACCAACGACATGCTCGCCATTGTCCCGGTTCCCGGGGTGGTTGGATTCTTGCCTGCCGCGACCAACGTCGCTTCGGCCAGGAACAAAGGCGTCGAACTCGCCCTCACCTACAGGGGTGAGAAAGGCGATTGGGAATATGACGTTACAGGAAACCTCAGCGTCATCCGCAACGAGATTACCGGTCTGGGTGAAGGCGGTCAGCCCATCAACACCGGCGGTGTCTTTGGCGCAGGCAACGACTTTTCGGCCTACACAGACATTGGCTTGCCCATGGCGGTCTTCTATGGCTACGAGACGGCAGGCATCTTCCAAACCGATGAGGAAGCCTCAGCCAACACTGCCCAGCCCGAAGCTGAAGCAGGTGACGTCATCTTCGTGGACCAAAACGAGGACGGCGTTCTGGACGAGAACGACAAGACGGTCATTGGCAACCCCCACCCCGACTTCACCTTTGGCATCACGGGCAACGTCAAGTGGAAAAACTTCGACGCGAGCATCTTCATCCAAGGGTCCCAGGGCAACGATTTGTTCAACGGCATCTTCCGCTACGACCTCAACACCACCAACCTGCCTGTTTCGGCCTTGGAGCGTTGGACAGGCGAAGGCTCCACCAACGAGCATCCGCGCATCACCTACACGGACGCGAATCAGAACAACCGTGTTTCTGACCGCTTCGTTGAGGATGGATCCTTTGTTCGCATCAAGAACCTTCAGATCGGATACACCCTCCCCCAAAACATTCAGGACAAGCTCGACATCGGCAAGTGCCGGTTCTATGTCTCAGCCAGCAACCTGCTGACCCTGACCAACTATTCTGGCCTCGATCCTGAGATCGGGTCACGCGGCACGCTGGAGATCGGCATCGACCGCGGCTTTTATCCTGTCGGACGGAACTTCATCGCCGGCATCAACGTCACATTTTAATCCAGGAAAACATGAAGCGCACACTCCTTCTCCTCCTGATTCCAGCGGTTCTGGTCTCCTGCAAGCAGGACTTCCTCGAACGCACACCTGTTGTAGGTGCCACGGAAGCGAATTTCTACAAGTCGCCTGAAGACGCATTGTCTGCGACCATCGCCTGCTACAATACACTGCAGCAGGAAGTCACCAACATCCAAGGCTCATCTGGCCTCAAGCCCCACTTCCGCTGGTATTTCGGAGACATCATTTCCGATGACAGCGACAAGGGTGGGTCAGGCGATGGCGACGATCCGCAGCTCTACGACTATGAGCGTTTCCAGGGCAACAGCTCAGGTCAAATGCTCCTCGTTGAATGGCAAGTGGCTTACCGCGGCATCGCTTACTGCAACCTCGCCCTCCAAAAAGTCCCAGAAATCGACATGGATGTCGATGTCCGCGAGGCTTATCTCGGTGAAGCACGGTTCATCCGCGCATACTGGTACTTTAACCTCGTCAAGACTTTTGGCGGCGTACCCCTCGTCACGGAACCCCTTGCCTCGACAGAGTATCAGCAAGCGCGCGCTACAGAAGAAGAGGTCTATACCTTGATCAAAGAGGACCTCGAATACGCCATCGAATTCCTGCCATCCCGCAGTGCCTACAGCTTGAATCAACTCGGCCGTGCTACCCGTGGAGCCGCGCAAGGACTGATGACCAAGGTGCATGCCTTCCGCGGAGAATGGGAAGACTGTTACCAAGTCTCGGCAGACCTCGTCAGCGAAGGCGAATACAGCCTCGATCCTGAGTTCGGCAACATCTTCACAGAATTGGGTGAGAATGGGCCAGGTTCGATCTGGGAAATCCAATACATGAACGCATCTGGAGGCAACTGGGGACAGCAGCTCGAAGGCACGTTCACCAACGTTTTCCAGCGTGCGCGTGGACAGTTCAATGGATACGGATTCAACCTCCCGACCCAAGATTTGGTGGATGAGTACGAAGAAGGCGACCCCCGCCTCCCAGCGACCCTCTTCCGCGAAGGCGATGTCATGGGAGACCGCGGTGTCTTTACACTGGATGCCACAGGCTTGCCCCACCTCTATTACTCCCGCAAGAACTTCAACAACGCGGCAGACGAAGCGCCGTTCGGCGACCCCAACCCCAACGGACACACCAACGACCGCGTCATCCGCTATGCGGACATCTTGCTTTTCCATGCAGAAGCTTGTGTGAACACGGGCCGCATCGATGAAGCTGTCAATGCACTCGAAGCTGTCCGGTTCAGAGCCAGGGGCAACGTGACCTACAACCCCATGTCACCCGACGCAGTGCTCCCCTTCATCACAGCAGACAACCTCACCATCGAAGACATCTGGCATGAGCGCCGGGTTGAATTGGCCCTAGAAGGCCACCGTTTCTTTGACCTCGTTCGTCAGGGAAGGGCTGCTGAAGTCATGCAAGCTCACCTCGACGAGCATTTCCCTGCCAGCGGCTACAGTTTTACAGAAGGCGTCAACGAACTCTTCCCCATCCCCAGCAATGAGATCACCCTGAGCGGTGGACTCATCAATCAAAACCCCGGATACTGATGCGACTTCATCATTTCCTCCCCCTCCTCGCCGTTCTGGCCTTTGTTGGTTGTCAACCCACTGTGGAAGAAGGCATCGACCTCCCAGGCGCTCCAAGTGCTTCATTTGAATGGGAGTACCTCTACGTTGACACCGCCGCAACACCCTACGTGGACTCCAACAGGGTCGTGTTTACCTCGTTGGCGGGTGACGGCTTCCTCCATTTTTGGGATTTCGGGAACGGACTCACCAGCAACAGCCTGATAGACACCACGTTCTATCCTCAGGAGGGCAACTATGAAGTGAATTACTCGGTCTACAGTGCCGGTGGCTCTGGAACAGCCTCGGCGACCATTCCAGTGGCCAACACCGTTGAACTCCCCTGCGAAGGCACCCTCGCTTTGCTCACAGGCTGCGACGACCAAAAGACCTGGATCTTCTCTGGAGAAGCCGGGGCCATCTCGGTTGGACCGACACCTGGCAGCACCGAGTGGTACAGCAGCCCGGTTGCAGGGTTGACCCCGGAGCAGTACGACGACAGCTACACCTTCACCACCGATGGCATGTACGGGTACAACAACAACGGAGGCACCATCAACCCTTTTGAGGGTTACGTGGTCAACGAGCTTGTGGTCCCCGACACCCTCAATTATTTGCTCAATGAAGGTGCTGGCATCAATGGTGAAGACCAGTTCCGTCTGATTCCGGACGACACCGGTTTCTGTTGGTTCATGGGCGTATGGGATTGCGGTCCCACCTATGACATACTCGAATTGACCGAAGACCGTTTGGTCGTCATGGCCCCCATCCAAAATGGAGACTGCACCAATGCAAAGGGCTACTTCACCTTGATTTTTGCTGCACAATGATCACCTCACGGACCCTCCTCATTCTGGCTTTCCCCCTCGCTTTTGCCGCTTGTGGTGGTGGAGAAGAAGACACACCTGCGGAATTCAGGTTTTCGAATGACCGTACTGCATTTGAAAACGATGCAAGTGCCACCTTCACCTTCGATGTGCGCATCGATGAGGCCAAAACCAAGGAGGTCCGTGTGCATTATGCCACCGCCGATGGGACAGCCATAGCAGGAGAAGACTACACGGCCACCGAAGGTGATCTCGTGTTCTCGCCTGGCGACACCAAAAAGACCATTGAAGTCTCCATTGTGGTGGATGAGTTCTTGGAGCCCGACGAGTTCTTTACTGTAGCGCTCAGCAACCCCGAAGGCGGATACCTGCGCGACAACATCCAAGAGGCCGTTGGCACCATTCGGAACGACGACCAGACCCTCGGCATCTCCAATGCAGGCTACACCACACCGGATTCCTACCCTGGCATGACTTTGGTCTGGAGCGACGAGTTCAACAGCGATGGCGCGCCCGACCCCTCCAAGTGGACGTATGATTTAGGCAATGGCAACTGGGGTTGGGGAAACCAAGAATTGCAGAACTACACCAACAACCCGGAGAACGTCAAAGTTGACGATGGAAACCTGTTCATCTTCGCCCGCAACGAAGGGGGGTACACCTCTGCCCGTCTGAAGACCCAAGGGATTTACGACTTCCAATATGGCCGCGTTGACATCCGGGCCATGTTGCCCATTGGACAGGGCATCTGGCCGGCATTGTGGATGTTGGGGTCTGACATCACCACCGAAAGCTGGCCTGCCTGTGGCGAAATCGACATCATGGAATTGGTGGGACACCAACCCCGGTTGATCCACGGCACTGTGCATTGGGGTCCTGACAACGGACAACACCAATACAATGGCACCACCGCACCCGCGCTGTCTTTTCCTGCAACCTTTGCCGACGAGTTCCATGTGTTCTCCATCGATTGGCAGGAAAACGAGATCAAGTTCTACATGGATGACGTGCACTACCACACGATCACCCCTCAGAACATGAATGGATTTAACTATCCGTTCAACGACGCCTTCTTCTTCATCTTGAATGTGGCCGTTGGCGGACAATGGCCTGGTGACCCCAACGAAACGACGCCATTCCCGGGCTTTATGGCCGTAGACTACATCCGGGTTTTTCAATGAATTGCCCCGACTGGCCGCCAGCGGTCCGTCGTTCAAAGCCCCGGCCCTCCCTGTGGAGTGTCGGGGCTTTGTCTTGTTC
>JAKMCX010000138.1 GCA_022428285.1 Flavobacteriales bacterium
CCGTTGTGCTTCATTTCCTGCAGCACCTGTGTGGTGATGCGCTTGGCGGAGGCGTGTACAGACATGGTCTTGCAAGTTAAGTCCCGCCACCACGGAAATGGCGGAAGGTGAGGTTCAATCGAGGGGCATCGATTCTCGCCCGCCGGGGCAGGGCATGTTCGTGGTCCAATTGCAGGTGCTCCATGGACAGGAGATCGCCGTGGCCCAAGGGTACAGTCCAAGTTTCTCGGGTGGTGCGGTGTCTGATTTTGAAGTCGCGTTGGGCGCCCAGGCTCACCGAGGCAATGATGGTGGGGTCGATTTCCCGTTCATTGTCCCTGTGCCAACCCATGGCGTCCTGTCCATTGCGGTAGAGGTTGCACAGTATGGCGTCAAACTCCCGGCACTTTAAAGTATTGGAAATAAGCTTATTGAGGCCTTGAAGGTCAACTGGGATCTGGGCGGAGGGCCAGGCAATGGAGCTGTAGGTGTAGGCGGGGCCAAACCAGGCTGTGAGCCGGGGTTCGTCATGGGTTTTGCCGTAGACGGTGATGCGGTTTTGCTGCCAAGGGATGCTTCTTGTCCATTCCTCTAAAGACTCAGACTGGAGCAGGCCAGGCCAATGCCGACATCGGGCCACATGCCCATTCTCCAAGGGGGCTTCGATTGGGATTAGGCCGTCCACGTGAGCGCGATGTAGGCCACATAGGCCAGCACGAACAATCCGCCTTGCCAACGTCCCATTCGCGGGACTTTCAGGCCTCCGAGCAACGCCAGGGGAATCAAGGCGACTGCGGTGCCCAACATCCACCAAATGTCCCAGCTGAGGACCGATGCTTCCATGGGGAGCGGGGTGATGGTGGCCGTGGTGCCCAGCACCAGAAGCAGGTTAAACAGGTTGGACCCGACCACATTGCCAATGGCCAGGTCAGACTGGCCGCGCATGGCGGCGATGCCTGATGCCACAAGTTCGGGGACGCTGGTGCCAAAGGCGACAATGGTCAGCCCAACAATGCGGTTGCTCACCCCGAAGTCCAAGGCCATCCTTCTGGCCCCATCCACAAAGCCTTCCGAGCCCAAATAGAGTCCGGCCATGCCCAGGATCAATACGCCAACCAGAGCCAGGGGAGACCAATTGGCCCATTGGCCCGCTTCGGTCAATTCTCCGTCGTCTTCGTCCTGAGTTTCCTGCCTTTGAGAACGCCAGTAGAGGTTGCCCAGAAAAGCGGCCATCAAGACCAAGCCCGCGATGCCTTCGTTTCGGGAGATCTCTAGGTCGCCTGCCGCGGCCACAAAAAGCAGGCTCACTCCCACCATGAGGGGGATGTCAAGACGCATGGCCATGCGGTCCACGACCACTGGACTCACCAAAGCCGTGAGTCCCAGAATCAAGGCGAGGTTGGCCACATTGGAGCCGATCACATTGCCCACCGACAATCCGGGATTGCCATCGAGGGCTGCCTGAACAGAAGCAAACAGCTCTGGGGCCGATGTTCCCATGCTCACTACGGTGAGCCCAATGATGAGGGGCGGAATGTTGGCCTTTAAAGCCAAGGCGGCTGCCCCGCGCACCAAGATTTCGCCTCCTCCAACCAAGAGCGCCAGCCCCATGAGCAGCGCCAGGACAGCAGGAATGTGGGCCAACACTTCCATTTACTGGGCTTGGTCTTGAGGGTTTGTGTCCGCCCCAGCGTCATCGCTCGGCTCCGTTGCGCTGGTGGGCGCTTTTTCGTTGGTGGCTTTTGGTGGCGCGCCATCCGAAGGAACGCCGGTGCTGGAACGAGGCGTTCCTGTTGGAGTGTTCATGGCTTCTTCAAAGCCTTTGGTGGCTGCATTGACAGGGTCTCGGAAAGCGGCAGCCCCTTTCCTGATGTCGTCGGTTCCACTTAAGATTTCGCGTTGTATGTCCTGCTGGGCGTCGCGCACCTGACGCATGAACTTCCCCATAGACTGTGCAACGGAAGGCAGGCCCTTGGTGCCAAACAGCAGCAGGTAAATGAGGAGAATAAAGACGATTTCCGTCGTGCCCATAGTAGGCCAAAGTTAGCGGTCTTGGGCCCGAGTTTGGTGCCGTCTTGTGCTCTCCGTTTTGGAAGGGAAAGACAAAAAAAAAGCCCCGCTGTTGAGCGGGGCTTTTTTGTATTCAATGCGGTTTCAGAACCTACTCCTAGTCAAGGAAATTCTCGCAGCTTCCGTCATCGTCTGTAGCCGCTGGGTCGTATTCCTGGTAA
>JAKMCX010000140.1 GCA_022428285.1 Flavobacteriales bacterium
GGCTTCATGAAGCTATCGGGGGCCAGATGCTACAAGTGCCTCCAGAAAGATATGATGATCCACAGCTTCGGGCAAAAGCCCGCCGACCTTGAATGGAACGGGATCAGGTGGGTCGAAAAGCAGAACCAATCGGACAGCGGCGCATAGCGTCCGCTGATCCATGCTGTTCTGAAATTATCCAGAGCAGGTTTTGACACCCGCAAGCCATTAATGGCTGCGAACTGGTTGCAACTTTCTAGGGATTGGGCGAGAGCTGCCCTTTCCGACTCAAACTTTGCAGACGCTTTGCGGGCGCGCAAGACTGAGTTCCTGACAGCATCGCTGACTGACGGCGGCTTGGACAAGCTGCAATCGAGCAGCAAGAACGGAGTCAGCTTTACAGTCCAGACGGGCGGCAATATGTCGTTGAGCAAGTCCGAGGAGCTTGCAGCACTGACCCGCGCAGTTGAATGGCTGGACGCTGGCGTTGTGCCAAGCCAGACCCGATCAATGGGAAGGTTTTGACACCTTATCAATGGCATGGCAATTCTCGACCAATATGGGCGCAAAGTGGCTTGGAAAGCAGCCCGCGCTGCACAGCATGACCACTACCGCCCGTGGGAACCCATAGAAAAAAAAGACATCGAGGATCTGATTCCTGTCACGGATCGCCAGACCCTGGTGTCACATGCCCGCCGCATTTTCCTAAACTTTGGCCCAATCAAGAAGGCAATCAATGACCGCTCGATGTATAGCGTCGGTCGCGCCTTCGTTCCCAAGTTTGCCGGCGAGGACAAAGAATTTGGCGCATTGGCTACCGATTGGTTGCTGAACAAGTTCTATCCTATTGGAGACGTGCGCGGAGGCATGCACGATCTCAAGAACAACCTTTTCACATGGTCGACCAGCATGGACGTTGACGGCGAGGTATTCATCCTGTTGACCCAGACCAAAGACGGATTCCCGCGCTATCAAGGCATACCATCGCACCGCATAGGATCCCCGCAAGGACTTAAGGAGGGATCCAAGATGAGAGGCGGCGAACTACGCGACGGCATCATCTACCACCGATCTGGCGCGCCAAAGGAATACGCATTTCTGGATCGTGACGGCAAATTGTCCAAATGGCTCAAGGCCGAGAACGTCATACACCTGTATGACCCAGAGTGGCAGCAACAAGGACGCGGATTGCCGGCACTGACTCACTGCATCAACGATTGCCGTGACATGATCCAATCCACCGAGTGGGAGCGACTCGCCATGATGCAATTGTCGTCCATCTCGATGATTGAAACCAACGAGCATGGTGGCCCGGATCCTGATGATCCATACACCACCTTGTCCGAGGTTAACAATACAGACAAGGGCGTTTCTGTCCAATCTCTGGACGGAGGAACTGTCCGCTATTTCAGAGCTGGATCTGGCAGCAAGATTGAGACTTTACAGAACACGCGACCAGGCACTCCATTCTTGGATTTCCACGACCGCCTACTGCGGAGCGCATATGCTGGCCTGTCTTGGCCTTATGCGTTCTATTCTGGCCACGGAGCCGGTGGCGGCACTGCCCAGCGCACCGAGATCGCAATGGCTCAGAAGTCCATTGAGGATCGTCAAGACATCCTGATGTATGGCATCAAGCGTCTAGTCGGTTACGCCATCGCCAAAGGCCAAAAACGTGGCGACCTACCCCAAGGCAAGGAATGGTATAAGTGGACATTCAGCACCCCACCCAAGCTGACAATCGACGACGGACGCGTTCTCAAGGAACTGGAAGCCATGCACCGCATGGGAGCCGTAAACCTGCGCGAGATAGTCGAGATGCGTGGCGGCACACTTGAGGAACACTACTCAGTCCGCGCCGAGGAGGTCGCATTGCAAGAACTGGCAGCACAAGCAGCAGAAGCCAAGTATGGCGTTGCAATTGATCGCCGCAAGATGTCCATGCTGACACCCAACGAACAACCCGAACAGAATCAAGAATAATGGAATTTATCAAGATCGAAAACAAAGCCGCCCGCGTATCGCTGGACGAGGTTGTCCACAAGGACAGCATGGATCGAATTAAAGAGGAGATCAGCAAAGTCTATGGCGCAGCAGCATTCGAGAATGGCTCAGTCTCTGGCGAGATTACGAACTGCATCGAGAATGCCGCAGATACTCTGGACATCGAGATCCACAGTCCTGGCGGTTCCGTTCTGGACGGATACACTCTCTACAACGAACTGCTGGAACTGCGTGAGCGTGGCGTCTACGTGACCGCCAACATCACCTTGGCAGCATCAATGGCATCAGTCATCGCAATGGCTGCTGACAAGATCCGCATGAAAAAGGGAGGCCGCATGATGATCCATGAGGCGTCCAGCTATGCCGAAGGCGACGCTGAGACCATGCGCCAGAAAGCAGAACTTCTTGAGTCGATCTCAGATGAGATTGCCAGCATCTACGCAGACCGCACCGGCCAGAGCCAAGAAGCTGTCCGCGAGATGATGAAACGCGAGACGTGGATGAATGCTGACGAGGCGATCAACTACGGATTCGCAGACGAGAAATTTGACACTAAAAAGAAATACAAATCAATGAATATACTTGACCGACTAACTCAGCCCAGCGAGTCCGAGGCGAAAGATCGCATCGAAGCACTCGAAAACGCAGCACAGGCCCACGAAGGTCAAGTGACTGAATTCCAAGCCAAGCTAGACGCAGCCGAGTCTGCTCTGCAAGAAGCTGCCACCGCAATCGACGACGCTACTGCCGCCAAGGTTGTTGCCGAGGAAGCCAACGAGAAACTGGAAGCCAAGGTTTCCGAACTTGAAGGCCAAATCGAAGCACTCACCGAAGATGCCGAAGCTAAGGCCGAGGAGGTTGCCGAGAAGGTCGAGGAGCTAGAAGAAGCTGCCGAGGAAACCGCCGAAAAGGTGGAAGCCAAAGCTGCTGAGATTCTTGCCGAGGTTGGCCAACCAGAACCCGTTGACATCAACGACGAGGTTGCCGACGAAGCCCTTTCTGACGACGCCATCCTTGCCAAGTTCATCGCAATGGAGCCTGGAGTTGAGCGTTCCGAATTTTTCCAAGCACACAAGGACGTGCTTTCGATCAAGTCCTAATCTAACCTACAATACACTACCAACATGGCTACCAACACCATCGCAGGTGCTAATCTCGCTCAAATCGCTGAGGAGACTCTTCCGCACCTTCAATCCTGTTTCGCCCCGCTTGCTGGTATCGTCACCGACTTTTCGGACGACGTTGCCCAAGCCGGTGCTTCCGTTACCACTCGCTACGCTACCAAGCCCAGCGCAGTTGACCTTAGTTCTGCCGGCTACGCCAGCCAGAACACCGAACTGACCGCCGCTACTGTCACCCTCGACAGCTTCCAAGGATTCGTTTACGGCTTCAAGGACGACGAGCGCAGCAAGTCCAGCATCCACCTCAACGACACTTTCATCGCCCCTGCTGTTCAAGCACTTGGTGACAAGGTTTTCGGTGACCTCTGGAACTTGGTTGTGAACAGCAACTTCAGCACCAACTCAACCATCACCGCTGCCAACTTCGACCGCGATGATTGCGTTGACCTTGCTGTAAGCCTGACCGACACGCTCAAGGCTCCTAAAGCTGGCCGCACCATCTGGGCTGATCCTTCGCACTACGGCGCACTGGTCAAGACCCTCAACAGCGCAGAAATCCCAGGCATGACTGCCGAGAAGTCCGAGGGCATCGTCCCCCGCGTTTCTGGTTTCGACGTTTACGAGTCCGACCTCTGCGACGCCAACGGCGAGAACCTCGCTGCATTCGCCTTCCACAAGTCCGCCCTGCTTATGGCTGGTCGTTCCGTGGACACTGAGCTTGCTGCTCAGGCTGGCGTTGAGATCGAGAACATCGTTGTTCCCGGCTTGAACATTCCTGTTCAATTCCGCCGCTGGTATGACCCAACTCTCGGTGAACTCAAGTATTCCGTTGGCCTCCTCTACGGCGTGGCCAAAGGCACTGGCATGGGCCATCGCATCGTGACCGCCTAATCGGTCAAGCACCTTCACGGGGCTGGGGTAACACCCAGCCCCTTACCCTTTTACAAGACATGATCAAACCAAGTTTCCTAGTTAAGGTCAAAGACGGCAAACCCATCGTGGACATTGTCAGTCTTGACGCAGACGAAATCCTTGATGCTTACAAGTCCAGTTCTGATGAAGTCTATGCTTTCATCCGTCCAGGTTACACTAAGCGCAAACGTGCCATCGAAAAAGCCCCCGCCCCCCTGGTGAAAAAGGCTGCAAAGAAGGCATCCAAGAAAAGTTAACTTCCACGTTTCTCATTGGTGGAGTTCAGCCCCTTCCGGTTTGGTTTTCGCCGGTTGGGGCATTTTCTTTGTATAGGTTGACACGCCCGTGATGGCATGAACGTGGATGCATTTATAAACGGGCTACAGGACGCATCAGATGCCACTATGGGGACAGTCTCGATGGTTGTGGCTGGTCAGACCTTCAACGTAGTCTGGGACGGCGCACAGAAGGCACAGGAGGGCGCATTCGGCGGCCTTGAGCCTGACATCCAAGCCCAAGCCACCGCACAGGCCGCTGACGTGTCCAGCCCCAAGTCTCTATTGGGCAAACGCTGCACAGTCGACGGCGACGCATTCCGCATCAGTCAGGTCAGATATGGCACTGTTGCCGTGACCTTTACACTTTCCGACGTTAACGACAACGAATGAAAATTTCTGCCCAGATGCTCAACGAGGCTAGCTTCAAAAGAGAAATTGCCAAGTTTGAGAAGATGACGGGTCGAGGCGTGGATGCTGGAGTTAAGCAGATCGCTGAGTCCACTGGTCGTTCATTAGCGTCCAAGATTCGTCCCTACGGCATGTCTGCCAAGAAAGGCAAGCAATTCGAGGAGAACATCCACGAACAAATCAAACACGTCCGATATGGCGTAAACGTGGGCGCGTATCCTGGCAGCAACATCTCAAGCGCACACAATCAACAACGCAGGAATGGCCGAGTCCGCATCCGCAAGGTTTCTGGCAAAGGATGGAAGGACACCATCAGCGAGGGAGACATGCAAGCATATGCGCGGAAACAAGCTGCCAAGGCCGGCATGGTCAAGGCTGGCTGGATTGATGCCGCCAATAAGGCCACAGGATCCAATCTCAAGCGCATTCCTCGTTGGATCAGCAGACATCTAGGCAAAGGACTAGGAGCTGGCAGGATGTATAAGCGCGGAGCCAATACCTTTCTTGACATCGAAAATAAGGCGAGACACGCAAGCCGAGCGCAATCAGATCGCGAGGTCAGATCCGCGCTTTACCAAGGCCGCAAAAACGCTCTCAAGTTTATGATGCTCCAGATCCGCAAATCGACAAGCACTCTCAGGTAATGACAACCACCCAAAGACTTAAAGACTCCCTAGTATCCTACTTGGACGCAAACTCACCGAGCGCGTCAATCACTGTCGCGGATTCAAAGCAACGCGAGGACATTGACCTGCCGACTTTGGCCGTGGAAGTCTCTGGCGCCGAGTCTCATTCTGTGGCATTGTCGCACGTCCAGAACTGTGAGCTGACAATCAAGCTGAGAACCCATGCCGGCGACGAGGACGACTTTGACGTGGACACATGGATCGACACCATTGAAGTCCTGCTTTGCGATCCGACATCAGTCAAGAATGCCGTGCAGTCTGACGTGCAGATGGATCACTGGGTCTACAATGGCAGCGACCAGGAATGGGACGAATCAGTATTGGAGGTCAACTTTGAGGCCAACTGTCTAGTTTCGCGTATTTGACAGCCCCAATTAGGCATGGCTACTCAATTTGGCACAGACGCGCCCTTTGGTCTCACCGCACAGACGGGCATCATTTCCGATGGCAATACTGCCAACAGCACCCAGCAGGTGAAGCGCATCATGGACGCAGACGGCGATCCTACTGCCGCCACCTACTACGGCGAGGGCATTGAAGGCACTCTTTCTGGTTTCCTTCCAACCACTAGCCCATTCAGCACCACGCTTGCCGCAGCCGTTACCCTTGACGACTCTCTGGACGATTTCATGATTGGTTCCGTTGGATCCGCATCCATCGTTGAGAGCATCAGCATCACCAAGTCCAACGAGGACTACAAGCGCATCGAGGTCAGCTTCTCTAATTACGCCGGCATCAGCTAATACACCGCCGCCAAGCGGCTGAAATGAAATGAACAAATTGAGCAAGCCAAGCGTGGTTCCCCGTTTTGGAACCACCAACATCGCGGACATGGGGGCAGACGTAGACAACCTGCAAATCGCAGCCACTGTCTACGCCTTCGACGTTCCACTCCATCCTGATCGCCCATACGATTGCCAGAAAGGTGACGGCATCAAGGGCAATGGGACGCGCATCATCTTCCACTTTGACCAGACCGACGGAGCCGGCAACAGTCCCAAGCAGATCATCAAGCGATACAAGGACGAGGCATGGCTGGCAAACAATCCAGACCATCCACTGGCAGTCTGCAAACGCGCATTCGATGAGCATGCCAAGTTGAAGCAGATGCTCAAGACAGGACGATGCCAGCAGCACAACGGGCCAGCCACCCGCGTGACCAATACCCGCATGGCTGCTGTCCTGATTGCATTGGGGCATCCATTGCTGGGCTGGCAACAGAACCAGGTTGTGACCACTTGGTGCTTCCCAGAAGCAGCCGCCACAGATGCCGTCCTGTATTCCAGAGACGACCTCTACACGTATTTGCCTGACTCTGCCATTGCCTACGCTAAAGGGGCAATCCTTGGCCATGAGCGCATGATCACCTTGAGCAAGCAAGCCACGACTGCCCGCATTCAACATCGAGGCAAGACGGCATACATTGGCAAGGACATGAAACCCCACGAAATTGATACACTAGACAAATTATTGCACCAGAGATGAACACCGAACTAGATACCGCTTTTATTGATAGCCCGCCAGAAGGACTTGCCGTGTGGAATGCCCGCACCCGCAAGCTAATCATGCACATCTTGAATGTGGCCAAGGCCGAGCCTACAGACGTGAACCTGTATGGAGCCTACAGCTTAGCCTCTAAGGGCGTTTACGACGCAACTGCACAAGACATCATCAACGAGTTCCTGACGGCTCCTGATGCCCTTGTAGAGGCAGCAGACGCTTATACGACCCGCGTCACCGAGCGCGAGGCAGCAGCATCAATCGAGACCGAGAACACGCCGGGAAAGTAGACGGGGATCCAGCCGATGAGGTTGCCACGATGGTTGACTCGTTGGCATCTGAATATGGATGGACGCCCGACCAGATCATTGACTTGCCCTCAGACGTTGCAGCCCAGTTGATTCATGCGATACTTTACCGAAAAGGCGTCAAAGTCTGGAAAGGCAACCCGACACGCGACGAGTCAGCACCCAGCCTCAGCGAGCGTCTGGACGCAATATTCAACAATTGACAACGCTAAATAAGCATGGCGGGTCTTAAAGTCAAAATCGGCGCTGACGCGTCTCAGTTTGAGCGCACAATGCGTGGCGTGACCAGGCAGGTTGGCGGCGTCAAATCGTCCATTCTAGGCATTGCTGGCGCAACTGGCGCGATTCTGGCGGTCAACAAGGCATTTGACGGCATGAGGATCGCAGCCCGTGGTGCTGTGGACTTTATCAAGAGCGCATCACAAGAAGCTGCGACATTTGAGACGTTGCAAGTCCAGTTTGAGGTTTTGCTGGGATCTGCTGAAAAAGCGACCAAGCGCATGAAGGAGTTGGAGAAATTTGCTGGCTCTACTCCTTTTGAAATTGTTGAAGTCGTCAAGGCATCTAAAGCACTTCAGGGTCATACTGAAGGACTGATGGCGACTGGCGAGGGTTTGAAATTTGTCGGCGACTTGGCAGCGGCTACCGAACAGCCGTTTGATGCAATGGCCACAACTGTGGGGCGCATGTATGCAGCCTTAGCCGCAGGACGCAACGTGGATTTGGAGTTGGCAAATAGGTTGTCGGATGTGGGAATGCTTACCAAGAACGGCAGACAGGCATTCATAGAATACAACGAAGCAGCTAGAAAGGGCCAAACCCAGACCAAAAGCTACGCCGAGGTCATGGCATTTTTTGCTGAAAACATACGCGACGTTGACGGCATGATGGACAAGATGGCAAACACCACGGCTGGCAAACAGTCAATGGTGGCAGATGCCATGTCTCAAATCAAAGTAGCATTCGGCAAAGGATTCAACGAGGGACTGAAAGATGCCCTCGATGCTACCACCGAGTTTATTCCTCAGTTCAAGGACAAGATGACGGAAGCTGGGGACGTAATTGGGACGGCTATTTCTGAAGCAGTCCAAGGCAATTTCTCAATGTTTGAAGCAATGGGGAAAATGATTATAGACTCCATTGGCTTAGGAATGACGCAATCTTTAAGAATCTTGCAGCGCAATTTTTACGCAGGACTAGAGGAGATTAACCCTCTCCGCAAAATACCATTCTCGCGCCACAAGGACGCACAACGCGGCAGTGAAATAGTAGAGCAACACAGAGTCCGAGAACTGGAGGAATCAAGATTGAGAATAAGGCAGCAAATGAACGCACTTAGGAACATGAACTACATGGCCGGCGATCAAACCTTCCAATCAGGAGGCCAGACCTGGAGATACCAATCACCGACAGCAACCACGCAGTCACCATTCGTTGACGCGCAAGGCAAGCGCATTGTCCAAGTTCTTGAAAGGATTGACAGCAAGATGACCCCAGACTTCGCAAACTAATATGTCAACAGTAAGAAATCTAAGCGCGGGCGACGTTGTCCCGCAAATGGGATTTGCGCCAACCCAAAACCAGAATGGTGGATGGTCTGCAACCCGCAGCTACTACATGCTGGCGGAAACGTGGGAGGGGGCAGCAACCCAGACCAGATTCGCTCGTGGCACAGCAATCTCTACAGCGGATCCCAGCGTGGACTCTGTGTATTCGTTTCTAGCCGTTGAAAGCAAGACGGCATCATACGAGGACTGCGGCACAATTATCCTGACAGTCAACTATACCGGCAGCGCGTCGGCACAGTTCGGTGGCGAGGATCAAGGAGACCTTTCACTGGAAGCCCAGCCGACCTACAGGCTAGAGGGCAGACTGCGCGAACTGTCGCTGGCAGAGCATCCAAAATTCAAGGCACTACCTGACGACCAACGTCGCAATCTCAACCTTGCGCTGGATGGCACCTACAAAATATCCAGAGACGGGCTAGAGTTGCTGGTTCCAAGCTCAAATGACGGCAAATTCATTCCCGTGATTGGTCTTGAGTTTGGCCAGCCATTGACCATTGACGCGGGAGATGCTCAGGAGTTTGCTCTGCTCATCAATGACGGGCAGATCACATACGAGGCCCCGTCTCTTGTCTGGATCGAGACAACCCAAGGGCAGACCGGCATGACCCCGCAACAACTTGGCAAGCTAGGCGAGATCTCAACACCTCGCGGCAATCCACCAACTGTGCCAGGATACGATTGGATGTTGACAAGCGCAAGCCAGCAACAGAGCGGCATGCTCTACCAGACCACGCTGGAGTGGACGCTATCAACTCCAAGCGGGTACAATCAATTCCTGTATACCTCGACATGAAACGCGCCAGATATGGAAGCATCCCGGTTCCAATGCCTGACATTCCAAGCAATGTCGGCGGGCTAGGGAGATTTGCCAGCCAAGTCAGGAACGCAATCAAAGTCCTGCGTGACAG
>JAKMCX010000148.1 GCA_022428285.1 Flavobacteriales bacterium
CTGTTGCTTAACCCCAGGAACGTAGCATCATGGCACGCACCAATTTCGACCAACTGCTTCAAGCAGGATCCCACTTCGGCCACCTCAAGCGCAAGTGGAACCCCCACATGGCCCCTTACATCTTCACAGAGAAGAAGGGCATTCACATCATTGACCTGCACAAGACGGTTGTCCTCGTGGACGATGCCGCCGCTGCAGCCAAGCAAATCGCCAAGAGCGGTAAGCGGATTCTCTTCGTCGCCACAAAGAAGCAGGCGAAGGACATTGTGACCGAGGCAGCTGAGTCTGTAAACATGCCTTACGTGACCGAGCGTTGGTCAGGGGGTATGTTGACCAACTTCGCGACCATCCGTAAGGCGATCCGCAAAATGACGCAGATCGACAAGATGGAGGCAGACGGTACGTTGAACACCATGTCCAAGCGTGAGCGCTTGCAGGTGAGCCGTCAACGTGCGAAGCTCGAGAAGAACCTCGGTTCTATCTCGGACATGAACCGCATCCCTGCGGCCGTTTTCATTGTGGACGTTATGAAGGAGCACATCGCTTTGGCTGAGGCCAAGAAGTTGGGCATTCCTGTGATTGCCATGGTGGATACCAACAGCGACCCCCGTCCTGTAGACTTCCCCATCCCAGCCAACGACGACGCCAGCAAGTCGATCAAGGCTGTTGTTGACGCCATCGTTGAAGGTGTGAAGGAAGGCTTGGCTGACCGCGGGTCAGACAAAGAGGCGGCTTCCAAGGAAGCTCCTGCTGCTGAGGCTGCTCCTGCTGCTGAAGCTGCGCCTGCTGCTGAGGCTGCTCCTGCTGCTGAAGCTGCGCCTGCCGCTGAAGCCGCCCCCGCTGAGGAGGCTGCACCAGCCGCTGAGGAAGCTCCTGCTGCTGAAGCTGCTCCCGCCGCTGAGGCTGCTCCTGCTGCTGAGGCTGCACCCGCCGCTGAGGAAGCTGCCCCCGCTGAGGAGGCTGCACCAGCCGCTGAAGAAGCGCCTGCTGCTGAAGCGTCCGAGGAAGAAGGCGAGAAAGAGGCCTGATTCATTTCGATTTCTGAACACACCGAATACACCCCGCGTGCTGTGAACGCATTCACCACGCAAAATCACGACGACCATGAGCATTACTGCAGCCGAAGTCAACAAGCTCCGCAAGCAAACTGGAGCAGGTATGATGGATTGCAAGAAGGCCTTGACCGAAGCCGAAGGCGACTTCGAGAAGGCCATCGAAATCCTTCGTAAGAAGGGTCAGAAAATCGCTGCCAAGCGCGGTGACAACGAAATTGGAGAAGGAGCCGTTCTTGCTTCAACCAATGAGAATGGAACCCGTGGTTGCATCATCTCATTGAACTGCGAGACTGACTTTGTAGCCAAGAACTCGGACTATGTGTCCTTTACCCAGAGCATCCTCGATATCGCGGTGTCTTCCAATGCAGCCGACAAGGACGCATTGCTTGCACAGGCTCACCCATCAGGAGTGACCGTGGGAGAGGAGATCACCAACCAGATGGGCCGCCTCGGTGAGCGCATCGAGATCAGCCGTTATGAGCAGGTCAATGGTGACGCTGTTGTGGCATACATCCACCCCGGTAACCGCCTTTCAACGCTCGTTGCTTTCAACGGTGCGGTGGATGCGCAGGTTGGAAAGGACGTGGCCATGCAGGCAGCCGCCATGGCGCCGATTGCTTTGGATGAAACCAGCATCGACCAGGGCTCCATCGACAAGGAGCTTGAGATTGGCAAGGAGCTCGCCATCAAGGAGGGCAAGCCAGCAGAAATGGCCGAAAACATTGCCAAAGGCCGCTTGAAGAAGTGGTTTAGGGAGGTGACCCTGGTGCACCAGGCGTTCATCAAAAACAACAAGCAAAGTGTGGCCGACTACGTCAAGGAGGCCGGCGGGGGAGACCGCGCCATCACCGGTTTTAGTCGGGTTAGCCTCGACTAAGGGCCAAACAAATCAAACGTTGGAACGGGCTGCTCGAAAGGGTGGCCCGTTTTCTTTTGGGGTGTGCCGCGGAATCGTCGGATATTCACGCTTGATGAAATACCGGCGCGTCCTCCTGAAGCTGAGTGGTGAAGCCCTGATGGGTGAAAAGCAATTTGGCATTGACAACCAGCAACTTGCGCTTTATGCGCGTGAAGTTGAGGCCCTTGTGAAGCAAGGAATTGAATGTGCGATTGTCATCGGGGGCGGCAACATTTTTCGCGGTGTTCAAGCTGCAGAAGGCGGTATGGAGCGCACCCAAGGCGACTATATGGGCATGTTGGCTACCATGATCAACGCCATGGCACTGCAGAGTGCGTTGGAGTTCATTGGGGTAGACACCAGGCTTCAGAGTGCCATCGAGATGAAGGCGATTGCTGAGCCCGTCATCAGGAGAAGGGCCATGCGTCACCTGGAAAAGGGGCGGGTGGTCATCTTCGGAGCGGGTACAGGCAATCCGTTTTTTACCACAGACAGCGCGGCTTCGCTCCGGGCGATTGAAATTGAAGCGGATGTGATTTTGAAGGGGACCCGGGTGGACGGAATCTACACGGCTGACCCAGAAAAGGATCCCGATGCCGAAAGGTTCAGCTCATTGACCTTTGACGAGGTGTTCAAGCGCGGATTGAAGGTGATGGACATGACCGCGTTTACGCTGTGCAACGAGAACAAGCTGCCCATCATCGTATTTGACATCAACCAAGCTGGCAATCTCTCTCGCATTGTGCAAGGAGAGGAGATCGGCACCATTGTAACCGTCTGATAGTATTCTCATGAGTGAAATGATTGAACTCGCCTTTGACTCGGCGAAAGAGGACATGCAAAAGGCCACGGACCGTTTGGACTTGGAGTTGCGTAAGATTCGAGCGGGCAAGGCGCACCCCAGCATGTTGGAAAGCGTCAAGGTGGACTACTACGGTTCATTGACGCCGTTGAATCAAGTGGGCAATGTGTCGACCACTGATCCGCGCACATTGACGGTGCAGGCTTACGAGAAGTCCATGTTGGACCCCATAGCCTCGGCGATCACCAACGCGAATTTGGGACTGAACCCGATGAACAACGGTGAGGTCTTGATCATTTCAGTTCCCATGCTGACGGAGGAGCGTCGCCGGGAGCTGGCCAAGCAGGCCAAAAGCGTAGGCGAAAACGCCAAAGTGTCCATTCGCAATGCGCGCAAGGATGCCAATGACGCCATCAAGGCGACGAAAGACGATGGCGCAAGTGAAGACGCCATCAAGGCAGGCGAGTCCAATATCCAGTCTTTGACGGACGACTATGTGAAACAGGTGGATGCCCGCATCGCCTCGAAAGAGGCGGACATTATGACGGTCTGACGCGGCTCTTAGCGGCTTGTCGGGCTTCGGCATCCAAGGCGAACAGCGCTTCGATGTCTGGTTGGGCGACATGCTCGACGGTGTTCAATGCATGTTCCACGACGTCGCTCATCTCGAGAAAGCCCACCTCGTCTTTGAGAAAGGCGGCGACTGCAATTTCATTGGCGGCATTGAGCACGCATGGCGCGCTGCCACCTTGGGCGAGCGCATCATAGGCCAGTTGCAGGTTCCGAAACGTCTTGAGGTCCGGTTGCTCAAACGAGAGGTTGGGGTATTCCGCGAAACTGAACCGGGGGAATGAGTTGGCTAAACGCTGGGGGTATCCCAAGGCGTATTGGATGGGCAGCTTCATATCGGGAAGGCCCATTTGCACTTTGATGCTGCCGTCTTCGAATTGCACGCCACTGTGGACAATGCTCTGTGGGTGCACGACGACTTCAATCCGGTCTGCAGGAATGTCAAAGAGCCACCGTGCTTCGATCACTTCGAGCCCTTTGTTCATGAGCGAAGCGGAATCGATGGTGATTTTGGCGCCCATGGCCCAATTGGGATGCTTCAGGGCTTGCTCGCGTGTGACCGTGGAGAGGTCCTCTTTTTTGCGGCCGCGGAACGGGCCACCAGAAGCTGTGAGAATGAGCTTTTCTATGGGGTTGTGAAACTCACCAGCGAGGCACTGAAAAATGGCGCTGTGTTCGCTGTCCACGGGCAGAATGTCGACGCCTTTTTGGCGGGCTGCTTCCATGACAGGACCTCCCGCGACGACCAAGGTTTCTTTGTTGGCGAGCGCGATGTGTTTGCCGGCGTTGATGGCATTCATCGTAGGCCGAAGCCCTGCAAAGCCTACAAGTGCCGTTAATACGATGTCAATGCCGTCCATCTCAACCAACTGCGCAATGGCGTCGGCGCCTGCGTATGCTTTGATGTCGTGATCCCACAGTGCGTCGCGCACCTTCTGTCCTTGGGATTCATCGGCAATGGCAACGGCGTTGGGTTTGAATTCCAGTGCTTGGGCGATGAGCAGGTCTGCATTTCGTCCAGCAGTGAGAACCTCAACCCGGAAACGACCAGGTTGGGCCCGAACCACGTCAAGTGCTTGGGTTCCAATCGAACCGGTGGATCCTAAAATGGCAATCCCTCGGCCTTCACCAGGATCGAAAGTGTCGCTATGGGGTACAGATTCCATTAGAGAAAACCGAGTTCGAGTTTGGCTTCTTCGCTCATCATGTCTTGCGTCCACGCCGGCTCAAAGACGATTTCGACAGCGGCGTCAGCAACGCCTTCCATAGAGGCGACTTTGTTCTTGACGTCGGCAGGAAGGGACTCTGCGACGGGACAATTTGGCGAGGTCAAGGTCATTTGAATGTCCACCATCTGGCCGCCTTCGGCATCGGAGAATTTGACCTCATAGATGAGGCCGAGTTCATAGATGTCGACCGGGATTTCGGGGTCGAAGATGGTCTTGAGGACCGTGATGACGTCTTCCTGGGATGGCATGGTGTGAAGTTAAGACTGCTGAGCGGCGAGGGCAGCGGCATAGAGCCTCATTTGCTGCACCATGCTGGCCAGTCCATTGGACCTTGTAGGGGAGAGGTGTTGGTGCAAACCAATGGCATCTAAGAAGTGAAGGTTGGCTTCGGCGATGGCCTTTGCGGGCGCATTGGAGAGGACCCGTACCATCAATCCAACCAAGCCCTTGGTGATGATGGCGTCGCTGTCGGCGGTAAATACTACCGCACCATCGTCATTGACATCAGCGGCCAGCCACACCCTGGATTGACAGCCTTTGATGAGGTGTTCCTCTGTTTTTCGAGCACCGTCTATGGCGGGAACGTCCTTGCCCAAATCAATGAGGTGCTCGTATTTGTCCATCCAATCGTCAAAGACTGAAAAGTCTTCGATTACTTCTTGCTGGCGCGACTCAATGAGGGGATGGTTTGGGGCCATATCGTTGCTGTTTTCGCTCAACGCAGCATGGCCAATGCCCGGGCAAGGCCGGCCACTGCGACGTCGATTTCACGCGTGGTGGTATAGGCGGCAAAGGACATCCGAAGTGTGCCAGATTCTAGCCCCAAGTGGTCCATCAAAGGCTCGGTGCAGTGGTGTCCGGTGCGTACGGCAATGCCTTGACCATCGAGCAGTGTCCCCATGTCGTAGGGGTGTATGCCGTCTGCTATGAGAGAAACGACGCCTACTTTCTGGGGGGCGGTGCCGATGATGCGCACCCCTTCGAGGGTGCCGACAGCGCTGTGGGCATGGGCTACCAGGTCCGCTTCATGGGCTGCAATCTGCTCCATTCCGATGCCGTTCATCCAATCCAGTGCAATGCCAAAAGCGATGCCTCCAGAAATGTGTGGGGTTCCCGCTTCAAACTTGTGCGGAAGTGAATTGTAGGTGGTTCCTTCAAATGACACCCGCTGGATCATTTCTCCTCCACCGCGCCAAGGGGGCATGGCGTTTAACCGGTCTTTTTTGCCCCAGAGGAATCCAATGCCAGTAGGACCATATGCTTTGTGGGCAGTGGCCACATAAAAATCGCAACCAATGGCCTGCACGTCAATGGCCATGTGGGGCAGTGCTTGGGAGCCGTCGACCAAAGTCAATGCACCGGCAGCCGCAGCGGCTTGGCAGAGCTCTGAGACGGGGTTGATGGTGCCGAGTGTATTGGAGGCATGCACCATGGCGACCAGTTTGGGCTGGTGCTGCTGGAGTGCGCTGTGGAAGTCTTCGAGGTCTAGGGAACCATCTTCGAGCACATTGATGGGCTCAACGCGCGCTCCGGTGGCTTCACAGATCATTTGCCATGGCACGATGTTGGCGTGGTGTTCCATGCGGGTGACCAACACAACATCGCCTGGTGAGAGGTTGGTGCGCCCCCAGGATTGGGCCACAAGGTTGATCGCGTCCGTGGATCCTGAGGTGAAAATGACCTCTTCCGTGTGCGCCGCCCCAATGTGGGCGGCAAGGGAGTTGCGGGCGCCTTCATAGGCCTCGGTGGCCAGCTGCGCCAAATGGTGGGCGCCGCGGTGGATGTTGGCGTGGTAGTTCGACAAGTACTCCCGTTGCCCTTCAATAACGGCAAGGGGCTTTTGGGCGCTTGCCGCATTGTCCAAATAGACAAGGGGCTTTCCATGCACCTTGCGTTGGAGCACTGGGAAATCGCGTCTGATGCGTTCGGGCAGTGAAGTAGTGGCCATCATTCGGGGAACCGCTCTACGAAGTAAAGGTTCAGCTGGCCGGTGCCCATGAGAAGTGTAA
>JAKMCX010000191.1 GCA_022428285.1 Flavobacteriales bacterium
CCAGCAACTCCAGCGAGCCAAAGACGTAGAGCACGAATGTGGACAGCGGTATGGTCCACCAGCTGAACTCATTGACCAAGCCCAGGGGCAAAGTCACCGTGTAGGCAAAGATGAATTTTTTGATGAAGAGGCTGTATCCATAGGGGATAGGGGTCTTCAGGATGCGTTCGCAGGCTCCGGTGATGTCGGTGAAACGCGCGAGCTCTGCATTGAGGTTGATGAGCATCTCTCCGGTGATGGTGCCCGCGCGGTTCCATTCGGCGATGCGCCGGTACAACTCGGCTGCGATGGCGTTGGGAATGTGCTGCGGCTGGCCTGAAGAGAGGTCGGAGGACTGCAAACCATTGGGGCTGTCGGCCGAGATGCGGTCCAGGATCTCTTGGGGTTCTGCGCGGCGCAGGTGGTGGCGCAGGGCAGAGGGGTAGGCTGCAATCAAGCGCGCCAAGGCGGCCCGGTCCTCCGCGTGTCGCTCTCCCGGGAGCAGGGCTGCCAATTGATAGGCCAAGTGCCGTGTCGAATTCACCAAGGCTCCCCACTGTTTGCGTCCTTCCCACCAGCGGTCATATCCGGTGTTGGTTCTGAACACGAGCAGCAGACCCATGATGAAGCCCAACAGCGAGTGTACGACCACCGTGTCAAGGAAAGCGAAGTACGTGCTGTACTCCAATTCCACCCAAGTCAATCCGGTGACGTAGATGGCATAGGAGAGCAGCACCCAAATCATCTTGCGAAACGTATCGCTGCGGTGAAATTCGAAAATCAGGCCAAACCAAGAGCGAGGATTGTAAAGGATCATGTCTCCGCAAAGATGACCGATGATGTTGTCCTTCCCAACAATTTGAACGGCATCCAGATCATCAAAAATGAGGCGATATCAGAATTTCTGAAAGATGTATAATCTGAAGAATGACCTCTGAAAAAGAAGTAGGAACTAACCTACCCGATGTAATAGATGACAAGGGTGTTCTTTGATGTGAATAAAGGCTGTGGATTGTTGGTTGTCAGGGAGTTGGGAGCTGTGAGTTCGTCGCGAATGGGTTAAATTGCCCACAAGCACAGTTGCTAAAACTGTCTCTTGGACCAAATTCTTGACAATGAAACTTTCCCTGCTTAGCACGGCTCTCCTGTCTGTAGTAGCCATCTATTTTACCTCTCAAGTTCTTCCTTCCTCTGTTCATGCTGATACTTTCAGTTTCTCCCAAGGAATTGAAGGCGATGCTGATTTTGAAGGGGCAACAACTTTCGAAACAGAAACCGCCCCCGAAGACGGGGTTGTGCTGTCACCCTCAAACAGATCTGCTTCTGGTTCATTCGACGAGAGTGTTGGACTGACTGGGGGTCAAGGATTCCATTACGACGACGACGACGATGACTGCTCCATTACAGTTCATGTCGACACCGGGTCCAATACGTCTTGTGGCTTAGCACCTGGCGATTGCGAGTGCCACGGTTACCTCTACGAGTTCACGGTGTTGTACACAGGTCCCGACGGTGTTTTGGGCGGAGCGTACGACTACCATGACAACACCTATGGCGAGTGGTCGCTTCAGAACGGAGAGACCTACACGTTTAATGTGTCCAACTCCAACCATGAAGGGGAGGACCACGAGCACAACGATCCCATGATGTGGACCTATGATGGTTCCTGGGAGCATTACGGCACCTATGATGCGACTTGTGGTGAAAGCCACATTGGAGAGACTTACGGACCTTTCACCTTGATCGGATTTGTAGACGTCAATGGCAACGTTTGTGGCGGTTCAACCGGCTGCAATGGAGTGGCCGACGTTACTCCGACCAGCGGTGAGGCTCCCTACACCTTTTTGTGGTCCGACGGTGCAACCTCGGAAGACCGTGACGATTTGTGCACCGGCACTTACCACGTTACCGTAACAGACGCACACGGCTGTTCAGGTTCCATTGACGTGGTGGTTGGAGACAATTCTGAAACCATCTTGGTCGAGGTGACCACAGGGGCCAACACGACCTGCGGATCAACACCAACCCCACCCGAGACCGACTGTGCCTGCGAGGGCAAGATGCGCAGCTTCACGCTGGAGTACATCGGCCCATCCGGCGCGACGGTTACCGCCTATGACGACGACGGCGATTCTGCCATTTTGGTGGCGACG
>JAKMCX010000202.1 GCA_022428285.1 Flavobacteriales bacterium
CATTTTGGACAATGTGGAGGGCAACGACCTGACGACCATCTACATCATTGATTGGGGAGACGATTCGCCTTTGGATACCCTGCCACATCCTCCGCCGGAAGAGTTGAGCCATCTCTATGACCAATCCAGTTGTGGTTTTTCGGTTGAGTCTGGCTCCGCCACCATTGGAAACAGTTTTTATTTCAGTGTTATTGCACAAAACCTGTGCGATCAGAGTACTGCGCTGATCACACCTGTCCGCATCAACACCGCACCTGATGTTCAGTTCTCGGTGCCATACGAGTGGTGTGTTGATGAGGACATCATAACGGCCAACACCACTGTCCCTGGTGAAGTGGCCAATGCCGACGAATGTGTGGACAACAACATTTATCAATGGTTGGTTGGCCCAGAGGACGCGCTGTGTTTTGATATTGATGACCCGTCTTCATGTTGCTTTTTACCTGAAATCTTGGTCAATTGTGAGCCTGCGTTTGATTTTGTCACATCCATTAGTGTTCCTGGTGAATATCAAATTGAATTGACTGGGTCAAACTCCTGTGATACGGATTCGATGGTGCAGCCCATTTGTGTGGTACCTGTCCCCGAGCCGGAATTCACCTTGGATCCCACCATGGCATGTGCGCCGTTTGAGGTGACGCCCGAGAACTTGAGCAATACGCTGGAGTCTTGTGGCAACACCGATTACTATTGGATTGTCACGGATTTAGGCAACGACAAGAAAGCCGATTACGGAACGGCATACCAATATTTAAATGGCACGGACAGTCTGAGTGTAGAGCCCGATATCGAGTTCTTGATTCCCGGATGCTACACATTGGAATTACAAGCAGAGAACAGGTGTGGTCCTGTGACATCTGACCCGGTGGAAATCACTGTGTTGTCATCTTCCATTGCCATGCTTTCTGGCATAAACGAACTCTGCGAAGGAGGGTTGTTGGTGTTTACGGGAACGGCGTCGGCAGGAAATGAGGGTGTGGTGGATTACCAATGGAATTTGGATGGGTCTTTTTATGCTGATGGTCAATTTGTCTTCCCGGAATGCGCGGGTGATGACACCCAAGAAGACGTTCAGACTTTCGTTTTTGATGAGCCGGGGACATTCGAGATTTTCTTCGAGGCAGAGAACAGTTGCGGCACGGAGTCACAGTCCATGGATGTAACGGTGTATCCCCTTCCAGAAGTGGCAGTGTTGCCGGTTGCACCGGAGGTATGCGAGGGGGACTCTGTGTTTTTTGAGGCTTCTGGTGCGGCGAACTATACATGGGTTTTTGATGCCAATTCATTGGAGACTGCAGGGAATTCAGCCGCTGGAACAATGTCTACTGACTTGACAGGCACGGTTACAGGTTCTGTGGGATACGGGGCATTGCAGTGCAGTGCGACGGCTCCATTTGAGGCCATAGTGTTGGAGTTGCCGAATCCTTCCATTGTCTTGCCTTCATATGCATGCGATCAGGAAGAAGTTGTGGCCGCATCAGAAGTCACTGGAGGGCAGCCCAATTATGAGCTGGAGTGGTCAGGGTTTTATGGGAATGGTACCGGCACCACGTTGACGTTTACAGCCGATGTGGACGCCACGGGGTCCATAGAACTGTTGGTCACCGATGCGAACGGATGTCAGGGGGTGGTGAGCACCGAACTGCCTGTTTTGGACCTGCCTGTGGTGTCCGCGGGTCCCGACTTGACGGTGTGCGACCAGCCCATTGTGGAGCAGTTGACGGGCTTCAGTCCGTCGGGTGGAACGTGGAGCGGCCAAGGCATTGTAGATGCTGTTTCAGGCACGTTTAATCCGACCATTGCGGGTGTTGGGGTCACAGAACTGACCTACACCTACGTGGACAACGACGGCTGTGAGAACAGCGACGTGATGGAAGTGGCTGTGGTTCAGCCCGAGATTGCCGAAGCGGGACCTGACGTGGTGATTTGCGATGTGGACACATCGTTGTCGTTTGTGGACTTTACACCGGCTACGTCGGGGTTGTGGTTGGGCCCTGGCGTGTCCAACAGTTCAACGGGTGCGGTGAGCGCGGGTCCATTGACTCCGGGCATCTACACGTACACGTATGAGTATGGCACGGGCACTTGCTTCAGTTCAGACACCAGGCAGTTGACGGTATTGGAGCGTCCAATGTTGACCTTGTCTGCCTTGGACCTGACGGTGTGTACTGGGGTGGAAGCGTCATTTGCGGCAAGCGTGAGCGGAGGCCAGGGCCCTTACGTGTTCAGTTGGGGCAACAATGTGACCGAAGGATCGGGCACGGCCACGACGACTTCGGCTTCGGCGTTGATGGACTTGACAGTGGATCCCTTTGTGGTGACGTTGATGGTCACGGATGGCAATGGATGCACCGATGAAGTGAGTTTGGAGGTGGACGTTTTGGACCTGCCTGTGGTGTCCGCGGGCTTGGACACGGTGTTCTGTGACCAACCGATTGCGGGCACGCTGGAAGGGTTCAGCCCTGGCTTGACAGAGGGAGGAGCTGGATACTGGACGGGGTTGGGTGCCGCTGCTGGAGCGGTTACTG
>JAKMCX010000224.1 GCA_022428285.1 Flavobacteriales bacterium
AAATGGCGGCGGAGGTCAAAATGGAGGAGGAGGCCAAAACAGAGGTAGCGGCTCTTCCGGAAACCCCAGCTGAGCCATGGAATCTCCCCTGAACAAGGATGACGCCTTTAGAAAAAAGCTGAGCCCAGAAGCCTACCGGGTTCTGAGGCAGAATGGCACAGAACGGCCCTTCTCAAGTGGGTTAAACCAAGAAACCCGCTCAGGGACCTACCACTGTGCGGCATGCGACACGGCCTTGTTTGCCCATACAGCCAAGTTTGACGCTGGCTGCGGATGGCCCAGTTTTGATCAAGAGATCGACAGCGACCACATTCAGCGCATCACAGACACCAGTCATGGCATGATTCGCGTTGAAATCCGCTGCACAGAATGCGACTCACATTTGGGACATGTGTTTCCCGACGGGCCTACAGAAACAGGAACCCGACATTGTGTGAATGGCGTATCGCTTTCGTTCAAACCCGATTAAATTCCAAGACTTTGGACTCCGGAAAGGACCGGATTGCCTGAGAATCGCAACTGTCCCACCGTCGGCACCTCAATAAGCTCGTGACCCATGGGGACTAGCAAACAACGCGGGCAAGCAGACGGGGCTTGTGGTTTTAGTCCGACCCAGATCCCTTGCCCATTTCTCCTGCTGGGTACCGGTGTTTTTTAGACATCCGTGCTTCCATTCGCTCAAGCACCACCCGCTTGAACTTCCTTCGGGCTTCTAAGCACTTCATGGCCAAATCAGGACCGAACTCATCGGCCAATTCTCGGAGAAGGTCGGCCCGTTGGCGGGTTTGCTCCAATTCAACGGCCAAGAGCGCTTCCAAAGCAGCATTGAACTCGGACACGCTCTTTTTCGATGCGTCTTTGAGCTCCCTTCTGAGTTTCCGCTGTTCCACCTCTATTTCAGCCTGCTCCTCTGCTGTCCCATTGAAAATGAAGCGAAACCGCTCGGACTCCTTCTCATCCAACTTCAACTCCTCTGTGATGAACGCCAAGGACATGCCATGCATCCGGGCACGTGATGCGGAATCCGGCAGTTGATCCGGGTGTCCAGAAAACGCGTGCCGCTGCGATGGCCTGTGCGACTGCGCCGAGACAGGCGCCATACAAGACAGAAACAGCAAAGCCAGAATGCCCATCGAGAGGGAGCAGTTCTTCATCTTGTTCATGGTGGTTGTGTTGTTTTTAGTTTCATCCAAACGTGCTACCACTCTTCGTCCAGATCAGAAAAAAACGCTTCATCTTCTACCAACAGATTGGACAATTGCGAGATCTCCTCATCCGACAGCGCCTCCAACTGACACAAGAAAGTCTGGCAAGGCTCGGTCTGAACCTCGAAGAGCATGAACCCCGCGATGCCGATCAAAACGGCTGCCGCTGCTGCCAACCTCCACACTGAGATCCTGCGCGCATCCCGGCCTTGATGGATGCCAAGCTGAACAGCTTGCCATGCCGCATCAATTTGCTCGGGCTGACAACGAAAGCCGTCGTCTTGTGTCCTGTGCTGATTCAGGTTCATCATGGGTTAAACGTCTTGAAATCGGCTGGGTTTAATGGCCGGTGATCATTTCCGCAGCTTGTCCTTGAATGAAGGATTCAATCTTCTTGCGGGCATGGTGAAAGGAAGCCTTCAATGCTCCTTCTGATTTGCCCGTTTCTTTGGCCAATTCCGCATAGGACCGTCCACCGAAGTAACGGGCTTGAAACACCCACCTTTGTCGGGGTGGCAAAGTGGAAATCGCCGCGTGCAAACGGGCCAAAATCACATCTCCGTCAAAATCGGGTGAAGACAAGACCTGGGCTGTACGCTCCTCCAGAACGACGTCCAAGGGCGCCATCCTCCTGAGGTTTCTTTTGCGTACGGCATCCACGGAAGCGTTGCGTGTGATTTTGAGCAGCCAGGCGACGCGCTGAGGGCCATTGCCTTCGAAAGAAGACCACGCCTTCCAAGCTTTGATGAACACCTGTTGGGCCACATCCTCGGCGTCCTCCGGCACGAGCAACATTCTTCTGGATTGGGCCAGGACAAGCGCATAGTGCTTCCTCATCCAAGGCTCAAATTCAACCTCCGAAGGGTTCGCTGGATCGTCCAAGTCGGGAGAAGGGGAATTGCGCACTTGAATCAAGAACGTATTCGAACCAAAAGGTTTAACCGAATGCGGATCGAATCACCCCAGCGCTCTCCGTGAACACCCCCGGAGAAGACGCGAGGACCTCCTTGCCCGACAAAAGGAAACCAGGCTCTGATTGACCCGAAAACCCAGAAATATTTCCACCTGCCTCTGAAACCAAAATCAAGCCAGCAGCAATGTCCCAAGGCTGGAGGCTGTATTCAAAAAAGACATCGAACCGCCCACAGGCAACGTATGCCAAATCAATGGCCGCAGACCCCATTCTGCGCAAGCCCCTTGTTCCTTTTGCAAACGCCGTGAGCGCCTTCAAATATTCCGGCATGCGCTCAAAGTCCCAGTGGGGAAAGCCTGTGGCGATGAGGGCGTCAGACAGCTCTTCTCTTGGGCCGCACCGTATGGGCTTCCCGTTTAAGTGAGCTCCGCCGTCTTTGCTGGCCGTGAAACATTCGTCCCGATTCGGATCAAATACAATGCCCAAAACGGGGGTATCCCCATCCACCAAGGCGACAGAAACACAGAAGACAGGCAGTCCATGGATCAGGTTGGTCGTCCCATCCAATGGGTCGATGACCCAACGGTAACGCGCACCTTCTGGAGCACTTGCAGTGCCTTCCTCTGCCAAAAACCCTGCCTCGGGAAAGACCAGAGAAAGCCCGCTGACCAAACGGGCTTCTGCCGTTTTGTCCACATGGCTCACCAATGAGTTCAGCCCCTTCGTTTCGATTTCAGAAGGGTTGACCCGCTGGTCGAGCAAGTACATTCCGACAGGCCGCACCACAAGCTCTGCGGCAGCCAAAACACTTAGGAGTTGTGTTGATTCCATGTTTAACGGCCCAGGCGTCGAAGCAGCGATTTCTTGTTCACCAAGAGCAGCAGCACCAGACCCGATATAAATGTCAATGAAGCGATCAACTCCGCCTGTGTCATGACCTTGCCCATAAACTCCATGGGTGCATTGACCCGAATCTTCTCAATCCAGAAACGCTCCATTCCATTGAACATGAGGTACACAGAAAATAGGGTTCCCGGCACCTTCCAGCGTTTCCGCATGGCCCACAAAAAGGCAAAAATGACCACCGCCATTGTCGTCTCATAAAACGAAGTGGGGTAGACTCCTGGAGAGAGGTAGGTCCCGAACCCTTCAAAAATGGGCCAAGGGTCGGACTCGGTGATCAACTTGCCCGTGTACCCCGCCGGGCGGGGTCCAAAAACGGCATTGACATTGTTTGGAAACTGGTAGCTCCACATCCAATCAGGGGCCCAGGAAAGCCAGTTGGGTTTGGGGTTCGGGTTGGGGATGCCCCAATCGCCATCTCCACTGATTTGGCATCCAATGCGGCCAATGCCGTATGCGAGCATCAAGCCCGGTGCCGTGGCATCTGCCAGGTTCAAAAAAGGAATGCCATGGCGCTTGGCATAAACCGCGACAGCCAGGCCGCCCACAATCAATCCACCATAAATGGTGAGCCCCCCCAAAAAACCTTGCAATGAAGGTGCCGTGAAAAAGGCCACCATCTCTTCAGGGTATTCGAGCAAATGGAAAAACTTGGCCCCTAAAACGCCTCCGACAGCGGCATACAGCGTGATGTTTCCCGTGCGTTCCCAAGGGTGAACCTTGACCATTTCTTTGCGCGGTGTTTCCAGGCGTTGGGCCATGTCCTCCCGGTAACGCAAATAGCCGAACAACACCGCACCAACCAACCCCATCAGAGGATAACCTTCCCCGCTAAACAGATGCTGCTGTGGAGGTCCACCTGCACTGAAGAGGGCAGAGGCATTCCACAAAAGCCATGTCACTTTCCATCCCAACAACAGGCCCAAAAAAGCGCTGGAACCCCAGGCCAATGGCCCCGCGGCCTTGCCCACCCATTGCTCGCGTTCGGTCGCTTGGAGTTCCCCTTCGGACTCCCGTCTTTTCAAATCGCTTTTGAGCAAGCTGCCTCCAGCGACAAACGCCAAAGCAACCATCAATCCAAACGAGTTGACCAGTTTGAAAGCGGGGATGTCCCAGCCAAAAAGGTCCAGAAATAAGAAATACAGATTGGGATACACAGTGCGAATTTGACGGTCAAGGTAGCCACTCCGACACCTGACCTTGCATGCGTCCTTGGGACATTGCCCCCAATGCCACTGGGACAATGGTTCCGGGCTGCACCTCGGCCAGTCCGCCTACAGAAACCCGGACATACTCGGGCGTGTAACCCAAACGGCGCCCTTGCCCGTCTTCTTCGCCTTCGAGCAGGACAGGACGAACAGAACCTTCAAATTTGGCCGCATGTGCCCACTGCTTTTTGAGGCTCATTTGACGCAGCACTTTGTTGCGGGCCTTCCTCACAGGAACAGGCACCACTTCGTCGATGCGGAGTGCGGTCGTTTTGGGACGTTCACTGTAGGTGAAAACATGAAAGTATGCTGCTGGCAAATCAGCCAAGAAAGAAGCGGTCTCTTGAAACTCGGTTTCTCCTTCACCCGGAAAACCCACAATCACGTCAATGCCAATGGCCGCATCGGGCATTCGGCTCACGATGTGGTTCACACGCTCCTTGTAAAGGTCGGTGCGGTACCTGCGGCGCATCGCCGACAAGATGCGATCGCTGCCACTCTGAAGGGGAATGTGGAAATGGGGCTGGAATTTGGCCGAATCTGCCACAAAATCAATCAAAGCCTCGGAGAGCAAATTCGGTTCGATGGAACTGATGCGAAAACGCTCAATGCTGTGCAACAGCGGGTCGGTCTCCAACGCTTGACACAACGACAACAGGTCTTCGCCCTGGGCCTTGCCAAAGTCACCAATGTTGACCCCAGTAAGCACAATCTCTCGTGCACCTTCAACGGCTGCCTTGCGCGCTTCCACCAGCGTGGATTCAATGTCCGCACTGCGGGACCGACCTCGGGCCAGCGGGATGGTACAGAATGCACAGAAATAATCGCAACCGTCTTGAACCTTCAAAAAACTGCGGGTTCGGTCCCCTGAACTCACTGCGGGATGAAAGGAGGTGACTTCCCGTATCTCGCCGCGGTGCACCACACCACGTCCGCGAAGTTTCGCCTCTGCACTCAGCGTCTGGCGTTGCTCAACGTACCCCGCCAAGTTGAATTTCTCCTGGGCACCCAGCACCAAGT
This sequence comes from Flavobacteriales bacterium, assembly GCA_022428285.1. Lineage (GTDB taxonomy): Bacteria > Bacteroidota > Bacteroidia > Flavobacteriales_D > Sanyastnellaceae > UBA8752. The sequence continues at coordinate 5,250 of JAKMCX010000224.1, forward strand.
CCACGCCTTCAATTTCCGAAATCTCATCCGGTTTGAGTTGGGCGTAGCATCCGATGACAACCACAGTCGATTCAGGATTCGCAGCCTTGGCCCTGCGCACAATGTTGCGGCATTTGGCATCGGCATGGTCGGTTACGCTGCAAGTATTGACGACCACCACGTCGGCACCTTCTTCTGTGCTGACCCTGGCGTAACCGGCTTCCAACAAACCATTGGCCAAGGCGCTGCTCTCCGAAAAATTCAGCTTACAACCCAAGGTTTCAAATGCCACACGGCCCTGATTTGCCATTTCACAAAATTACGGGCAACCAAATGACCTCTTGGATTGTTGTGGCAGAGAAATCTCCGCAAGTTATGTCTCCACGTATCTTGCGGCCCTGCAAACCACCAAGGATGAACCAAACCAGCCTTTCTTTTTTATCAGCATTGCTTCTGAGCAGTGCTTTTCTGTCTGCCCAGACTTTCAACCTCAACACTGAATTGCTCAACGGCTCCTACAACAGCGGGGGACCCATTGGATTCATCGATGTGGACAATGACGGGTTGGATGACATTGTCATTTTCGACCAAGGAGATGACGTCAACATTTTGTACCAAACCAGCTCTGGTTTCAACCCCGTTCATTACGGTCAGGTGAGCAGCAGCAACCAATGGGGCGCTTGCATCGGTGACATCGACAACGATGGCATCAAGGACGTATTCGCCGGAGGAAGCTATGATGGTGTGCACCTGATGCGCATCGGCACTGGGGGCAATTTCCAGATGGACGAGCTCGACAACGGCCAGATGTTCATGCAGGCGTGCAACATGGCTGACTTGGACAACGATGGCGTCCTCGACGCTTTCGGTTGCCATGACGACGCCCTGAGCCGGATGTGGAAGGGAGAAGCAGGAGGGGTTCCCGCCAACGACCAAATGCTCATTCCATTGACCGATTACGATTTCAGCGGTTACCCCGATACCGACCACAGCGGTAACTACGGCACCGTATTCTCTGACTTCGACAGCGATGGTGATGTGGACCTGTTCATCGCCAAGTGCCGCCAATTTGTGAGTGACCCTAACGACCCGCGCAGGATCAACCAATTGTGGGTGAACGACGGCCAAGGCGGTTGGACAGAAGAAGCCCTCGAGCGCGGCCTCGTATTCTACGAGCAAAGCTGGACGGCTGACTTTGGTGACATCGACAACGATGGAGACATGGACATCGCAGTGACCAACCACAGCACTTCGATGTTCCTCCTCGAGAACGACGGCAACGGCTACTTCACGGACATCACCGAAGGAAGCGGCATGGACGTCAGCGGTTTCTTCTTGCAAAGCAAGTTTGAAGATTTTGACAACGACGGGTTCTTGGATTTCATCACCTCGGGAGACAACAGTTCCAACTTCTACTTCAAGGGCAACGGAGACGGCACCTTTGAACAACTGAGCTGGCCGTTTTCGTGGGACGATGCCATGCTCAGCTTTGCGACCGGTGACTTCGGAAATGATGGTCAAATGGACCTCATTGCGAGCTACGGCAGCGTCTATGTGAGTCCTGACAACAACAATCCAGACCAGCTCTACATCAACGAAGGCAACGACAACCATTGGGTGAGCTTTGACCTCCAAGGCATCATCTCCAACAGCGACGCCGTTGGCGCTCAAGTGGCCATCTACGGCCCTTGGGGAATACAGCTTCGGGACGTGCGGTCCGGTGAAAGCTACGGCATCACTTGCACCAGCCATCCCCACTTCGGCCTCGGAACAGCCGACCACATCGACAGCGCCGTGGTTCATTTCCCAAGCGGGTTTACCGTTACCCTGGAGGACCCCGCCATCGATACCTACCACAACGTACTCGAAGCGCCCTGTCAAGTTGGTGCCTTTGACCTCGCCCTGGAAGGAGCCTCAGTTTTGTGCCCAGGGGAAAGCGCTACGCTCACCGCTCCCGGTGGATTTACCAGTTACGACTGGAGCAATGGTGCTGACGGTGATGCCATATCAGTAGGGGAGACCGGCAACTACACGGTTTTGGTTTACGACAGCGAAGGTTGCGCAGGCGTATCCAACCCCATTTCCATCGAGGTATATGAGCCCGAGGTTCCCACCATCTCCATTGACGGTGACGTCAAACTTTGCGAAGGCGAGAGTGTGACTTTGATCTGCAGCAGCGCCCCTGGTTACGAATGGAGCACGGGAGCCACCGACCAAAGCATCTTGGTCACCGAGCCAGGAACGTATTCAGTTTCGGTCGATGGCGAATGTTCAGACCCTACGGCATCCGAAGACGTTTTAGTGGAAGTATACAATGCTCCAGAGACCCCCGTTGTGGAGGACAGCAGCATCCCAGCTCCAGCCAGCACCAACCTCACTTTTGACGGCAACGAACTGCATTGGTTCGACAGCGAATCCAGCGAGACCCCCATCTTCATTGGAAACGCTTTTGAAACACCCGTCCTCGAAAGCACCACCACTTTCTGGGTCGAAGACGTCATCAACCACGGCTTGGAGGTGGCCACAGGCGGCTCGTCTGCGCAAGACGAAGGCCAGTACCACAACAACAGCAATTACTGGTTGCGTTTTGATGCCTACCAAGACATCGTGATCCAATCGGTGAAGGTGTTTGCCAACAGCGAAGGCGAGCGCACAGTAGCTGTGATTGACGGAGCAGGCAATGTCCTGGACGAAGTCACCGTGAACGTACCAGAGGGTGAAAGCACCATCCAACTCGACCTCGAGGCGCCCGAAGGAACAGGCCTTGGATTGCGCAGCCTCGATGGCAATCCCCAACTTTGGCGCGATGGCCAAGGAAGCAACCTGGCTTTTCCCTTTGAAATCGGAGGATTGGCCACCATCACTTCCTCTAGCGTCAACAACCCCAGCAACGCGACCAACTACTATTACTTCTTCTACGATTGGACGGTGGCCACACAAGCTGTAGCCTGCGCCTCTGACCGCATCCCTGTCACCGTGACGGTGGAAGTCTCAGGCATCGACGACCTGACCGTTTTGGAAGGCGCCCTTTCCTTGCACCCCAATCCGTCCAACGGCATCTTCCAATTGAATTGGACCGGTGCAGGTTTCGGTGCGGCAACGTGTGAGGTCGTGGACATGTCCGGACGCATCTTGTACAGCAAGCAAGCCAACGGTGCCGCTGAATTGGGATCCCTCGATCTGACAGGGCTACCCCGTGGCGTCCACATCCTGCGGCTCACCAGCGACCAAGGCACGGCATCTGCCCGCATTGTGTTGCGCTGATTACAGCTAAATCTCATTCAAGGACCCCGCTCGGTTTTCGAGCGGGGTCTTTTTTATCATTGGAACATGCGCGGAGCGTACCTCCTTTTCTTCATGGCCCTCTTGTGCGCTGGATCCAGTGCCGCATGGCAACTGGGTGCCTTTGCGCCTCGTCCCATCATCGATGCCCATGAAGCCTTGGGCATTTCACTGCGAAGCGACAACTTGGGAGGGTTGCCGGACACCATCAACGCCCTGTTTTATGGATCCGGAAAATGTGCGGGATGCCACGGAGAAGACCCCAACGACTTGGCCTCCATTCCTGGGCAAGTCTTCCCCATGGAACCTCTACCAGAAGGGCCTGACGTAAACGTGGTAGACGATTGGCGCAGTTCCATCATGGCCAACAGCACCAAAGACCCTTTTTGGAGGGCCAAAGTCAGGCACGAAGTACTCACCAATCCGAGCCACGGTGCAGGACTCGAAGACAAGTGCACCAGCTGTCATGCTCCAGTAGGCCACTTTTCTGCCCACCACGAAGGCACAGAATATTACACCCTGCTCGAAGCCCTCACCGATTCTATGGCATTGGACGGCGTCAACTGCGCGGTATGCCACCAGCAGGATCCCGAAGGCATAGGAACCCGTTTCAGTGGAGACATGACCTTCGTAGAGGACACCATTTTTGGTCCCTATGGCGGGGGCAAAGATGAGTACCCGGTCCAGTATCAGCCCATGCAGCAGTTCATCGGGTTCTATCCCATGTACGGCGAGCACATGGCCAAATCAGAATCCTGTGCCGCATGCCACAGCCTGATCACCAACAGCGTTGACCTAGAAGGGGAGTACACAGACTCCACGGTCATAGAGCAAGCCACCTATCACGAATGGCTCAACTCGGCCTACGCCGAAGGTCCGAACGCCGTCGAATGCCAAGGGTGCCATGTCCCGCGCATCGACGAACCCGTTACCATTGCTGCGGGATACGCTTGGCTGCAACCCCGATCTCCATTTGGGCTCCACTACTTCGTTGGAGGCAATACCCACATGCTGCGCATGTTGCGCAACAATGTTGATTCGTTGGACCTCTCAGCCACAGAAGCCCAATTCGACAGCACCATTGCCCGTTCGTTGGACATGCTGGAAAACCAAACCCTCGAGGTCAACCTCGAAGTGAGCGGCACCCCAGCCGATGGCGGCATGAACATCGAAGTTGAGCTCATCAATTTGGCCGGCCACAAGTTCCCTTCTGGCTACCCCGCCCGCAGGGCATGGGTTGAACTCACCATGGCGGCCAATGGAGACACCGTCTTCCATTCTGGCGCTTGGGACCCCTCCACCGGCAGCATCGATGGGCAATTGAATGTGGCCTGGGAGCCCCACCATGACACCATCTCGCAACAGGGTCAAGTGCAGATTTATGAGCTCGTCCTGGGCGATGTCAACGGGGATCCTACCACGTTGCTCGAACGCGCCTATGCCCACCTCAAAGACAACCGGATGGTGCCGCTTGGATTCGCCAACGACCACCCCGTGGGCGACACCACAGCGGTCATAGGTTCGGCACTCAACGATCCCAATTTCAATGTGGATGCCGCAGGCCTAGAAGGAAATGGAGGAGACAAAGTCATCTACAAAATTCCGGGGGAGTTGATGGGGCAGAACGTAGACATCACCTGTCAGGTGTGGTACCAAAGTCTGCCCCCAAAATGGGTAGCACCCATGCTGGAACTCGAAGGAGACAGCCTCATCGATGGCTTCCGAACCTTGTACAGCGCGTTTATCCCAACGCCTGAGCGTGTTGGGGTAGGGGGGCTCAACGTCAACCTTACCAGCGCAGTCGAAGCAGCGGACGTTCCGACTTTGACTGCTGCTCCGAACCCCTCCACTTCTGGACAGGTGCACATCTCATCGTCCAAGACGCCCTTGGGGCCATGGATTCTATTGGATGGCAGGGGCAGAGAAGTTCAGCGGGGCAATGCTTCGATGGAAACGCTCACACTGCAACTGCCCAGCGCAGGCCAGTACCTGTTCAAAAGCAGCCATGGCAGCTTGAGGCTGTTGCGCCCCTCGTCATAAGGGCACCTCCAGCCTGCGGATCAACCGAAATCCAATCCCACAGGGCAGTGATCCGAACCCAAAACTGTGGTATGGATCTCACAGGGACCACATTGGGCCAAGGCGGACTCTGATGCCATGAAATAATCCAGGCGCCAGCCCACATTCTTTTCGCGTGCACCTCCCCGGTAGCTCCACCATGAGTATTGAACGCGCTCCGGGTTCTGGTGACGCCAGACGTCTGTGAACCCGGCCTTGACCAAGGCCCCCATGCCGTCAATTTCGTCCTGGGTATAACCCGGCGTCTTGTTGTAGTTCGCTTTGGGACGCGCCAGATCAATCGCCTGGTGGGCCACATTCAAGTCACCACAACAGATGGTGGGCTTTTCTGCGGCCAAACCCGAGAGGTAATCTCGAAAGGCCACGTCCCACTCTTTGCGGAATGGCAAGCGCTTCAAACCAGACGAACTGTTGGGGGTATAAACCGTCACAAAATGGAAGTCACCAAAATCTGCAGCGGTCACGCGTCCCTCATCGTCCATGCCTTCAACGCCGATGCCATGGGTCACCGACTTGGGCGCCTGTTTGGATAAAATAGCGGTGCCTGAATATCCCTTTTTAACGGCACTCGAAGAATGCACATGCCAATCGGGACCGAGGTCAAACAGCGCTTCCCGCACCTGGTCATCCTGTGCTTTGGTTTCTTGTAACCCGATGACATCAAACCCACTGGCGTTCAGCCATTCCACAAAGTCCTTCTTTACCACGGCGCGAATGCCGTTGACGTTCCACGAAGCCAATTTCATGTGCGCAAGGTGGCACAGGAACGCCGCATTCAAGCCATGTCTTGGGGCCGAGACCAGCCCCGCGCCACCAAATTCTGAACCAGCGATTGGACGTCCTCTGTTTGGAAGAGCAAACGGCGCACCTGCAACATGTCCATGAAGTGGGGACCATCGGAAGCAAGGCCCGCACTGTGGTCCATGCGCACCAAATGGTTGAAGTCTTCGGTCAAGCCCACATCCATCAAACGGTAGTCCCGCTTGACAGGGTCGTAGCCCACAATCAGCCTGCGGCCTTCCACCTCTGCGAGCTCAAAAAAGTGAGGCGCAGTCAAGAATTCCAACTGCCAAGGTGCCATATAGCCCAGAGAGAAGTAGGGGTAGTAACGCTCTTTGAATTCAATGCCGACCTGCATCAAACCATCGCCCAGCGCTTTCATAGCGCCACGGACACGGGCACCCGTGGTCTCCGATGGGTCAAACCGCAGATAAGAGCCCCACCGCTTGGTGGGCGTGTAGTACTCGAAGTCCCCGAGCGACAGCTTGTAATCAAAGTCAGAAGGAAGGTCCAGGATGTACCCCGGATAGTACCATTTGAAACCTGCAGAGCGGCCAAATTCGATTTCCTTGAGCATGGTATAGATGCCCAATCCATATTGGCTGTAATCGGGGTGTTGTAGGCCAATGAGGCTCGCCATCGAGCGCTCCCCAATGTCGAAGTAGCTCACGGCCACCAACTTGTCGCCATCGTAGACGCAGATTTCCCGCGTATCGAACACCGTCTGATGAAATCCACTGGTGAGGTACTCGTTCAGAGTAGGATGGATGAATCCTTTGAATCGGTCCTTGTGAAGCGCATACAACGCCTCCTTTTCTGCGTCGGGTTTGGCAGAACCTATGCTCACGGAAAAGGCACGGTCACAGCGGGACATCCGCTTGCGTTGGCTCTTTTTGAAAGCAAACTTGTCCAGGCTCATCCGGATGTTCACCACCCCGAAAATGCCCGACTCAATGCACAACAAATCCACTTTGTACAGCATCACACTGCCACGAAACCAGCCTGAAGCGAGGTACTGATCGTACCGCCTTGGGGCCAACTTTCTGGGGAAATGGGTTTGAACGAGCACGGCTGTGCAAGATAACTCAGAAGCCAACAGCTGGACGACCTTTGGGCATCAGAGGTAACGAGAAATCCATTGGGCCAAGGCCGACTTCGCAGGACCAAAGGGCGGATAAGACAGGGGCACTGCAGTCAAGGGCAGAGATTTGCGCATGACGCTGCGCCTGTTGGAGAACGCCTCAAAGGCCGCCTTACCATTGGACCGCCCCATTCCGCTGGCCTGCACTCCTCCAAACGGCAATTCAGGATTGGCAATTTGCACCACGGTCTCACCAATCCCTACAGTACCAGAACGCGTGCCATCCAACCATAGATTTCTGCGGTGTCTGTCCCGACTAAAAATGTACATGGACAGGGGCTGGTCCTTGACTTTGGCAATCGTTTGAGGAACGGTGGCAGGATCGGTCCAGGTCAGGACGGGCAACAATGGACCAAAGATCTCCTCTTGCATGACCCGCATGTCCATGGTCACATCGCCCAATATCGTGGGCTCCATGAACCGCGAATCCGCGTCATATTTTCCGCCGTGCAACACTTTTGCACCTTTGGACACGGCATCGTCCAAGGTGTCTTTGAGCCGCTCGAACTGCGCTGCGTTGACGATCCGACCATACTCCTTGGAAGACGCCACATTTCCTGTAAAGCATTGTTCCCAGCGTTGGACCAAGGCCGACACCAACCCATCCATGGCCTCCTCCTCAACCAAGAGGTAGTCCGGCGCAATGCAAACCTGGCCCGCATTCAAAGCCTTGCCCCAGGCCAATCTTTTGGCGGCTTGGGTGGGGGAGACCGAACAGTCGACAATGGCGGGGCTCTTGCCGCCCATCTCTAGCGTCAAAGGCGTGAGGTGCTCGGCCGCGGCCCGCATGACTTTGCGGCCCGTATCTGTGCCTCCAGTAAAGAAGATGTGATCAAAAGGCATCCCGGTCAGGGCCGCTGCATCTGCAGGTCCGCCCAACACCACTTGCACCCAGTCTTCTGGCAGGGTCGAACGCAACCATTCCGCCATGACCTTCGAGGTCTCCGGAGTGTGTTCCGGGGGCTTGACCACCACACGGTTGCCAGCGGCCAAAGCCGCGATGACAGGTTTGATGGTGAGCAACAACGGGAAGTTCCAAGGGGCGATGACCAGCACCACGCCTTTGGGCTGCAGTACGATTTCAGAACGGGTACCCAACAACTGAACCGGAGTCGCCCGGCGGTCTGGCCGCATCCAATCCGACAGGTGCTTGCGCACATACTGTATCTCCTTTCGAATGGGAAAGAATTCCGTGAGCCGGGCTTCGGGTTCGGACTTCCCCAAGTCTTTGTGCAAGGCCTCGAGCAAGGCAGACTCGTGGTGGCGCAAGCCGGCCAACATGGCCGTCAAAATCTCTTGTCGGTCTTTGCGCGAAGGCACTGGATCAGACCTGTGGGCATCTCGAAGAGCGCCATAGATCTGGTTCAAATCCGACATCAATCCTTGAGCAATTCCTTGATGCTGCCTACACTGCCCATCATGCCACTGGCCTCGTATGGCATGAAGACCACCCGCGACTTGTCGTTGGAAGTTTCCATCATCTTTTCAAGCGCATCCACATAACGCACTGCGATCAGGTATTGGGTAGGGTCAGCCTTGGTGGTGGACACGGCCTCTGCCACCATGCGGATGGCCTTGGCCTCAGCCTCGGCCACTTGAAGGCGGGCGTTGGCCTGACCCTCAGCTTGGAGAATGGCCGCCTGACGTTCTCCCTCTGCCTGGTTGATGTCGGCGCCTTTTTGGCCCTCTGCTTGGAGAATGGCTGCCGTCTTGGTTCCCTCGGCCTCGATGATCTGCGCACGGCGGCTTCTTTCGGCCCTCATTTGCTTCTCCATCGCTTCCTTGATGTCCTGGGGAGGATTGATGTCTTGAAGCTCAACGCGGTTCACCTTGACGCCCCATTTGTTGGTCGCCTCGTCCAAAATGGCGCGCAACTTGGTATTGATGGTGTCCCGGCTAGACAAGCATTCGTCGAGGTCCAATTCGCCCAAAACATTTCGCAGCGTGGTTTGGGTCAGCTTCTCGATGGCATTGGGGAGGTTGCTGATCTCGTAGACGCTTTTCACAGGATCGGTGATTTGGAAATAAATCAAAGCGTTGATCTCTGTGACCACATTGTCTCGCGTGATGACACTCTGGCGGGGGAAGTCAAATACAGTCTCCCTCATGTCGATGCGCTCCAGCATTTTGTAGGCCACAACGCGCTCGCCCATCGCATCTTCTTTGGAATACCGCCATACACTGGCACGGGGACGGTCCACAAAAGGAATCAAGATGTTGATGCCTGCAGTCATGGTGGTGCGGTAACGCCCCAGCCGCTCTATGACCAAGGCTTCACTCTGCTTGACGATGCGCAATCCTCGGATCACGACCACCATAGAGAGCAGCAAAAGGGCAATGGATATGAATGAGAAACCTTCCATGTTTATAGGATATTCTGATTAATTCAATGGCTCAACGATGAGCACGTTCGACTCAACGCCCACAATGCGCAACTGAGCTCCAACCTCAAAGTCAGAGGGATTGTTGACCGACGCCGCACCCTCGGCGCGGACGCCATTCCAGTTTGGGGGGAATTCAATCAACCAATCGTCTCCATCAATTCTCCCGCGCCCCCTGCCAGAATGGGGGTCGATGGCGAGGGTCATGCGCACGGTTCTTCCAGGAAGGGCGTCTACGCCCGTCGCCACGGATTCTCCGCTAAACCAAACGCGCATGGCCATGGGCCGCAGAAACAACAGCGACAGCACTGCACCAGCAGAGGCCGCCACGAATTGATACTCCCAGAAATAGGTGAACATGCTGGCCACTCCTCCTGCAAAGGCGCCCACTGCGAGCGACCCCAGCACCAAACCAGGGACAAAAGCCTCGCCAATCAGCAACATCAAAAATGCCAAAGTCCACCAATGCCACTGCTCCATCATGAGGTCAAAATAACGCACAACGGCCCAACATGGACTGCAGCTTCAGAATTCCGAATCAACGGAGGAAAACCCGGACAGCACCATCATCGGAGAATGCTCGGATGATGATCGGCCCAATGGCATCACAAGGAATGCGGTCCGTTGTAGCCCAACTGCCAGACCACCAGAGCCTTCCAGTGAGGTCGTACAGCGCGATGCGCCCCCGCACAGGAGGCCCTTCAAAGCCGACCATTCCACCTGCACGCCAACAGCTCAAACCGCCCAGCATTCCAGTAGGGTGGGAACCAACACCGTTGATTTCCAAGTCCAATGCTCCTGATTGCACGCAACCTTCGGCATCTTCTAACGCCCAATCCAAGGAAGTTGGGGCCAGCGCCAAACCTGCACTGTCCAATCCTCCAGACCACACCACGTCATATGGAGGTGTGCCGCCTGTCACATCGAGTGCGACCCAGACTGTATCCGAGTCACCTAGAAAACTCCAATTCACATCCACCTCCAATACAGGAGGCGCAACGACCGCAACCGTGTCGAGCACGGCACAGCCCACAGCATCCAATGCCACCACCGGCCACACCCCGTCAGACAGAGCCGACGGATCAGCCCCATTCCAATCGACTTGCAAGGGAGGCGTACCGCCCGCCACTTCAAAAGACACTTCTGCAACCCCACCAAAGCAAGGGGGATTCACCACATCCAGCGTCAGAGTCAACGCCTCTGGCATGTCCACCAGCACTACAGTATCCAAAACACACTGAGGGCCATACTGCCATTCAACAGCAATGGAATCCAAGGCGACCTGCACAACGGTGTCCAGCGGAAACGACAAGGAGTCCATCCAAACCACACTTTCTGCGCCCATTGCAGACCAAGACAACACGGCGCTGTCCCCAAAGCAAACAGGGGGGGTGACCTCAAACTCAGGGTCTCCGAGAGGGGCCACATCTGCTGTCAAGACCCATTGAATGGATGATGTTCCATTCCACCAAGATGCTTCCAACACCTGCTCACCGGAAGCAGACGCCCACACGGAGTCCGATGTGAGGGGCACGCCGTTCCAAGTCATCTCGAAATCGCCGCTCAGTGCAGGAACCACCCAACCTTGCTCATCCCATGGACAATCGCGGTTGAGGACCTCGGGCATTGCGCCCGCTGCGCCCTGAACCAACACATGCGCGGTATCGGCATCCAAAGCATACCACGTCTCGGTATTGGCACCCGGCCAGGTCACCACTATGGAGTCCAATGTTTGAAGGGTATCCATCCCAAAAAAACGGGTATAGGAATGCTGCGTCACAAAATCCGAACCCGCATCCACTTGCTGCATCTGCCTTCGCCCTGCGGCATACACCTCGATGAGGGCGCCGACAGCGTGAGAATTAGAGGTGGTACCAGCCAACCGCACGGTCATGCGAGAAGCCGCCTGCTCATTGGTATTGAGCAGCAGCTGTGCAATGGGAATGGCCCCGTGTCCGATGATATCAGGAGCCCGGTCACCATCCAAATCGAACCGACCAAGGTGGTACAATGGAAACTGCTCATTGGGCCATCCCGTTTCATCTTCTTGAAAGGCCAATCCCGAATCAAGCGCCATATACAGCCGGTTGTCGACAGGGGATTCAGAGGGCCAATTCAGCGTCGCCACCATCAAGTCTTCACGGGCATCTCCATCGACATCAACTGCACAACCTCCCCAGCCAAAATCTTCAATGCCGCCTACACCTGAATCCAAGGCCACATCTACAAACCCCGAATCGGTTTGCTCAAATAAAGAATGGGGCAGGTTGGCAACCTCTGTGCAAAACAAGTCCCAGTCGCCGTCTTGATCCGGGTCAAAAACCGTGGCCGTCATCGGATCAATCACATTCAACAAACCCAACTCCAGCGCCACATCCACAAAGGTGCCATCCCCTTGATTGCGGTACATGGCATTCTTGAAGCTGGGACGGTCGTTGATCACCCAGAGGTCTTGCCATCCATCCTGGTCATAATCGAGCCAAGCACCTTGAAAAGAAGACTTGATGCCATCATGGACACCGACGGAATCAGCGGCCAGCGTGAAGTATCCTGAACCATCGTTGATCAAAAGGGCATTCGTATGGTGGTATTCTTCAATGCTGATGTGGTAAGAGGCGATGTAAACGTCGAGGTCTTGATCCTGGTCAAAGTCTGCCGCAGAAATGCCCCGGGGGTTCCATTGGATCCAGTCCGGCACACCCCTCGCAGACGATTCATCCACGAGCTCACCGCTGCCATTTCGGATGTAAAGCTTCACCCCATTTTGCCGGTGCCCAGTAAACAAATCCAAATCTCCATCCCCATCTACATCCACCCACAGCACGCCGGTAGCCTGGCCTTCGCCCTCCAACTCTAGATCCAAATCAAAACCACCTTCCGTCCTGAGGTATAGGCTGACGTTGCCCGAAGCCTGTGCAACGGTCAAATCGTCCAAGCCATCCGAATTAAAATCCGCACAGCTCAAACCGCACCCCCAAAAACTCCCTGTGCAAGAAGCAGAAAGCAAATATTCAATGGAGACGTCCTCCCACTGGGCCATGGCGGGGGAACACCCCCACAGCAACCACAGCATCAAAGGACACCGACCAAAAAGCCAACGCATTATCTCAACCATCGGAAAACACTGTGGGCAGCATCAATACCCGTGACCACAACCGGCACATCCGTCCACAATTCCAGAACCGATGAAGCAGGCACATTGAATTGTCTCAAGAGCAACCTTCCCGACAAATCGTAAACCGATAAATCCAAGCGTTCTCCATCAGGTCCATACAGCCTGAGCGAGCTCCCCATCCTGAGGCAAGTCCAAGAGACCGCTTCTTGTGCATTGGAAATGCCAGACACGGGGTTCTGGCCAATGTTCAAGGCCCCCAAGTCTAGGCAGCCATTGGAATCTTGAACGTACCATCCCAAATTCACAGGGGCCAAGGCCAAGCTGTTCTCATCTATGGGGCCGCTCCAATTCCAAGAATAGGGGGGAGTGCCCCCAGAAACTGCCGTCTCAACGAGCACTGAGTCCGAAATCCCCAAGTATTCAAAGGCGACAGAACCCAACAGGCTGTCCGGACTGACAACCACCAGTGAATCTGTGTAGAGGCAGCCCTCCGCATCCGTGACATTGAAATGCACAACACCCGGAGAAAGCGCGGTCAAATCCACGCCGCCAGCATCGATGGTCAGCGGTCCGGTTCCACCAGCTCCAGCGATTTCTACCGATCCTAATCCACCTGCACAATCAGGTTGGACCAACGCCACATCAGCGTAAAGCTCCTCCGGGGATTCCACGGTAAAAACAGTATCCAAAACACAGCCGTTGTTCAAGGCCACCTCCAAAACAAAACCGCCCACACCCAATGGGAGGTCTTCTTCCACCGGCAATGACACAACACTGTCTAGCATCACTACCGAAGAATCAGGAACGTTCCAAGACACCAACGCCGAATCGCCATAACAAATGGGCTGAACCACGCCCAACGCGATTTCTGGCGGCGTCTCTGGGGCCCAAATCACGGTTTGACTCCAAGTATATCCCGTGCCCCACCACACGGCTTCCAATGTCCATTCTCCTGGAGCATCAGCCACCACAACATCTGAAGTCACAGGGGACCCGTTCCAAGTCATTTCGGTGATCGCAGGGTCAAAAGGCACCGTCCAGCTTGCCTCCTCCCAAGGACAAGGGTTGGAGATGGGCTCAAGCACATCAGCCCCCACACCTTCGACGATAAGCAAATCGGTATTGGACGTGATGTCAAACAAAATATCCCGCTCGCCTGTAGGCCAAAACACCTCCACCGAATCGATGAATTCCACCTGACCGAGCCCAAAAAACTGGGTGTAATTGTGCTGGGTCATATAGTCTTCTCCAGCGTTCACTTGTTTCATTTGAGTCAAGCTGTCCGCGTGGACCTTGATGACCGCACCCACGCCACGGGTATTGGATACCGTCCCCACCAAGTCTACCGTCAAATGATGGTTGCCCAAAGGGTTGGTTGACCTTAACACCTGAGGCGACAGGGCATTTCCATGTCCAACAATGTCCGGGACGAGGTCCTGATCCAAATCCAGTCGGCCCAAGCAATACAGTTGGAATTGTTCGTTTGGCCAATCCTCCGTGACGTCCTCAAAAGACATCCCCGTTCCATCGTTCATGTAGAGATGGTTGTCATAGGGGAGGGTGTTTGGAAACCGATAAGTCGCCACCATCATGTCGTCCCAACGGTCCCCGTCGACATCAATCGCGCAGGTGCCCCAACCATACTGCATGCTGGCCACACCGGCAGATTCCGCCACATCTTCGAACAGGCCATTGTTGTTCCGCATAAACGCATTGGGCAAATTCTCAACATTGGTCACGTACTGATCCCAATCGCCATCGTTGTCTGGGTCAAACAAAGTGGCGGACATGGCGTTGACAGAAATGTTGGCCCCCGCAGATTCTGAGACGTCCACGAATGGACCTCCGCCAGGGTTAACGTACAAAACGTTGAGGTAGACCAAACGGTCATTGATCACCCACAGGTCGTCAAAACCATTGTTGTCGTAGTCGAACCAAGCCCCCTGAAAGGAGTGCTGGTATCCATTGCCGACGGAGGTCTGAAAAGTGACCTCTTCGAAATACCCTGACCCCGAATTCTCAAACAGTTTGTTCTCGTAGGCCACTTGCTGCATGATGTCGTGGTAGCTGGCGATGTAGATGTCCAGGTCCCCATCTCGGTCAAAGTCACGCGCGGAAATCCCCCGGTTGTCCCAACCTGGCAACAATGGAAGCCCCCTGGCGGCGCCCTCTTCAATCAATGACCCGTCGGGTTGTTGCATAAACAAGTAGACCCCCACGCCCAAGGCACCCGCAAACAAGTCGAGGTCCCCATCGTTGTCGATGTCTATCCAAAGCAAGGCTTTGGCTTCCTCAACCAAGTCCAATTCCAGAAACAAATCAAAGCCTGAATCCCCTGCAGCATAAAGCTTTACGATGCCATTTGCATCTCCAATGGTCACATCGTCCAGGCCGTCACCATTGAAGTCCACCGTAGACAAGCCACAACCAAACAGGCTGCCAAAAGTGCTGCTCTGCATGAGATAGTCCAAGGTGACATCTTCCAACTGTGCCGAGCCATCAGCACTGATACTGAAAAAAAAGGCCATGCCGAGCCATCGGAGCCAAGGTGCACGAGGAGTCATGAAGAACAGGTAATGGTGCCAAGATGACGGAAAAAGCATCAAACCGTTGCCCGGTTTCAGAACAATTTCTTCAATAAAGACAGCACATGGGGTACCAGCGCAACGGAGCCGTCATTTAGAATCACTTCATCGGACCGGGCATTGACCTTTTCGGCTGGCCATTGTTGCGCTGCGCGGGCTTCAACTTCGGCCACGCTCCAACCATTTCGGGTCTGAACGCGCTGCAACCTCAGAGGCCATGGCGCGGACACTGCCCAGACCCAATCACAGTCCTCATGACTGCCCGATTCAAACAAAATCGCGGCTTCTCTGAAGACCACAGCAGCACCGTTGCTTTCTGCCGCAGATTTCCACGACAAAAATGCCCTGGCTACGGCGGGATGCACCATGGCATTCAAATCCGCTAAAGCTGTGGGATTAGAAAATACCAAAGCCGCCAAGACAGACCGATCCAAGCTGCCATCCGCATCCAACACCTGCCGGCCGAAACGGTCGACAACGGCTTGAAGCAACGCCGCATCCCGATCATACAGCTCACGTGCTGCAGCGTCTGCGTCAAACACAGGATGCCCCAGTGTCCGCAAAACCTGAGCCACCACGGACTTCCCAACTCCAATACCTCCGGTCAAGCCGACCACCAGAGCACCGGTGCCGTCCAAATTTTTGTCTCGGGGTGTCGATAAAGACATGCCGCAATATTCGGGCATTCGATTCAGCCACGCGACATTTACTGCATGGCACACCTCATCGCCCCCTCGTTGCTCGCCGCTGACTTTGGAAACCTGGCCCGCGACGTGACCATGGTAGACAACAGTGACGCCGATTGGCACCACATTGATGTCATGGACGGCATGTTCGTCCCCAACATCAGTTATGGCATGCCGGTCATTGCTGCCATTGGCCGCCATGCCAAAAAGCCCCTCGACGTGCACCTCATGATTGAAGCACCCGACCGGTACATCGGACATTTTGCCGATCTGGGTGCCCACGTTCTCACGGTTCATGCAGAGGCTTGCGTTCACTTACACAGAACACTGGGCGCCATCCGGGAGGCCGGCATGCGTCCAGGTGTGGCCTTGAATCCACATACGCCATTGTCAGCCATTGAAGAAGTATTGGGCGAGCTTGACTTGGTCTGCATCATGAGTGTCAATCCCGGATTCGGAGGACAGAAATTCATTGCGGGCACCTTCGACAAAGTCAGAAGGCTTCAAGCGCTCCGTCAACAGCATCAACAGGACTTTTTGATCGAAGTGGATGGGGGAGTAGGGGAAGGAAATGCTGCCCAGCTTGTGGAGGCTGGCGCCGATGTGCTGGTCGCAGGATCATCCGTTTTCAAAGCTGCAAACCCCACAGAGGCGGTTTCAAAGCTCAAGCGCTGCGCGACTGAAAGCGCCTGAGCTGATCAGCGCGCCTAAACCCGCTTCAGGCCCATCAATAAGCAGACCTGAAAAAGGTCTGGCCTTGGTTGTCGTGGACCCAAATGACGCCTTGACGTGGCACAACATCCCAGGACCAATGGGTCATTCCGCCATCTTCCACAACCGTGGAATAAATCCGGCGCCCTTGGACATCAAAAAAGTCCACTTGAACCACTCCCCAGCCCGGGCTCCCCGGTTCAAACCACAATCCCGCTGGCCCGTATCTCAATTGACCGCTTGAGTGGGGGGCATTCTCTGCGACATCCACATTGAGCAGGTCTTGCAAGCCCAGCAGCAGACATCCATTGGCATCCATCAAAACCCAACTGTACAGGCCTGCAGACAAACCCGTAAGGACTGTATCGCTGTCTGCCCCAGTATTCCAAAGCACATCATAAGGTGCCGTGCCGCCGGCTGGATTCAATTCCAAAGCCCCATCACTCCCCAAGTCCTCAGGCGTGACCACCACTCCACAAGACAAGGGGTCCGGAATCTCTACAACAATAGAAGAATCCACAGTACAACCTTGGGCATCCTCAAGGTGCAGTGAAACCAAGCCTTCCGGAAGCAGCATCGGGCTCACATCCCCCCAATTCAAAATGTAATTCGGTGTCCCTCCGTACCCGGCGGCCAAGGCTTGGGCCGAGTCTCCAAAGCAGAGGGCTGGGGTGTATTCGATGTACAACTCCAATTCAGTCGGCTGGTCCAAAGTGAATTCATGCGATTCCGAACAAACGCCGACGCTGTCCAAGGTGATCAATGTCAGCGGCCCGCCAAGCACAGACAATCCCTGCAATGAAGATGGAAAGCTGGCACCGCCGTATTCTACCGTAAACGTGGAATCTGTTGACCATCCCAATGCCCCCAATCCATTGTAACAAGGAGGCTCCGTCCATTGAATGGTCAATGCATGTGGCGCTTGTTGCGTCCAGTTGAGGGTGTCAGACCATTGAAACAGTCCTCCCATCCATTCGCAATTCACCACATAAGTGCCCGATCCGTCCATCCAGACAGAGTCTCCAATGGCCGTCAGCCCATTGACGGTCACGTCTGGACATGGCAGCGGAAATGTGAGCCATGTAGAGTCCCCTGCGCAACCAGATCCCGAGGCCGTCAGCGCCGCTGTCGTTGATCCTTCGATCAAGCGCAAATCTGTTCCTTCGGGAATGTCATACCACACCTCATGGAGGCCACTGGGCCAGTCCACTACAATGGAGTCTGCCACCTCTGCAGCACCTAAACCAAAGTACCTTTTCCAAGACTGCTGGGTGGCGAAGTCCGTACCACAAGTCACCAGCTGCAGCTGAGCAATCCCTTGGGCGTGAACCCGAACCTCCGCGCCAATGGCCCACCGGTTCGAGTAGGTTCCGCACAATTGCACCGCGAGCCTCCCATTTGATGCTTGACTTCCAACCGTGGCATTTTGCAGCATTTGCAAAAAAGAATTGTTGCCCAAGCCAATCATGTCAGGCGCCAAGTCATGGTTGAAATCACAAGCCGCCAAACTATAGAGCTGGGTCAAGCTGTTTGGCCAATATGGGTCTGTTTGGTCCGTGTAAACAACGCCCTCTTCGTGGTTCACGTAATAATAGTTGGCATAAGGGGAGGTGTTGGGAAATCGATAAGTCGCCACCATCAGGTCACTGCTCATGTCTCCGTCTACATCGACCCAACATCCACCCCAGCTGTACTGCATTCCATTCAGTCCCAATTCTTCGCCCACCTCGTTGTACAAGCCTGACCCACTTTTGTCCAAGAAAACATTGGCGTTGTTCTCGACATTGGTACAGAACAATTCAAAATCCCCATCATTGTCCGGATCTCCAATCGTAGAGGTCATGGCAAAAATTTGCTGGTTCAGCCCGAATTCTTCCCCTACCTCTTCAAATGTGCCATCGCCGTTGTTGGCGTACATGGCATTTGGAAAAGCAATCCTGTCATTGATGACCCAAAGGTCCAAGTCACCATCATGGTCGAAATCAAACCAGGTGCTTTGAAATGAGTGTTGCAATCCATTGCCAACACCCGCATCGGCGGTTACGTCCGTAAAAAATCCTTGCCCATCGTTGTTCAGAAGCAGATTTTCGGACAAGCCCGTAGTTCCGTCGTGGTACATACAGACATAGGCATCCAAATCGCCATCTTCATCATAATCGGCCACGGCAATGCCCCTCGCTTCCCAGGTGTCGTCTATTGGGAGCCCCCGCGATTCAGCCGATTCTATCAGTTCTCCATCTTCGTTAATAAACAGCTGCATCGCGCTGAAACGCCGTGTCAACATCAAGTCCAAGTCCTCATCTCCATCAACATCAAACCACACGACACCTTGACCTTGGGCAACACCATCGATGAAATACTCCTCAGCATATCCCCCCAATGCCAACTGACGATAAGCCACCACAGTTCCATCGCTGTTGGCTACCGTAATGTCATCCAAGCCATCAAGGTTGTAATCGGCCACGCTCAACCCAGTACCCAGGTAAGAAGCTTGGGTGGTCCCCGGCAAAGTGTACAGCTCTGTCACATCGGTCCACTGTGCCATGACCTGAAGGGGCACGGTCAGGGCCAAAATAGCCACAAGCAACCCTCTGGATGCGTGGACAATCGGCCTCGAAAAAATCACAGATGAAAACACCGAGCCAAGGTATTGGAAAACGATCAAGCAGGCTCGACTTCCGCCGATAAATCGCGCTCTAACAGCGCAGTACAGATGGGTTCTAGCTCGTCGAAGTCGCCATTCTTGACCGAACACTTGCCCTTTGTGTGGACGATCAAAGCACATTGCTCTGCCTGCAGAAGCTCGTGACCACAGTAAGCCACCAAACATTCGATCACGTGGTCAAAAGTGTTGTGATCGTCATTGTAAAGCACGATGTGCCATCCATCGGCTACAGCCTCCTCCAGCACCGCCGCCTCTTCTACGAGGGTTTCTTCTTGTGGGGCTTCACACCGATGGTACAGGTTCATGGACGCAATTTAAAGCTGAACTTCGGGGTAGTACATGCCGAATTTCGACATTCAGTACCCTCCGACAGACCACCTAGACTTTGATTTCACGATATCGGAACAAACTGAATCTTAACGTGTTCTATCTGTAACATGGTACGAAAACCCAGCATCCTCTTACTCGGTTCGGAAGGCAGCACCCGAACACCCTCTGTGGACTTGACCGAGTTCGGTTGTGATGTCCGAACAGCGAGCAAAGTCTCCGAAGCCGCCGGAATTTGTCTCTTCGCCCCGCCAGATTTGGTGGTGGTGCTCGAGCAGAAAAACGGAATGGTAGAATTCATCGAGCAGCTCAAAATCCAAGACAAAATTTTGCTCTTGGAGTATGCAGCAGTGACTGCCGATGGAGAAACAGAATTCGAAGGCCCTCAAACCATTTCGGACGCTGTTGAAACTGCATTGCAAGAACTGGCAGAATCAAAGATGCGCGCCAAGCATTTCTTCACGAAAGTGGGAAACAAGCTCCGCCGCATCCACCTTCAAGACGTCCGCTTCATTGAGGTGGAAGGCAAGTACAGTGCCATCCATGTAGGAGAGCGCAAGTACAATGTCAAAGCCAGCTTGAAAGACCTGCTCTTGAAGCTGCCGCTCGAAGATTTTGTGAGGGTGAGCCGAAACTATGTCATCAACATAGACCGCGTGACACACATCGACACCTTCCAATTCATCATCAAAATTGACAACGACGAGATTCCAATCTCCCGCACATACAAGGATGAGTTGATGAAGCGGATTCAGTTGCTCTGATCCAACACCACATCACCTTCCTCTGAAGGTGTCCGAAAAAAGCACAGCCCCTCACAGAGCTGTGCTTTTTTCATTTCATGGGTTTCGATATTTCACGGTAGCCCTTGATGCTCTGTAGAGCATGGAAGGGCTCATGTTTGCCGTTAGGCTGGAAGCCAAGCAAAACCTGCCCAACGCCAAAGCTTGGTACACACTTCAGCTTCGTTCAGCGCCAACAGCTGACCTCCAAGGCCACTGCGCACCAAGGACCATCCGTTCTTCTCATCGCACAGGATCAGCCATTTCCGGTTCTTGTTCCACCATGGAGACTTAACGTCTTTGACAAAATCGCCTTCGTGCAACCAACGGTCGTCCGCGTCCTTGAGACCGCTGCACCGGTCGCGGTGCGTCCACTTGATTTGACGCCCAGACCACCACATGCCTTCTCGGCTGTAAAACCGTTGGCCTGTCTGCTCTTCTCGCATCCAACCTACGATTCTGCCGCCACGCCTCAAGCGAAAGCGTACGACTTCGTTAACCGGGGTCATGAATTGTGGTTTCACACCATAGCAACACCCTCAACGCGAGACTGTTCTCCTTTGTGCATCAAATCCACTCAAAAAAGAACAAGCCACCTCTCACAGGGATAAATTTGCATCCATGTCTGATCACTCAGCCCAGCGGCAAATGGAAAGCAATGCCGGAAACCCATCCGATTCTGTCCACTTCATTGAACAGATTGTCCTCGATGATCTCAAAAGCGAGAAACACAGACAGATCCATACGCGCTTCCCGCCCGAACCCAATGGATACCTCCACATCGGACATGCCAAAGCCATTTGTCTCTCCTTTGGTCTTGCCGAGAAATATGACGGCCTGGTCAACCTGCGTTTTGACGATACAAATCCAGAAAAGGAGAGCCAAGAATACGTAGACGCCATTCGCCGTGATGTGACCTGGCTGGGATACCATTGGTCTGGAGGAGAATTCTACACCAGCGATTATTTCGAGGAACTCTTTGGGTTTGCAGTGCGCCTCATCGAAAAAGGACTGGCCTATGTGGACCATCAAACCGCAGAGGACATCGCCACCGGCAAGGGAACTCCTACCCAGCCCGGAACCCCCAGTCCATATCGCGACCGCTCCATTGCAGAAAACTTAGAACTGTTCGCTGAAATGCGGGATGGCGTCCATCCAGATGGGCACTGCGTATTGCGGGCCAAAATTGACATGGGCCACGCCAACATGCACATGCGCGACCCCATTATTTACAGGATCAAGAGGGCACACCACCAGCGCACTGGAGACAAGTGGTGCATTTACCCCATGTATGACTTTGCGCATGGGCAATGTGATTCATTGGAAGAAATCACGCACTCACTCTGCACACTCGAATTTGAAGTGCACCGGCCGCTTTACGCTTGGTTCATCGAAGCGCTGGAGATTTTCCCAAGCCGACAGATTGAGTTCGCAAGGCTCAACCTGGACCACACGGTGATGTCCAAACGCAAGCTCCTCACACTTGTGGAAGAAGGGGTGGTCGACGGTTGGGACGATCCGCGGATGCCCACCATTAGCGGACTGCGCCGTCGGGGCTTTACACCGCAAAGCATCCGGACTTTTTGCGACCGCGTTGGCATTGCCAAACGCGAAAATGTGATCGACTTCAGCCTTCTCGAATGGGCGCTCAGAGACCACTTAAACAAAGTCGCCCACCGCGCTATGGCAGTGTTGGACCCCATCAAACTTGTGGTTGTCAACTATCCAGAAGGTCAAACCGAAATGCTGCCCTCGGAGAACAACCCCGAAAATCCAGCTGACGGCATACGGGAGATGCCCTTCTCCAAAACCTTGTGGATGGAGCGCGGCGACTTCAAGGAAGAGGCCAACAAGAAGTGGTTCCGTTTGGCACCGGGCAAGACCGTGAGGCTCAAATCCGCTTTTATCGTGCGCTATGTGGACCATGTAACGGGGGCCGACGGTCAGACCGAAGAGGTACACGTCGAGTACTTCCCAGACAGCAAAAGCGGATCAGACACCAGCGGCATCAAAGCCAAGGGAACACTCCACTGGGTCAATGCTGCTACCGCAATAGATGCTGAGGTCCGGCTTTATGACCGCTTGTTTTCTGACCCCACACCAGACGGTCATGCAGACCAAGATTTCAGCGCATTCATCAATCCTCAAAGTTTGGAGGTGCGCCAAGGTTGCAAACTTGAGCCCACTCTGGCACTGGCGTCCGAAGACCGCCCTGTACAATTCACCCGGCTTGGTTACTTCGCACTCGATGCAGCGCGCACTGAACAAGCTGGACACATGGTTTGGAACCGCTCAGTGACGCTCAAGGATGGCTGGAAGGGGTAACCTCCAAAGCCTCCAACCAATCATCAAAAGCATTCCGCGCTTCTTTTTCTGACCGCTTGCCTTCCGAAACCTCGGTTTGGAAAGCGCGCCATTGGTTCAAAACGTCTGGGCCCACTTGCATCATCAATGCGCGGGCTGCTGTCGGATCGTTGGGGATGGCACCATCCATAATGGCATCCTTGATGACGTTTTTGATGGCGCCGATCGGACGGCACGGTGGGATTGAAAATGCCGCCATAATGTCCTCTCCGCTCACGGGCGGCTCAAAATTACGGACGCGGTCTTTTTCCTCCACCTCCACGAGCTTGCGAACCACAATATCGTAGTTGCTGAGGTAGCGCTCCACCTTCGCCTCATTCTTGGATGTGATGTCCGCCCGTGCCAACAGCATCAAATCATCCACATCATCTCCTGCCTCAAACAACAGACGGCGGACGGCACTGTCGGTGACTTCCTCTTTGGTGAGCGCAATGGGGCGCAAATGAAGCAGAACAAGCTTCTGCACGTACTTCATCTGGTGATCCAAGGGCAGCTTGAGCCTTTTGAAAATCTTGGGCACCATGCGTGCACCGCGGTCTTCGTGGCCATGAAATGTCCAGCCGTGGTCTGGGTGAAACCGTTTGGTCGGTGGCTTGGCGATGTCGTGGAGCAGGGCCGCCCATCTGAGCCACAAGCCCTCACTTACGGCAGCCACATTGTCGACCACCTCCAGCGTGTGATAGAAGTTGTCCTTGTGGCCAATTCCGTTGCGCCGTTCAACCCCCTGCAATGCCACCATTTCTGGGAAAAACTCATGCAGCAATCCCGTCTTGTTCATGAGTTTGAATCCGACACTCGGTCGGCGGCTCAACAAAATCTTGTTCAGCTCCACATGAATCCGCTCAGAGGAAATGATCTGAAGCCGTTGGCTGTTGCGGCCAATGGCATCTAAAGCGGCATTGTCAATTCGGAAACCCAATTGAGAAGCGAACCGCACAGCACGCATCATGCGCAGCGGGTCATCACTGAACGTCACATCAGGATCCAGAGGGGTACAAATCAGCTTGCGCTCGAGGTCTGCCAGACCTCCAAAGGGGTCCACCAATTCACCATATCCGTCTGCGTTCAGGCGCAATGCCAGTGCATTGATGGTGAAATCCCTGCGCTGCTGATCATCGGCAATAGAGCCGTCCTCAACAATGGGTTTGCGGCTGTCGCGCTGGTAAGATTCCTTTCTCGCCCCAACAAATTCAACCTCACACCCTCCGTGCCGGAACATGGCCGTTCCAAAATTCTTGAAAACCGCCACCTTACCTGCACCCAAGGTTTGGGCCACACTGCGCGCGAGCTCGATGCCACTGCCTTCGACGACAATGTCGATGTCCTTGCTGGGGCGACCCAGCAGCAAATCCCGCACAAAGCCCCCAATGGCAAAGGCCTGCTGGCCTTTTTCGTCGGCTACAGCACCCACCGCTTTGAACACGGGGTGCTTCAGTTGATCGGCAAAGTTCACGGCCTCAATATTTCAATGCGACCTGCGGCATCCAACTTGACCATACTGGAGGTCACGTTGCCACTTCGGTCTCGGCCAGTCGCACAGGCGTAATCCACCCCATTGCGAAGTGCGCCATTGATTTCGGAGAAGTGACCCGGCGTAGGATGCCCCGTGAGGTTGGCAGAAGTGGACACCAGAGGCACATCAATTCCGCGCAAAATGAACTGCAAAAAAGGCTCATTGACAACCCTTATGGCGAGGCTTCCGTCTTCGGCCAGCAGGGCAGGGGCCACATCTCGACCTCCTGGCAAGACCAAGGTCATCGGTCTGGATTCAGGAGCACTTTCTCTCAAAAGGTCCCACGCAATCTCGGGCACCGGGTGGGCGTATTCTTCCAACAGGCCTTCGGCGTCCACCAACACCAAAGACGGCTGCGCTCCTTCGCGGCCCTTGAGGGCATACAGCTTCTCCAGCGCCTCTGCATCGTCTGCGCGGCAACCCAATCCCCAAACCGTATCGGTGGGATATAGAATGACGCCTCCGGCCTTTAGGGTTCGGACAGCGGCAATCGCATCGTCCCTCCAGGGGGCGTTTTTTAGTGAGCGCGGTGCCAATTTTCTATGTTTCGTTTGATTCGAGTCACCGTATTGACTTCTTCTGGCTTGGAAAACGTCAAGCCTGTCATTTGTTCATACAGTGCGATGTAACGTTCGCTGACCAACGCCAAAAACCCATCGGTCATCTCGGGAATTTGATCCCCCTCGCGGCCCATAAAGCCTCCGGAAATCAGCCACTCTCGGACAAATTCTTTGCTGAGCTGTGCCTGTTGTTCACCGCGAGATTGCCGTCCTTGAAAGCCGTCGGCATGAAAGTAGCGGCTGCTGTCAGGGGTGTGCACCTCATCCATCAGCATGAGCTCACCTTCGTACAGACCAAATTCGTATTTGGTGTCCACCAAGATCAAACCTCGGCTGGAGGCCATTTCCTGACCCCGGGCAAACAAGGCACGGGTCACACGGACCATTTCTGCGTACAGTTCCGGTTTCACCAGCCCCGAAGACAATATCTCCGCTTCTGAAATGTCCTCGTCGTGGCCTTCTTCAGCTTTGGTAGCGGGGGTGATGATGGGCTCTTCAAAAGCGTCGTGCTCGCGCATGCCCTCAGGCAATGGCACACCGCACAACATTCGACCTCCATCGCGGTAGGTCCGCCAAGCATGTCCAGTCAAATGACCACGGATGACCATCTCAAGGCGGATGGGGTCGCAACATTTGCCCACAGCTACATTGGGATCAGGCGTCGCCTCCAACCAAGTGGGAACCAAATCTGAAACCGCATTCAACATGAAACCGGCCAGTTGGTTCAGCACCTGTCCTTTGAACGGGATCGGACGGGGAAGGACCACATCGAATGCGGAAATGCGGTCACTGGCGACCATGAGCAATCTTCCGTCCTCTAGGGTGTGGACATCGCGCACTTTTCCTCGGTAAAATTCTCGTTCACCCGCAAAGTGCATCCGCTGGTCAAACAATGGCTCGGGGGCAGTTGTCGTCATCATGCTTCTGGGCTTGCAATATCGTGATCACCGGGCGCGTCGTCAACGTCCTCGTCCCGAATCCACTTTTTGGCTGGAACCTGTCCCATGGACGGGCCCATTCCTCCGGGAGAGCCTTGCTCTTCGGCCTGTTCAAATGCCTTGATCACCTTTTTGACGAGGTTGTGGCGCACCACATCGTCACCAGTCAGTGTCACAAACTGCAAACCGTCGACGTCTTTCAGAACACGGCGTGCAAAGCGCAGTCCACTTTCTTGTCGCCGCGGCAAATCCACCTGAGAGGCATCGCCCGTTACCACGAAGGTGGCCGAGCGGCCCATCCTTGTCAGGAACATCTTCATCTGGGCCACAGTGGAATTTTGAGCTTCATCCAAAATCACAAAAGCCTTGTCCAAGGTGCGTCCCCTCATAAAGGCCAACGGCGCAATTTCTATCACACCCTTGTCCAAGTGGTCCGCCACGCGCTCATAGGGGAGCATGTCCGTCAGCGCATCATAAAGCGGCTGCATGTAAGGATCGAGCTTCTCTTTGAGGTCCCCTGGAAGGAAGCCCAGGTTTTCGCCCGCCTCTACAGCAGGACGGGTTAAGATGATCCGGCGCACCTTTTTTTCTTTCAAGGCCTGAACCGCCATGGCCACTGCCGTATAGGTCTTTCCCGAACCAGCGGGACCAATGGCAAAAACCATGTCGTTGTTTCGAACGGCGTCCACCAACTTCCGTTGGTTGGGCGTGCGTGCGGTCACCCTCAAACCACCCGGACCGTATACGAGCGTATCGTCTTCAGAGGCAGCCTTCTTCAGCGCCACACCGTCGTCCCGCATCAGCTGCTCCAAATCGTCTTCGGGCAAGGTCCCATATCGGTCGAGGTGCCAGACGAGCAACTCCCATTTAGCCGCAAACGCATCTAGGTCACTTTTAGCACCGAAGGCCTTGACCTCATGGCCGCGTCCTACAAGTTTGAGCTTGGGAAAGTGGGCCTTGAGCAAGGCAAATTTTCTATGGCCGGCCCCGAAAACTTCGAGTGGGGGCACGTCTGGAAGCACAAATCGTCGTTCTGAACTCACTTTGTAAATGGAAACTGTGGGGAGGTTGTGGGATATCTCGCAGCGGAACTGCAAATCTACTCGTTCAAGATGCTGATTTTTGAAGAAGAATGGAGCACACCTCTCCCGTCCCTCGCATTGTCACCCTGACCTCCGATTATGGAGCGGACAGTTTGTACGCTGCTGCATTGCGAGGCGCCATCATTTCGCAGGACCCCACCATTCGGATCGTAGACATTTCGCACGGCATTCGCCCCTTTGATACCAACCAAGCGGCCTTTGCTTTGCGCGCCACAGCCGAGCATTTCCCGCGGGGAACCGTGCACATCATTGCCATGAACACCAACCAAACCGGGGATTATTTGCACCGGGTCATGGAATTGGGTGGGCAATTTTATGTCGGATTGGACGACGGTGTGTTCTCTCTCATCGCCGATCGGACGCCGGAAGCCATTCACGACATTACCGTGACCTCCGAAAGCGACGTTCTGACCTTTCCCGAACGCCACATCTTCGTTCAAGTGGCCTGTCACTTGGTACAAGGAGGTGTTCCCGCCGTGATTGGCCGACCTGCAGAAGGGTGGGTAGAAAGCGCCTGGCAACGCCCGCTCATCGGTCAAGACTACGTCCAAGGCATTGTCCTCAATGTGGACACCTTTGGCAACCTCATCACCAACATCGACCAACGCACCTTCAAAGAAGTGGGGAAGGACCGCACCTTCAAAATCCCATTGCGTTCCTCCCGAATGGACGTCAACCGCATTCACCGACAATACAGCGCTGTACCTGACGGAGAGCGGGTGGCCCTGTTCAACCACATGGGCCTTCTCGAAATCGCCATCAACCACGGCAGCACAGCCGGTGGAGGCGGAGCGAGCCAACTCTTTGGCCTCAAAGCAGGATCCATCGTTAGGATTGAATTTGACCCCTTGCTCCCAAACCAAGCCCTGTGATTGTCCGCATCGTCCACATGGAATTCCTCCCCGAAAAGAGGGCCGCATTTTTGGCGCTCTTTGAACAGTACAAAGCCGACATTGCTGCTCAACCGGGCTGTCGCAACTTGAAGCTGGCAGAGGATGTAACAAACACCTCCAACATCAGCACGGTGAGCGTTTGGGACGGCCAACAAGACCTGGACGCCTACCGCAAAAGCGCTCTTTTTGCGCAAGTGTGGCCTGCCACTAAAGCCCTTTTTGCAGCGCCTCCCACCGCACACAGCCATACCGTGCTCTGGGCTTCATAATTTCGAACCGCATTCATGACCGCCCTCTACAAAAAAGAACTCCGCGCTTTCCTCTCTTCCACCATCGGAACAGTGGTCCTCGGAGTATTCCTGCTGATTGGGGGATTGTTCCATTGGGTCTTTCCCGGCCAATGGAACCTCTTGTCCAATGGCATCGCAGAAATGAACGCTTTTTTTCTCTTCACGCCTTGGGTTCTGATGTTCCTCATTCCAGCGGTCACCATGCGGTCCATTCCTGAGGAACGCAGCCAAGGAACCTTGGAGCTTTTGATGACCCACCCTTTGGATGCACGCCGCATCATATTGGCCAAATTCTTTGCGGGACTCACCTTGGTCTCCATCGCCTTGATCCCAACGCTGGTTGGCTATGCCATCCTTCATGAACTCGGCAATCCCCCAGGCAACATCGACAGCGGAGCGGTCGTGGCCGGATATCTGGGGCTGGTGCTTCTCGGAGGCGCCTTTGTCGCCACTGGATTGGCCGCATCGGCGCGCACAGAAAGCCAAATCGTGGCCTTTCTCACCACAGCACTGGCCTGTCTCATCATGTACTACGGCCCCTCTGCATTGGGTTCTTATGACCTGTTTGGTCAATGGGACCATGCGATCCAATGGTGTGCCATGGAAACGCACTTCAGGTCTATTGGCACTGGGGTTGTTGTGGTATCGGATCTGCTCTGGTTCGGCGCTTACATGGCCATCGCCTTGGCCATCGCACAATTCCAAATCCAACCCGGAAAGTCATGAGTGCGGCTTCATTTCTCCAATCCCTTCACCGCAGTGGGTGGCGCTCCGCACTCATCGCCGTTGGACTCTTGGCCACCATCGGCCAATGGGGCTGGCGCTTCGATGTGACCGAAGACCGCCGTCACAGCTTGACCGGCGCCACCGAAAGCATGCTTCAAGACATAGAAGCAGGCGAAGATGAAGTCTTGGTCCGGTGCTACCTCGAGGGAAACTTCCCGGCCCGCTATCGGCGTCTCTCCGAAGAAATCAAGAGCAAGCTCCGCACGTTTGCCAAGCAAAGCGGGGGTAAAGTGCGCTGGGACTTCATCGACGTTGCGGGCAGCGGAGACGAAAAAACCATTGGCGAAACCGAACTCGCCTTGTACAAGCAAGGCCTCAGGTTCACCCGCGTGGCCTACCGGGAAAATGGAATCACAGCCTTCCAAAATGTTTGGCCCTGCGCCATGGTGACCGTTCAGGGTGTGGACTATCCGGTTCAGTTTCTGCGGTCCGAAACCATGGAGCCCGACGAAGTCATGGTCCAGAATGCCATCAATCAGGTGGAGTTCACTCTGGGACAAGCCATCCGACTTGGAATGCGCCAACGCCGTCCCGTGGTCGGCATCCTCCAGGGCCACGGCTGCTGGAAACCCGCCGAAACGGCGGACTTCACCAACACATTGGCCGAGACCGCGGATGTGGTGGACGTGCAGCTCGATGGAAGCGTCGACGCGCTGTGTGAACGCATCGAGGGACGCCCCCTGCGCCAACCCAAATTTGATGCCCTCATTGTGGCGGGGCCCGACTCGACATTCAGCCAGCGGGACAAGCTGTTGCTCGATCAATACCTCATGAACGGCGGCCGCATGTTGTGGTTGATGGACCCCTTGGTCACCAACAGGGACAGCATTGCTTCTCAGCAATTCACCATGGCCACCACCCGAGAGATCGGGGTGTTTGACCTGTTGTTCCACTATGGTGCCCGGCTCAACCGTAACATGGTCCTCGACGCCCAGTGCGCCCCCATCATGTTAAATGCTGGCCCCATGGGAGACCACCGCAACATGCAGATGTTCAGCTGGTACTTTGCCCCTGTAGCACTGTCAACGCCCGACGCGCATCCCATTTGTGCCAACCTCGACCCGGTCCATTTTGATTTTGCCGGTTCCATCGACCCCGTCAACGCCAGAGAAGGACTGGAATCTACCGTGCTGCTGTCCACTTCTCCCCGTTCGCTGGCCTACAATGCGCCGGTGAGGGTAGGGGCTAGCGTGGTAGAATTGCCTCCAGAGCATTTTGAAACAGGGCGTACCGAAGGCTTCCCCCTCGCTGTGCTATTGGAAGGTCAGTTCGACAGCTTCTACGCCCTTCGTCTCGGAGAGGCCATGAGGGAAGATCCCGACTTTGCTTTTAATACCTCCACAGACAACGGGCAACTGATCGTGGTGGCCGATGCTGATTTCATCCGCAACGACGTGCGCAATACAGAGCAAGGGGTCACCCCAATGCCCCTGGGTTTTGACCGCTATTCGGGACAGGTCATCTACGACAACAAAGAATGGCTGCTCAATGCCATCAGTTATTTGTTGGACGATGCAGCTCAAATCAGCCTCCGCTCCAGAAGCATTGCCTTCAGACCTCTAGACGAAGCGCGCATCCGAGGCAGCGAAAACGGTTGGTCCATGCTGGCGGTCGGAGGCCCCATTGCCCTTGTCTTGGCCCTCGGTTGGCTGCTTTCCGTCCTCAGAAAGCGCCGCTGGACCCAATCCTTTTCCCCTTCAAGCAAATGAATCGCCTCGTCTTTCCCGTTGTGGCCATCGTGCTCATAGCCATTGGTGCCTACACGGCGTTTTCGCCTGAGTCGGGCAGCCTCGATGCCGACACAAGCACCCATTTTGCGGTCACCGATACGGCGGCGGTCGTCAAGATTCGCATAGCCGACAACAATGGACAGGTGGCTGTCGTGAAAAGGGTGCCCGATCATCCATTGGGACTCTGGACTTTAAATGACCGTTACCCTGCGCGCAAGGACGCCACGGACCTGCTGCTCAAAACGTTCAAGCGAATCTCAGTGCGTCAACCTGTACGGGCTTCCGCCAAAGCTGGAGTGCTCAAGATGATGGCTTCTGCCGGCAAGCGGGTCGACATTTTCACCGAAGACAGCAGCACCCCTGTCAAAACCTGGTTTATCGGAACCCCAACCCAAAGCCACACCGGCACCCATATGCTCTTGGAATTGCCGGGGTCGGGCAGGGCAGAGACGCCTTATGTCACCCATATAGAAGGGTTTACAGGATTCTTGTCCACGCGGTTTTTTACAGACGAAACCGAATGGCGGTACACCGGTGTCTATGAATCCACCGCCGATGAAATTGCCACCATCACGGCCGTTCCACTGGATGACGTTGGCTCATCTGCAACCCTGAAGTGGGACGAACAAGGCGATCAAGTCATCGCCGAGCTCAATGGCCAGCGGCTGGCACTGCCTCAACCCATGCTCCGGGACCAGTGGCTCCGTTTCAAAAAAGTCCATGTGGAGACCTGGAACAGCCACCTCAGTCCAGAAGCCCAAGACAGCCTCCGAGACAGCGCTCTGGCATGGCAACTGAAAGTCAACTACAAGGATGGCCGCGAAGTCAACCTCGATTTGCATTGGAAGGCGCCCATCATGGAGGAATACGACACCGATGGCCGCCTCTTGCCGCATGACGGAAGCCGAATGTATGCGGTCCACAAAGGCGAATGCGCCTTGGTTCAAACCTTTGTTTTTAACCCCATTCTGGACTTTTGGCGCTCGCTGCCCCAGATGGGAATTCAATCCTCGAATTCATGAACGCTTTTCTGATCGATGGCATCCGAACCCCCATCGGAAAGTTTGGTGGAACCCTTGGTCCCATCAGGGCAGACGACTTGGCCGCCCATGCCATTCGATCATTGATGGAGCGCCACGCATCGCTTGATCCTGCTCAAGTCGATGACGTCCTGATGGGCTGCGCCAACCAGGCCGGCGAAGACAACAGAAATGTCGCCCGCATGGCCCTGCTATTGGCAGGCTTGCCCCACACCGTACCCGGTGAAACCATCAACAGATTGTGCGCTTCGGGAATGGCCGCTGCAGTCCATGCGGCCCGTGCGGTGCACATGGGAGACGCGCATTTGATGATCGCTGGCGGCGTTGAACACATGACCCGAGGCCCTTGGGTCATGAGCAAAGCCAGCACTGCATTTGGACGCGATTCTCAAATGCACGACACCAGTTTTGGCTGGCGGTTCATCAACCCCAAACTGGATGCCGTCTACGGCACAGAAGGCATGGGGACGACCGCAGAAAACCTCGTGGACCTCTATGGAATCAGCAGGGAGGACCAAGACCGCTTTGCGGCATGGTCTCAGCAAAAAGCACAGGCCGCAAAAGACGCTGGATTCCTCTCAAAAGAAATTGCTCCCGTTCACATTCCACGCCGCAAGCAAGACGACCTCGTATTCTCCGAAGACGAGTTTATCAGAGCAGGCACCACTGCAGAGGTCTTGTCCAAACTCAGGCCTGCCTTCCGAAAAGAAGGAGGCTCTGTGACGGCCGGAAACAGCAGCGGACTCAACGATGGCGCATGCGCCTTGATGCTGGCCAGCGAAATGGGGATTTCACAAAATGGGTTCGAACCACTGGCCCGATTCGTGTCGAGCGCAGTGGTAGGGGTGGAGCCCCGCATCATGGGAATCGGCCCTGTGGACGCATCCAAAAAGGCGTTGCAACGGGCCGGGCTCCTCCTGGATCAAATGGACCACATCGAACTCAACGAGGCCTTTGCGGCCCAAGCTCTGGCATGTACCCGTGCCCTGGGGCTTTCCGACGATGATCCGCGCATCAATCCACAAGGCGGAGCCATCGCCATAGGCCACCCACTGGGCATGACGGGCGCACGGTTGCTCCTCACTGCAGCACGACAACTGCAAAAATCTGGCGGCAAATATGCCTTGGTCACCCTATGCATTGGAGTAGGACAGGGCTATGCGACCATCTTAGAGAACCCCAACGCGGCATGATCCAGTCCTTCAAAGGCATGATCCCCGTGGTTCACCCTACCGCATTTGTCCATCCCCAAGCGGTAGTGATGGGGCATGTCACCATCGGGGCACATTGCTTCATAGGAGCAGGAGCCGTTCTCCGAGGGGATTGGGGGCGGATTGAACTGGCCGATGGATGCAATGTTCAAGAGAATTGCGTCGTTCACATGTTTCCCGGCACCACAGTGCGCCTCGAAAAGGGCGCCCACGTGGGGCACGGAGCCGTCATTCATGGAGGCCACTTGGGTGCTCAATGTCTGATTGGCATGAATGCTGTGGTCATGGACGACGTCCGCATAGGAGAGGGGTGTATCGTAGGGGCGCTGTCATTTGTCAAAGCGGGCAGCACTTGGCCTGAACGCCGCATCATAGCAGGAAACCCTGCCCAAGACATTGGCCCTGTTTCCGATGCCATGCACGCCCACAAAGTAGAAGGCACCAGCATCTACCAAGGCCTTCCAGATGATTGCCACAGCGCTTTGAAAGAAACAGAGCCGTTGACAGAAGTTCCGGAAAACCGACCTGAGGAATTTCCCACGTTCGAGACCTGGCAACAACGCAGAAAACGCGGCTAAATCATCGCCATGGCCAAAGGCCCTTTTCACTTCAAAACATTCACCGTCGGTCAAGACGGTGCCGCCATGAAAGTGGGGACCGATGGCATTGTATTGGGGTGTTGGACCCCCATTGAAGGCGCCTGCAAGGTGCTCGACATCGGTGCAGGAAACGGTTATGTCGGGATCATGCTGCTACAGCGCATGCGACCAGACGGAGCGCTCTTTGGAGTAGAACTTGAGCCCAATGCCGCTGCGCAGTGTGCTGAGAACTACCTCAACCAGCCGTTTCCTGCGCACACCAGCGCTTGGCATGGCGCCATTCAAGACACGCCCCAAGCCCATCCAGAATGGCAGGAGGCCTTTGACCTCATAGTGTCCAACCCTCCGTTCTTTAAGAGCAAACCCAAATCCCTCAACGCGGCCCGCAACCTGGCCCGCCACGACGACACCCTGCCCATGGGGGATTTGGTCAAGGCGGCTTCTAAATTGCTCAAAACAGGAGGGAGGCTCTGCACCATTTGGCCATCAGACCGACTGGAGGAGTGGAACCAATGGGCCGCAGGCTATGGATTCGCGATCAAGCAAACCATAGACGTTCACACCATGAGGCATTTGCCAGCCAAACGGGTGCTTTCGGAATGGATCAAAACAGAAGCTGGCGTCACCACAACATATGGCACACTCACGCTTGAAGGCAAGGCTACGCTTGACTTTACCGAAGAGTATCTGAACATCGTGCGTCCCTACCTGAAAGGGACTTGAGGCTTGAATCAGCCGCCTAGAACGCGCTTGAGGTCGCCGAGTTGCTTGGTCCACAAAAGCTTGGCCTCCTCAATCTCGTCGTCTTCTGCAAAGTCGGTCACCAACAGTGCAGTATCACCGGTCAATGGATCGATTTTGATTCTCATTTCAAAAAAGGACTTTTCGCCTTCTTCTTCATGCTCCATCCAACGGTACTTCACAAACTCTTCTCTCTTTTGAGAAATCAAGCGTGCAGACTCCTCTGAACCATCCCAGAAAAAAGTGAACACGTCTTTCTTGATGTTCACGTCATCCGCAAACCATTCTGAAAGGCCACTTGGATTGTTGAGTCGACTAAAAATCGAACCCTTGCTCGCCTGAATCGGCACCTCTACTTGAAATTCAACAAGGTCCATGCTTAAACTGGAATGCCGCAAAGATACAATTGCGCAGGGGCTGAATCCCTATGCAGTATGTCAAGATTCACAAAAACGCGTTTTTGGATTCATCCTTCTTGCTACATTTGCCGCCCGTTTCCGATGCAAGGATTCAAACGGCGAGGTAGCTCAGCTGGTTAGAGCGCAGGATTCATAATCCTGAGGTCGAGAGTTCAAGTCTCTCTCTCGCTACACAAGAAAAGCCCGGTCCATCCGGGCTTTTTTATGTCCATAAACGCCTGTCCTAATAGACTAAAGATTATTATTAGTAGACCAAAGGCATTAATATGGGGTTAAGTCGTTATCTTTATTGGCTTAACCGATCTCATGCGTTTCTTCTTGCTGTCCCTTTTCCTTTTGATGGGTTTGAACCACGCACTGGCACAATGCTCAGACGTCTCAGCCTGCAATTACGACCCCAGCAACACCGGAGGTGGGAGCTCCTCGGCTTGTGTTACCATTGAGACCCATGTGGTCCACGATTCAGGCGAACTCAATGGCATGACCACCTACAGGGTCTATGTCAATTTGCCAGAATCCGATAATTTCCTTTCCGCCATTAGCACCATCCTCATGGGCTGCACCGACAACAGCGCATGCAATTATGCACCGGCAGCCACCTATGACGACGGTTCATGCGAATTCACCAGCTGTCCTCCCGGATCGCCCCAGGCAGACGAAGATGCCACGCCCTCAACCATTCGCATCACCTCCACCACTTCTTTCTACCAGAGCGAAGTAGGAAGCTCCACCGCCGATGGTGTCATGAGCAGTTTGTTCGGGTTTTTCCCCACTTTGGTCTATGACAGTTGGGTCACCATCGGGCATGCTCCAGAAGACGGCACCCCAGGCGCGACCGTGAGCACCATTGCCAGTCCAAGCCAGAATTGGGTGGCCAATTTTGAAGCGGGAGACGACCTCATCATGGACGACCTCATTGGTGGACTCTGGTACATTTTCAACGATGGCAACGACCAAGGCGTGCCCGATGAAAACGGCAAAGTGCTCATTGCACAACTCACCACTGATGGCACCGTGGGCGTTGAAATTTCGGGCCAATATTTCCCTGATTTTGGAACAGGTGCCAATGGCGAAGCAGACGGAACGTCGAGCTCCTTGTTTGTCAGCGACATCAGCACGCCATGTCCAAACGATCCAAATGCCGGCTGTGAGTACGCCGAAAGTGGACTCGATTGTAACGGCGATTGCCTCAACGATTCGGACTCCGATGGCGTTTGCGACGAGAACGATCCTTGTATTGGAGATTATGACGTGTGCAACATTTGCAATGGCCCTGGAGAAATCTACGAATGTGGCTGCGCAGACATCCCTGCTGGAGACTGCGACTGCAACGGCAACCAATTGGACGCCCTACAAGTATGCGGAGGTGATTGTGCTGCAGATGCAGACGGCGACGGCATTTGTGACAACGTGGACCCCTGCGTTGGCGCCTTGGATGCCTGTGGCATTTGCAATGGGCCAGGGGCCATTTATGACTGTGGTTGCTCAGATTACCCCGATGGGGATTGCGACTGCAATGGAAACCAAGCCGATGCCCTTGGCACATGCGGAGGAACCTGTGAAGCAGATGCAGACAGCGATGGCCTGTGCGATGACACCGACCCCTGCATTGGGAGCTATGATGCCCTGGGCGTATGCAACGGAAGCTGCGCAGCCGATGACGACAACGATGACATCTGCGACGACACCGATCCCTGCGTCGGCCAATATGACGCTTTGGGCATTTGCAATGGAGATTGCCCCTCTGACCTCGACGGTGACAACGTCTGCGACAATGCAGAAATCCCCGGATGCACCGATGAGGATGCCTGCAACTACAACGAAGAAGCCACCGACGAAGATGGCAGCTGTGCGGAGCTAGATGCCATTGGAAACTGCGGAGGAACCTGCACAACCGACAGCGATGAAGATGGGGTATGTGATGATGTGGACCCCTGCATTGGCAGTTATGATGAATGTGGAATTTGCAATGGACCAGGGTCCATTTATGACTGCGGTTGTTCGGATATCCCCGCAGGCGACTGCGACTGCGAAGGCAACGTAGCAGACGTGGTTGGCCAGTGCGGAGGAACTTGCACCGAAGATGCCGACAGTGATGGCATCTGCGATGACATTGACGCATGTGTAGGCACCTTGGATGCTTGTGGCATTTGCAACGGGCCGGGTCTGATTTATCAATGCGGGTGCACCAACATTCCCGAAGGCGATTGTGATTGCAACGGCAACCAAACCGATGCCATTGGCGTCTGCGGAGGTGACTGTACCGAGGACCTCAACAACAATGGCATCTGCGATGACCATGAAGACCTGTTGGACAACGAAGGTTGCACAGACAGCAGCGCTTGCAACTACTCTAACTGTGCCACAACCGACGATGGCAGCTGCCTCTACGATGACGCCCTCGGCGTCTGCGGCGGTGACTGCTCAGCCGATACCGATGGAGACGGCATCTGCGACGACGCCGAAGTCGAAGGGTGCACCAACTCCTTTGCGTGCAACTACGATCCCGCCGCTACAGACGACAACGGTTCCTGCCTCACCGCTGATGTCCTCGGAGATTGCGGAGGAGCCTGCACGGCTGACGCCGATGGCGACGGCATCTGTGACGACGCAGACGACTGCGTCGGAAGCCTCGACGCCTGTGGCGTGTGCAACGGCCCTGGTGAAGTCTACGACTGCGGTTGCAGCGACATCCCAGCAGGCGACTGCGACTGCGCCGGAAACCAAACCGACGCCCTCGGCGTCTGCGGCGGTGACTGCTAGCCGACACCGATGGCGGCGGCATCTGCGACGACGCCGAAGTCGAAGGGTGCACCAACTCCTTTGCGTGCAACTACGATCCCGCCGCTACTGACGACAACGGGTCTTGCCTCAACGCTCATATACTCGTATGAAGCTGAGGACCATGCCCGTCTGATACCTATCGCTCCTGTATCTGTGACTAAGCAGACGACTGCGTCGGAAGCGTCG
>JAKMCX010000261.1 GCA_022428285.1 Flavobacteriales bacterium
ACATTTTCTGTGCTGGGGCGGTGGGATTGCACCTTTCTATGCGTGCGGAGCAGGCCTTCGGTAGCGCTGTAGAAGCTGGCACTGCCGAATTCTCCTGAGACGGTAATTTCTACGTCACCGGAGAAGAAGTGGGCGGGTGCTGCACTGCTGCCATTGATGCCTGAAGGCACGTTCCCGACAATGGCGGTGCTGGAGTCACCCGTTACGGTAATGTATTCTGGGTGCTCTGCGATGAGTGTGATGGGGGTCTCTGAGGGAACATCAAAGAGGGTGTAGGTGCCCCAACCCATGAGGTAGATCCTGTCCTGATTGAAAGTGTCGTGACCATTGAACATCATGGCGATTTCACCATCAGCCGGAGCGATGGAGACGTCGCTGAAGACATCGAGGCACTCGAAGTTCTCCGCGTGGTCGCAGACTTCGTTTTCGTTGTTGTCGTATCCACCGAGCACTTCAAATTCTGCATGGGGGAATTCAAACAGAACATAGGCGGGGAATGCACCGCTTTGGATGACCCCATAGCTCGGTACTGCTACCCAAGCGCCCGGCTCAGGTTGGTTGTCGGGGATGATCTCGGTGCCCGAGGCATCATGCCACCGGCGGTCGCCGCCGTTCAACCACATTTGGGCGTAATCGTAGCGCCCGTAGCGGTGGCCTTGAATGAAGTCGTCGTTGCGGCCATCAAAGTTTTCGTCCTGGTCCCAATTGAAATATGGGGCCGGGGTGTCGTCCCGAAGGTGGCGCCAGTCGCCTTCTGCAGTGCTGTCTGTAACGCCCAACCAAAGGTGCTCCACTCCACTGAGACCGCTGGTCTCGAACAGGGCGACGATTTCATCGTTTTCCTGCTGGCCGCCGATGCGCACCATGTGTTCGGACAATTGGCCGAAGTCGTAGTCAAGACCGGAAAGCAGGTCTTCCATGCTAACTGCGGAGGTTGAGATGTAGTACTTGCTGCTGTCCGTGCGGCCTACATAGGTGACGGGGAGTTTGTCAAAGTTGTTGCGCTCCGTGAGGCAGTGTTCGCATTCTGCTTCGGGGAAGCGGCAGTCAGTTGTCGTGTTCCTCGGGATTTCCAACAGCGTGACGCGGGGAGTGTCTTGGTTTGGACAGGCATTGGAAGTCAGCGCATGTCCATTGGAATCGGCCACGGCAAAATTGAACGTCGGCGTGCACCATCCGCCTTGCAACTCCAAAATGAGCGGGGCGTTTCGGGCTTCAAATGTGACCTCGCCTTCGCTGTCATAGAATGCCTGAATCCCGTCGCGGAAGGTGAAGCCCCATTGGCCTGCTGCGATATCGTGGTTGGTCCCGGTGGAGTGTGTGCCCAAATAACCTTGGCCAGGTACGGTGCCGATGCTCCACAATTGGGCATAATCGTATTGCTGGTCCTGGATGTCTTTGTTGCGCAAGAAGTTCGGGTCTGTGTCAACGGGTGGGATCGCCCAATTCTCATAGCTGAGACCGCTTGAATCCCGGAGGTGGGTCCAGTTGCCTTCGCCTACGCCCAGCATGTCATCGTCCGTGATGCCCAGCCAAGCATAGGGGATCTCGGCAGCGGACAGCATGTTGGTCAGGGCGGCATTTTCTGCTTCGCTCTCGATGACCAGTAGGTTCTCTCTGAGTTGAGACCAACGCACTTCGGGCGTGTTCATCCAGTCATGCAGCGAAAGGGTGTCGGTTTCGGAGCGGTAATAACGGCTGCCTTCGGCCTCACCCATGAGGATGAACTTGTGCCCGGTCAGATGAAGTGTATCCGCTGGAGCCAATGCAATTTCATTGCTGAAGCTGGTCCGGTCGGCGAGCATCAATGCCTCTTCCACGCTTTGAACGGTGCCGATGTGTCCTCCGACGGCTGCGGCGTCTTCCAAGGCTTGATCCCAAGAGACGGGCGTTCGGCTGATGTAGAATCGGGTCGAATCGGTAGCGCCTACATGGAGGTATTCCAAGAAGGAATAGTTCGCATAGGAGTCCGTGGCCTCTGGGTTGTAGTTGCAAGCGTTGGGGTCATGGCAACCCGTGATTTCTTCGGTGTCCAAGACGCCATCTGCATCAGAATCGCCTGAAACTCGGATTGTTTCGGTCAGTCTGTCCGGGTCGTCATTTGGTGTCCAAGAGCGTCCTGAGATGTCCGGGTATTCACAGTAC
>JAKMCX010000057.1 GCA_022428285.1 Flavobacteriales bacterium
AGTTTCAATGGTGATCTGAGCGGCTGGGATGTGAGTAATGTGAGAAACATGTCGTACATGTTTTCGAATGCTACCAGTTTCAATGGTAATATAAGCGGCTGGGATGTGCGGAACGTTAGAGTCGTACAAAATATGTTCACAGGAGCTGAACGCTTCACTGGAAACCTGAGTACCTGGGTTCGTACTAATGAAGAAGGTTTCCCGCGCCTTCTTTTTCGCGAAGAGGACCTTGAAGGCACCCGACTCCCGTTCGAGGGTCATTTAAACCCAAACTTTTCCTTTCGCCGGGGAGTTCAGCAAGCGCTTCGTCCCGAGTTGCGGGGTTTACGCAGGATGCCGCTCTCCAGGGCGCAAAGGCGTAGAAGGGCTGATCGCGGACGCAGAGGCGTGAAACGGAAGTTTTCCGATTTGGGGGGTGGTTTTTTGGGGTCCTACTTTTTGGTATAAATATCATGAATTTATTCTAACTGCAGTTGGCGGACAGTTGGTCGATGGTGATGTGTTCCTTGACGTTCTGTACGGTGAACCTGACCACTTTGAGGTCGTTGGCGTACACCTTGTCCGTGCGCTCCAGGATGGGCGTGGCCTTGACCTTGCCCCCCTCCAGCAGCGCTAGCTCGCACTCCACCACTTTGACGTTGTTGTCCAGTGTGACGTTTGCGCTGCGCACTGGGTCCACCTGTACGTGGAACTGTTGCTGCAGGTCGGCTATTTTGGGTCCGTCTCCGCACTGCACCTGAACCTGTCCTTGTGCGTCGGTGTGCAGGTAGAGGTCCAGCGTGTGGCTGGGTTTCCACTTGAACACTCCGTCCTGAATGCCTGGTTTCAGTTTGGCGTCCTGGCTCTGAAAGATGAGCCCGTCTGCGTCGCTGTTCTGTTCCTGCATGCGCGCCCACAGGGCGGCCGTGTGTGCGAGCGGGTGCCACGCCTTGGCTCGTATGCGCACCTCTCCGTGCCGTGCCTGCTGTGCCTGCAGCTGTTCGGTCAGCTTGCAGTAGCTGCTGTACCTGTCCTTGAAGCGCTTGTTCTTGCGCAGCCTGCCGGCGCTGGCCACGACGTCAAACACGGTGTATGTGCACGTTTGTGGCTCCCACTCGCCGTCCACGAGCGTGCCTTGGTACAGGCGGTCGTTCCGTGCGGTGATGGGCGCGTGGAAGATGTGGTACGCCCTGTCGATGAGCACTGCGTAGTTGCCTTGGTGGTGGTTCCACCCGAGCATGAGGAACATGCGTGTGCCGTTGGTCTTTTCTCCCACGACGAAGTTGCCTTTGCGCAGGCGCGGCAGGTTGTCCTCCATGAGTGACCGTGGGCATGGACATGGCACATGCTGCTTGTGCGGTGGTTGCTGCCACAGCATGTTCATGAGCAGTGTGACGTCTTCGCGCAGTTCTTGGCTGGTGCAAGGTCGCAGTTCTTGTTTTTTTGGTTTGGTTTCCGCTTTGGTTTCCGCTTTGGTTTCCGCTTTGGTTTCCATTTGTTGAGACTGTAGGTTTATTGTCGCGTGTACTTCATGGACGGTACATAGAACTATCTATAGAACTACTACTGACTGTTTTCGGCGAACTGCTCCCTGGTGAGCCCTTTCTGCTGTTGCACGAGCACGGGCATGAACTGCTCAAAGTACCACTGTTTCAGGCCTGGCAGCAGGGTTTGCTGAAAGTATTCCTCGTTGAAGGGGTACCTGGTGATGTACAGCTTGGTGGGCGTCCACACGGCAAAGTCTGCCCATGGCAGGTGCAGCAGCCCCATGGTGCCCTGTATTTGGTCGTAGTAGTACGGGGGGATGCCTTTGGGGATGCCGTCGACGATGACGTTCTGGTAGGCCTCCATGAACTGGTACGGCACGCCGTCGAACGGGCACTTGATTTCAAGCAGCGCGGTGACGTCTCCGTTGGTGTCTGGGTCGGTTGTGTACACGAGTCCGTCCGGGCTGCACCCTGTCCACGGGTGTTCTTCCGCCACGTGCAGGCCGGTTTCGAACACGTCAAACTTGATGGGGTCCACGATGGCTCCCTGCTCCAGCTTTTGCAGTCGTTCCGGCCGGGTGGCCATCTCCACCATGCGCTGCGCCTTGTACTGGGTGAACGCCACCTTCTCGTTGACGGTGCCGTACCTGGTTTTCTTGTTGCCTTTGAACACTTGTCCCCACACGAGGTCAGCCACCAGTTCTTGTGGCGACTTGTAGGGGTTGTGCCCGAGCGCGGTGCCAAAGTTGGACGCGGTGATTCGGTACTTGCGCGCCTGTATCCACTTGGCCGACCTTTGCGGCAGCTGCACAATGTGTTGAGCCGCTTCTGCGTCCACAGCCAGGTGTTGCATCAGTGCGTCCTTGGTGAGCAGTTTGGGCAGGCTTTTGTGGATGTCCGCTGGCGGTTCCGTCCACCCGTTCCACGCGTTGCAAGCAGCCCTTGGTGCAGTGCATGCGAGGAAGAACCTGCCTTTGTTGGGTCCCTCTTTGCGTACTTCTCGTATGGTCAGTTCGGACTGGCACTTCTTGCACTTTTTGGGGCGCTGCACTTCCTTTTCTGGTTTCATTTTCTTGGGCGTTTGCGTGTTGGTTTGCGAGTTCGTTGTTGCTTGTGCCTTCCTTTTGTTGTCTCTGTGCTGGAGCATCAGTTCTTCTTGTTTGTGCGCGCTCAAGGTTGCTGCTTGCTGGTTTGTGTGTCTGCGCGCCGTTTTCTCCTCCTTGATGTGGATGCCCCTGAATACGTTCATGTTGGCGGTTGTTTATTGTTTTCTGTTGTGTGGTGGCTGTGGGGGTATGGTGCGTGTGGGTTGCGAGGTGGTTGTATATAAATATAGGTGGATAGTTTTGTGTTTGTAATTTGGATTTGTGTCGGTAAAAATGTGAGGTAGATGCAAAGCTTGTAAACTTGGTGTGTAAACTTGCTGTGTGAACTTATTGCATGATGGAAGCTGCTGTTCCTATTCCTCAGATGGTCCCTCAGGTTGCTCCTCAGATGGTCCCTCAGGTTGCTCCTCCTTCTTTCCCGACGGTTGCTGCTGCCCCTCCTCCGGCTGTTCAGTACGTGTCTGTGCCCTCGACGGGTGCTTCTCGCGGCAAGCGCCGTGGAGGCTGGGGCAACTCGGTGGTCCTGTGTTTGTTTTTGTTGATCTTGTCGTTGCTGTTGATGTACCTGATCCGGCGTTTGGTGCGCACGGACTCCCAGGTGCGCAAGCTGATGTTCGACATGCAGGAGTTGAATGTGCGAGTGCAGCCGGACCATTTGCGCAGCGCCATTTCAGACCAGTTACAGTGCTCCATTGCGGAGCTGGAGCGCGGGAGTGTGCTGCCCGAGGCTCCTATGGCGGAGTTGGAAGCAGAGACTGGCTCCCCAGTTGGTATGCCCTCCCCTGCGGCCTCTGTGGCCTCTGTTTCGTCCGTGAGCGCAGGTTTGACATCTGCGGGCATGGATTCTGTGAGCGAGGTTGATTTCCCTCCTAGCGACTTGAAATAAAGTGTGTGTTTCTACATATTAAATGCGCTGCGACTTGTTTTTGCCGAATGCCATGAGCAGTTCGTGCTGTTTGTTCATGCTGTTCATGCTGTTCATGCTGTTCATGCTGTTCTTGCTGGGGCATGGCACGTTGTTCTGGTAGCACGCCTCTCCGCACATGCGGTACCCTGGGGTGCACATGTTGTTGTAGGTGGTGTTTGCTTTGGGCGCCATGGGCGTGTGGTACAGGTTGCCGTGAATGCCTGTGACGGTTGCTGCTCGTTTGGAGGTGTCTGTTTTGAAGTGCACCCCCCTGGCACTTGCTGTGGGTGTGGTGAAGAACCCAGTGAGCGGTGTGTGTTTGGAGTAGTCCACCCCCTGCAGCGTGGTTTCGACGGTTCTCCTGGTGAACCTGTTGGGGTTGTGGTCGTCCAGTGCAGCGCTGGAGAGCGGTCCGTCCAGGTACTGCGGCGCGGTTGCGCAGTATCCGGGGTCGGTGAAGGGCGGCACTAGAGGGTTTTCGCAACTTCTTAGCATTTTATTAGTAAGTAAATATATTATTTTTATGTGATAAACCGATGT
The DNA here is from genome assembly GCA_022428285.1 of Flavobacteriales bacterium. Taxonomy (GTDB): domain Bacteria; phylum Bacteroidota; class Bacteroidia; order Flavobacteriales_D; family Sanyastnellaceae; genus UBA8752. Next base: position 4,020 of record JAKMCX010000057.1, read on the forward strand.
ATTACAGGGGTACTCCTAAAAAAGTGTCCCCGCGTCACCAGGGTGACTTGCGTACCTTGCGTGCGTGCCGTTTGCGTCGCTACCTCATCCGTGCGACTCCTATTACTGTTGAAGTTCGGCCGGACGGCGAGTGCGAGTTGAAATTCCGTCCTCGTTTCCCGGAAAAAAAAGGTGGTTAGTATAAAAGTTGTCCCGACCTTGACGATGTATCGTTTCGTGTTACGTTCTTACTCTCGGTGGTCGTCCCAGCCGCATGTCACAGCGGCTGTGTGTCTCATTCAGGGTTGGTACCGCCACTGGTGCCGTTACTTGCCGTCCAATGCTGAGGATCCGATCACTCTGGAGCCTCCCAGCCGCCCCATCTTCTACCACGTGGGTGTTTCTGGCGGCTCCACGAAGGTGACCCAATTCGACGCTCGCGTGCTGTGCGAGTACTTTTGGAAGACGGGCAAGTTCGAGCACCCTTACACGCGCGTTCCGTTCCATGACGCCGAGTTGCTGCGCCTGGACCGCCGCACGTCGTTCGTGTACGACATTTTGCGCAACAAGGCGCGCATCCTGAAGCGTGTGTTGGCCGAGCGCGAGCACGAGAGCCGGGTGGAGTTGTTGATCGGTTTGGTGCAGACGTCTTTCGAGGAGGGTTTGCACTTGTGTTTGCTGGAGCGTGGTTTGTCGTACACTCAATGGTGTCACCACGTGGAGGATCCTTTAGGGCGCCTTCACTACTACTTGATGAATTTGACGCGCGTGCAGCCGTCGGAGGTGTCTACGTGCATTGACCGTTGCCGCCGGCTGTATGTGCAGGAGCGGCTGTCTGCGTACAATTCCACCTTGATCCGTCTGTACGTGAAGGACGCCAACATGTTGTTTTCTAGTTTTTCGTTGGTGAGTTGAGGAGTTTGTTGAGGAGTCTTGAGGAGTCTTGAGTATTCTTGAGTATTCTTTATTAGTCTTGGTGTGGGTTTTGTGTGTTACAGGCAGTTTTCGTCCACCTTGATGCGCCCCCCTGCGTCCCTTTTCTTGTTGCTGTTTTTGTTTTGCGCGTGCTGCGCATGCTGCGCATGCTGCGTTTGCTGTTGTCCCGCTTGTATGGTGTGAAAGTTGGGCGATGTGAGTGGGTGTGCGTTCCTGTTCTGTGTGATGGTGGGCATTGTGTCCAGGAATCCTGCCTCGAACGAGTTCACGAGCTGCATAGCTGTCTGGTTCATGTTTTTGTCGAACTGGTCGAATCGTGCCTGGAAGCCGCCCTGAAAAGTGTGCGCTGGGTTCTGTGCGTGCTGAGCGTGCTGTGCATGCTGTGCATGCTGTGCGTGCTGTGCATGCTGTGCATGTGTGGTTTGTCCGCCTTTTAGAGTGGACGTAGCTTTTTGCCCGTTTGTGGGTTTTTTGTCGTGCACAATGGATCCCACGCCAATACCACTTAGTAGGCTTGCTAGGGCTATAGGAACAAAACAGGCCATTTTTTATAGTAATGCACAAAAAAAAAATGTTTGTGTATAATAAATGTCTAAGTCTTCCCGCAAGAAATCACGTTGCAAGTACGGTGTCAAGAACAGCCGTCGTTGTCGCCGCAGTCCTGGTGGCAAGAAGCTTTCTCGCAGCAAGTCGTCTCGTTGCAAGTACGGTGTCAAGAAGAGCAGTCGTTGTCGCCGCAGTCCTGGTGGCAGGAGCCGTTCGCGCGACAGCAAGGGCAGGTTCAAGAAGAAGTCGGCTTCCAAGAAAAAGTCTCGTTCCAAGAAGAAGAAGTCTCCTAAGAAGTCTCCGAAGAAGTCTCGTTCCAAGAAGAAGAAGTCTCCTAAGAAGTCTCCTCCCAGGAAGAAGTCTCGTTCCAAGAAGAAGATGTCGCGTAAGAAGTCTCCTCCCAGGAAGAAGTCTCCTAAGAAGTCTCCTCCCAGGAAGAAGTCTCCTCGTTATCAACCTAGGCCGCTCTTCAAAAAGAGTGGCCATCTAACCATGCTGGTGCTTAACCAGGCTAAGAAAGCTAAAAAAGGTTTGCCCGGCTCTTTGAGCGCCGAAAACTTGCAAAAGCTGCGGATACTTTTGAAGGCAGCCGAAAGTTGCGATAACAAGAAGATGAAGAAGGTGTTCAACGTGTTGCGCCCTGAGAGTCTGCAGCAGATGGTCTTGTCAGCGATGGCAAAGGACGGTCTCAATTACGAGGACGGTACGTTTGTTCTGGCATGAGTGCCTTTTGTTTTTGGTGTTGTTGTCATAAACCCCTTTTGTTGTTTTTTTTTGTCGAGTTGTGTGCCTGTGTGCCTGTGCGTGCTCCAGTTGTCGCGAATGTCGCGAATGGACCTCCCCGACGAGTTGTTGTCGTTGGTTCTGGACTGCATCCCTCCTTTGGAGCGTGGTAGTTGGCGTTTGACGTGCAAGTCTCAGTATGCTGCGGTGGAGACTGCTGCCCGTCGCCAGATCCGTGCGTCTCTGCGTAAGCACCGCATTGGCACGGTGTCGTTCGGTCGTAGCCAGTGGGCGTGCTTGCACAGTGGCACGTGCCGCCGTTGCCGCCGTTTTTTCAACCCTTTTGAGCGTGGCTGCGACGAGTGTTTTGCTCATGGTGGCGCCCAGCTGCCTCGCCGCGAGTGTCCTATGTGCACGGTGTTGTTCCCCTGCAAGTGTTGCGACCGCATGGTGTGTGTCCTGCATTCGGAGGAGACGAGGTACTGCTTCGTGTGTGCGGGCCGTTTGTGCGGCTCGGGGTGTATGGGGCAGCACTTTTGCGACGAGTGCGGCAATCGCGTGTGCTCCGAGTGTGTGGTGTACACCCATTGTTTGTACTGCGAGAACGAGAATTTATTTGGTAGTGACGAGTAAAGGTGGCATGCGGACGGTTCATGAGGCGCTGGTGGCGCATGCGGCACACCCGATGCGCTCTCCGTTAGGCAGGGTGTGTTTACCGGAGGACGTGACATGGCACATTTTGACCACGTTTCTGGGTTTGTCTGACCTGTCTTCCTTGCGCGCGACGTGTCGCTCGTTCTTCGAGTTCACCGAGTCGTTGGTGGTGTCCCGTTGCATGTGCTGGAACATCCTGCACCTGCCTGCGACCCCCTGGCTTGGCAGTGCGTGGTGCCAGCTGTTCCGGGACACGTTTGCGTGCCGCGCGTGTGGCGTGCGCACCCGGTACGACCAGTTGTCGTGCGACAGGTGCCGTGTTGTGCGCCATGGGCGCTGTTGCGACCACTGTCTCACCAAGGTGCACCCTGTGCGCCAGTCTGTGCGCCCTGTTTCGGCGTACTTGTCAGGTGGCGGTGATGTGTCTCATGATGTATCTCATGATGTGTCTCTTCGTCCGCCGCAGTACTTGCGGCACCTGCGTTACGTTTGCGAGGAGCATGATGTGTTCATTGTGTACTGAAAGAATAAAATTTATGTGTGCGTTGTTGTAAAATTGTTCGTAAACTTGTGGCCATGCCGATCGATGACAATCCCCAGCTGATCGCTTTTTTCAAGAAGGTGAAGGACGAGATGGAGTCCATTCTGCACGGCATTCGCACCACTCTGGAGCGCAATGCGTCGAACGAGAAGGACGCGTCTGCAAAGTATGCCAAGTGTTTGGCCAGCATTGAGCGCTGGGACGATTCGGTGCGCAGCGACGAGATGTCCCGCATCAAGAAGAAGTACCCTTCCATCGAGAACGAGTACCTGTACACGGTGACGTACTTGGTGCAGGAGACGTACGGCAAGCAGCACCAGAAGCGCCGTGTGCGCATCCCCCCGTTCAACCACTTCCTGTTCAAGTTCTACAAAACGGTTGTGCGCAGCCTGGTGGTGCAGCAGAACCGGTACTTCTCGCTGACGTTCGAGGAGGCCAACACGTTGATGAAGCAGTCGTTCTTGTCGGCGCTGTTCGACATCGAGTCCCAGAGCACGTACAGCAGTAACGATTTGTACTCCATGGTGAGCCAGTCCCCCTACAAGGAGCGCAGCGTGCCCCCCAAGCGTTCGGGCAACCTGTTCTTCGACTCGGTGTCCCAGGTGGGCAACAAGATGGACCGCGACCTCAGTGTGGTGTCCAAGCGCGCGGAGGCGGAGTTGAACTCCACCATGCTGCGCACCCACGTGCCGACCCACTCCACGGGCGGTGCGGCTGCAGCTGCTGGGGACTGGGCGTCGGCGGCCGGAGGCAGCATCCGCACCAAGGTGACCAGCATCCAGCAGCCCATCCGCCCTGAGAGCAAGGTGAAGGTTGTGCAGCTGTCCACCACATCCAAGGCCAGTGGCCGCCCCAGTGGGCGTTCCAAGCCTCCTGCGAGGTCTTCCGTGTCG
>JAKMCX010000059.1 GCA_022428285.1 Flavobacteriales bacterium
ATACCGTCTCTTTCCAAAGTCGATTGGACAAGAAGTGGTTGACCCCCTTCAGCGACAAGGTCATTGAGGAACGGGGCAAGGCCGGCGACAAAAAGCTCTTGGTGTTTTCGCCTGCTTTTGTGGCCGATTGCTTGGAAACGACCGTAGAAATTGGGGAGGAATACGTCGAGATTTTTGAGGAGCATGGCGGCGAGCATTTGGACCTGGTCCCCAGCCTCAATGCGGAAGACGATTGGGCCGATGCGGTGACGAACTTGATCCAGCGCCATCTTTGAGGGGTGAACCCCACTGCGCCGCATTCTGATTGGGCCCTGCCTGACCTCTCGGGGTTGAAGGCCCATGCCCCGTGGCTACTCCTCGATGCGTCCCGTGCACCAGGCTCCATCAGCGGGTACCTGGCTGTCGGGGTCAAACGCTCTCTCACTCTGGAACACCCCGACCCCAATGCCTTTGACCGCATTGCAGATTTTGTCGGGGCTGGCAAAGGGCGCTGCTTTGGCTGGGTGGGGTATGATCAACTTCGGGCTGACCCCATGCTGAACCTGCCCCCGCAAGCGCCAGTCCATGTGACTTTGCCTGTGGCACACTGGGTGGAGGCAGAAGGGGTGCTGGCATTCTCGGGCAGCGGGGAAGCAGCCGATTGCGATTGGTTAACCCAGCCAGAAGATGCCAGCCTGGCGACAGCGATGGAGGCCGCCGTGCGAAATCCGGCTCCTTGTGTGGCACCATCGATTGGCGCCGAAACCCCTGTAGACAGCAGCCTCAATGCTACAGCCTACAGGGATGCATTCGAAAAGGTCCACGCCCACATTCTGCGGGGCGACATTTATGAAATGAACCTGTGCCGGGAGTTGCGCGGGCACTTGCCCCTTGGTTTTTCGGCCGACGCTGCATTCGGCGATTTGGTCGCAAAGACCCTTGCTCCCTATTCCGCCCACATTCAAATGGGGCCGGTGCACATCGTGAGTGCCAGTCCTGAGTGCTTCCTCGAACGCCAAGGAGACCGTTTGATTTCCAGGCCCATCAAGGGAACGGCTCCGCGCCATCCCGATCCTACCGCCGATGCAAAAGCGGCGGAAAACCTGCGCACCGATGTCAAGGAGCGGGCCGAAAACGTCATGATTACCGACTTGGTGCGCAATGACTTGAGCCGTGTTGCTGCTCCTGCCACCGTTGAAGTGGAGGAATTGTGCGGCATTCACAGCTTTCGAAACGTGCACCAAATGGTGTCGACCGTGTCGTGTATGGTGCAACCTGGCACCCGTTTTTCCGAGATCCTCCAGGCCACGTTTCCCATGGGCAGCATGACTGGCGCGCCCAAATTGCGGGCTGTGGAAATCACCGCCGACATCGAGCCCGTGAAGCGGGGGTTGTATTCTGGCACCCTGGGTTGGGCCGATCCCAACGGAGAGGGTGATGTTGGAGATTTCCATCTCAATGTGGTCATCCGCACCGCGGTGGCCGACACCGAAACCGGCCGCTGGAGTGCCCATGTGGGCGGTGCCATCACCGCATTGGCTCAACCCATGGCGGAATGGAAAGAGACCCAACTCAAGGCCCAGGCTGTTTTGGAAGTCCTCGGTGGAACCGAGCCCGTGAACCGCACTGAAAATTCAGCCCAACACCATGGCTGACCCGTTTGAAACCCTGCGCCTGGCACTCCACAGTGCATTGGCGGTGCGGCGCGTGCCCCATGATAAACAGGTGTGGTTGGCCATTTCGGGAGGGCTGGACTCCATGGCCCTTTTGGAGGCTGCCGCCACCATGCAAGGCCGTTTTGGGGTGCTTCATGTAGACCATGGCCTCCACCCCGATTCAAAGGACATTCGGTGCTTCGTGGGGGATGCTGCCGCGCGGTTGGCACTTCCATTTGAGTACCACACCCTAGCGGGACTGAGCGGTTCTGAGGAGCGGCGTACCCATGGCCTTGAGGCAGCAGCGCGGTCCGCCCGATACGCTTGGATGGCAGAGGTCGTAGGAGAAGGTGGCACCGTGCTTACCGCCCACCACGCGGACGACCAGCGTGAAACCCGACTGCTCCACCTCTTGCGCGGGAGCCGGCCAGAGGCGCTGACAGCCATGCGGGCCTGGACCGACGACAGGGGATTTGCGCTGGGAAGGCCTTTTTTAGGAATGCCCAAATCCGCGTTGCGCCTTGCCATGGAAGCCTCCGGAAGCGCCTGGCGGGAAGACCCTACCAACCTCCAGCCAGACTTCTTGCGCAACCGG
>JAKMCX010000082.1 GCA_022428285.1 Flavobacteriales bacterium
CCGGTTCATGGCCATCGCAATCACTGGCAAGCCCAAGTAATCTTGGTGCTCACCAAAGAGGCACAGCCGTCCTGGAGCAGAGCTGACAAACGCTTCCCTCATGGCTTTTTCTGCAGCCTGAGGATGCCATACACTGCTCCAGCGCAGAGAAGCGCCATGATCAAGGCCGTTGTGGTTTGGCCAAACAAGCCGGCGCCCACCCCGAGCAATGCGCCATAGACGGCCACACACCCCAGAAAGGCTTGCAACAGAGCGCGGGGCACATTCCACGTTTCTTGACCCTGTCCTTGGCTGGGTTGAAACCGTTTCCAACCTGGACCTCCGGGTTGGACCTTGTCGACAAACGTTTGAAGGACCTCGGGTGATTCCGTTGGCAACACCATGGCAGCCACGACCCAGCCCGCGGTGGTCAACAGGCTCCCTGCCACCAATTTGGCCCAGCCCGCCAAGGGAGGCCATCCAAAGACGAGCTCCAGCGCTTCATGGCCCCAGGTGAAGTATGCTGCAACGAGCAGAGACATGGCCATGGCCACGATTTCTGTGCTGGCCGATATCCGCCACCAAAACCAGCGCAGGATGAACAGTCCTCCTGTTCCCGCTCCCAGCAGCAGCAAGAGGTTGAAGGCCTGCGAGGCAGAAGTAAGGGTCAGGCTCAGGAGCGCACCAGCGAGCAAGGAGAGCAGGCTGGCCCAGCGGCCAGCGGTGACCTTTTGGGCGTCTGTGGCATCGGGCCGAATGAACCGGGCCCACCCATCGTGGACAAGGTAGCTGGCGCCCAAATTGACTTGCGTACTCATGGTCGAAATGAAGGCGGCCAGCAGCGATGCGGCGACCCACCCCAGAAGGCCCGCTGGAAGCAAGCTGAGCATGGCGGGATAGGCCACGTCATGGCCCACCTTGTCTGCTGCGAGCTCCGGAAAAGCGGTGGCGATGGCTTCCAGGTCTGGAAACACAATGAGCGAAGCCAAGGCCACCAAAATCCAAGGCCATGGCCGCAAGGCATAATGGGCGGCATTGAACAGCAGGGTGGCGCCCACTGCATCGTCTTCGCTTCTGGCGCTGAACATGCGTTGGGCGATGTACCCGCCTCCGCCTGGTTCGGCCCCAGGGTAGTAACTGGCCCACCATTGGACAGCCAAGGGCACCAGCATCACCGGCACCCAGACTTCCGGGTTGCTGAAGTCGGGCCACACCGAGAGTTTGTCCATCACGTTGGGGTGGGTCATCAGGCCCTGGATTCCCCCCACTTCCGGGAGGCCCAAGACATAGACGCTGGCGGCCACGGCTCCTCCCATGGCCAGGAAGAATTGGAACAAGTCCGTCCAAAGGATGGCCCGCAACCCGCCGTAGACGCTAAAGAGCAAGGTGACGGAACAGGTGACCAACAAGGTCATCCAGCCCGGCCAGCCGAGCAGGATGCTGCCGAGTTTGATGGCGGCCAAACTCACGGTGGCCATCACCAGGACGTTGAACACCAAACCCAAATAGACCGCCCTGAAGCCGCGCAGGAAGGCACCGGCCTTGCCCCCGTAGCGCAATTCGTAAAACGCGATGTCGGTGAGCACGCCGGATCGGCGCCAAAGGCGGGCGTAGACAAACACCGTTACCATTCCAGTGAGCAGGAAAGCCCACCAGGCCCAGTTTCCGGAAACGCCTTGCTGTCTCACCAAGTCGGTGACGAGGTTGGGCGTGTCCGCACTGAACGTGGTCGCCACCATGGACGTGCCCAAGAGCCACCACGGCATGTTCCGGCCCCCAAGAAAGAAGTCGTCTGCACTGCCACTTCCCTTGCGGCCCGCGGCCATGCCAATGAGAAGAATGGTCAACAACACCCCGCCGATCACGAGGAAATCCAACATCGCCAATTGCATGGTGCCCAATGTAGCACGCGGAAGAGGCTTCGCCGGGTTAAACCCCGATGGAAGTGTCGCGTTATCTTGGGGCATGGACAGGCGGGTTCTCTTTCTTTTGGTGTGGGCCTTTGGGCCTGGTGAAGCATTGACGCAGGATGTCACCTTCCACACCGACGTGGCCCCCATCGTCTACAGCCACTGCACCTCCTGTCACCGGCCGGGTGAGATTGGCCCCATGCCCTTCACCACGTATGCCGAGGTGGCCGCTTATGGCGAATTCATTGAGTATGTGACCTCCATTGGATACATGCCACCATGGTCACCCGATGCAGAATACTCCCATTTTGTGGGGGAGAATGTCTTGAGTGAAGCCGAATTGCAAACCCTGAGCGCTTGGGTCTCTGCGGGGAAACCTGAAGGCGACCCTGACGCGAACCCTGGCTTGCCGGATTTTCCGAGCGGAAGTCAAATCGGTGAGCCTGACCATGTGTTGAGCATGCCAGAGGCCTACCCGCACAGTGGTGACATGACCGAGCAGTATCAGGTCTTCGTCTTGCCCACCGATTGGGATGGCGCCACCTCCATCCGCGCCCTTGAGGTGCAGCCCGGCAACCACAATGTGGCCCACCACGCCATTTTGGGGCTGGACATATCTGGCACGGCAGCGCAGTTGGAC
>JAKMCX010000084.1 GCA_022428285.1 Flavobacteriales bacterium
AAGTCCCACGTTAAGTAAACGTCATTGTCGTTCGGACATTGAGCTTGTACCGATGGTGCAAAAAGCATCCAAAGACCCAAGGTCAAAAAAGAAGCGAGGGTGGTGAATCTCGAAAAAACGGGCGCCGCTGAAGGCGCATTTAAAGAGCAGCAAAGGCTGAGCATAGCGTGAACAAGGTTTGGTCAAGGTGAAAATGGGGCGAGAACAATGAAATTCATCGATAGAACCTCTGATTCTATGATTAATCTTGTGGGCGTTGCCAATGCCGGAGAACGCACGCTTCAGGAGACGACCAAACAAAAAAGAGGGAGCTTTTGCCCCCCCTTTCTACTTTTTTATCGAAAAATATATTTTTTAGTCAGCAATGAGGAGTTTTCGAACCTCGCTGTGCATGGATGAAGACAGGCGAAGCTGGTACAGTCCCGCCGACATGGCTGCCACACCAATTTCCACTTGGTAGGCAGATCCTGGTTCGGCCATTCCATCAAATACATCCAGGACATGCTCGCCACTCATGGTGTGCAGCCGCACGATCATCCGTTGGACAACATCCACCTCGAATTGGAGCTGGGCCAAGTCTGTCGTTGGGTTGGGACTCAGACCCAGAACACGGAATGGCTGCTTGCCATTGATACTCCCACCCAAGACTACAGGACCTCCTGTATGCTGTGTTCCTCCTGATAATCCAGCCCCTTCAGAGGCCAGTTCTCCAGAGTTTGATACGGAGTATGAAAATGGCGTTGTATTGCCGCAATCATCAGAAGCCACATAGAAATGTGATGCTGTCCAAGGCAAGCAACAATTGAGGTCGACAAAAATGTCACCGCTTGAAGCCGCGTTTCCTTGGTCCTGGCCGTCTACAACAAGCTGCCCATCCCAGAAGAACCAGCCACCCGCTCCATACTCTTCGTTCTTGTTGTTGGCCCCTGGGCCAACTTGGAATCCGAAGTAATGGCTGGAGGGTTGGTGTGCCAAGGAGAACGAAGAACCCTCATAGGTTCCTGAACCTTCCAACGCCCCATCCAACATCACAAAATAATTCCAATCCAACCAAATGGAATTGCCTGGATAAACGGCTTCACAGTCTTTTTTGTAGCTGCCAGCAAGGCCGCTGTGGTAGGGATTGTCCGCACTGGACCAGCTGTCCCAATCTCCCGCAAAACCATATTCCGCGGTAAAATGGAAGCCTCCACCCTGCCCATCGGTCAGGAACAGTTCCACCTGCAAGGAGCTGTCGCATTGGACATCAAAACGTGAGGCCTCTGCAGACTCGAGCACGAATGAAGCATTGGATTGGCCGTCAAAATTGAACAGCCTCATGGCTTCTGGCTCCTCATTGTCACACGTCAAGCCATTGACAAAGGGCGCTGGGTCTGATGGGGCACACACATTGCAAACGCTGCCCGTTGGAGCATCGTCATCGATTTCATCAAACCGGGCCACCCCCACATCGCTGTCACAATTGTCTACAGCTTCGACATTGCAAGGGAGCGGGAGCGGATCCATGTCGAAGATGGCTGAGCCCGCACAGTCCAACGACACTTCTTCTCCGTTCATCAAGCCGCAAGTCTCCGTGAGCTGTGGTGCTGTGGTGTCCAAAACAGCAATGTTTTGGAAGGTGAATGCCGTATCGGAATTGCCACAGTCATCTGCTGCGATACTTTGCCATGTGCGCATGAAACTGTAGCTCCCTTCTTGGTTGCCATCTTCTGCCGTACACGCATTGCCAAAGGAAAGCGTGTAGCGGTTGTCGGCACCTCCAGGGCCACCTGACAACACCTGGACATAGACTTGACCGCTCAGATGACCAGAAGTGCTCAGTTGGGCCAGCAGCACGCGGCCTTCATCATTTGGACGGCAATTGGCACTCGTCGGGAAAGCAAACCAACCATCACCAAATGCACTGTTCAAAGCCAAGGACGCTCCATCGTCGAAGGCCACTGTCCAAGGCGAAGACTCCACCACTTGCACAACAGCCTCTTCAAGGCTCGCATCTGGGACGCGGTCAATGCCGATGGTTACCCAAGAATCGTATTCCAGACCGGGGTACAACCCGAACAAAACGGGGTCAATGCTGGACGGGGTCACCCCACCCAAATCGTGCTGGTAAAACGGCGCTGTGGACGTGATCCATGTCGCATCGGAGCCTTCACCCACAACAGCGCTCAGGCAGTCGTCAGGATCTGTGAGTACGGCATATAAACGGTAGGTCGTTGTGCCGGGCACGCCATTGGTCGCCACTGTATCAATTTGCAGTGCGACACCGTCAGACTGCGCTTCGTAGACCGCAGGGTCGTCTGTGTGGGAAACCACCACCGCCACATCGCTGTCGCAGGCATCCCCTGCCACCACAGACGGCATCACCGCTGGCTCCAGGTCCGCTTCACAACTCGCATCCAAGAACAAGGTGTCGGTAGGCAAGGTCTCCAACTCATGCAATTCTGGCGCAGCACTGTCCCAAAGGTTGACCAGCTGGTCACAACTCGACGTGGCCACATTGCCGCACGCATCGGAAGACGTTGCCGTGAATGTCCTGATGAAGGAGAAACTCCCTTCGTTTAATGCATCATCTCCCACACAAAGCAGCGTCGTGTCGTGGTCTACAAAGGCCACCTCTAAGCTTGGGGTGGGATCGCAACCATCGCTGACGACCACGGCTGGCTGCCCAGAAGAACCCGACCAGCTGCAATCACCGTCCAAGACGATGTTGGCATCCTCAGGACAAACCAAGGAGATGGTGGGTGCAGTGAGGTCCACCACCGTGATGTCTTGGGTGCAGGTCGATTGGGTTTCTTGACCACAATCGTCCACCGCAGTGACGGTGAAAGTGCGGATATAGAAGCGGGTACCGATGCAACCTTGGGAGAACTCGTCGTCTGTATAGGCGATGGTGTATGCCACATCAGTATCGCAGTTGTCGGTCGCGTCCACATCGGGCATCCCGAGCAATGAAGTGGCCAAATCGGCGGTGCAATCTGGCAAGGATGCCACGGTGGTATCGGCCGGACAGGTCAGGGTCAAGCTCGGCGCTTCGTTGTCGAAGAAGTTGATGGTCTGAACATGGCTCGCCGTGGAGACATTGCCTCCGCAGTCTGTAGCGGTGATGCTGAAGGTGCGGTCCAATGTGGTGCTGCCCTCTGGCATGTCGTCATCTCCAGTGCAGGAAACCACCACCTCATCCGAGTAGGTGACCACCACCTCTACATCTCCTCCGCATGCATCCATGCCCGTTGCGGTCAAAGCTCCGAGCGCGGTTACACTGGTATCGGTGTCGGCAAAACAACCCATGATGTTCTGCGGCAGGGGTGCATCAATGGTGATGACGGGGCCCGTGACATCCAGCAAAACGATGGTCTGCACGCAGGTCACCGTGTCGGCATTCCCACATCGGTCTTCAGACACGAGGGTGTGGGTGCGCTCAATGGTCATGCCGCCTGCATCGCCGCAGGCATATTGTGGCGCTCCATCAACATGACTGAAGGTCAATTCGGGACTGTCGTCGCAGTTGTCCGTGGCGCTGCCCGTTGGCGCGCCCCAAGGAGCAGCAGCATCGGGAGCCCCCAAGTCATAAGTGCAGTCGGCGTCGAGCTCCAGGGAAACATCGGCCGGACAGGTGATGCTGCCCACAGGTGCCACCGTATCAATCAACAGCAGAATTTGCTCTGCCTGTGTGGTATTTCCGCAAGGATCCTCAGCGGTGTAGACCAATGTGAGCATGCCGTTGGGATCCAGGCATCCACCCGAGAACTGGTTGCACACGACACTCAAGTCGACATCGCCGCAATTGTCCGAAGCGGATACATGCCCGAGGGAGGCCAAAAAGTCAATGTCGCAGGTCCATTCTGAGCAAGAAATTTCAATCTGAACCCCGCTCGTCACCAATTCAGGCGCCACAGTATCCACCACATTGATCACTTGGATTTCGTCCTGGGCATTGCCTGTACAGTCAGAGACGGTGAAATGGCGTTCAACCGTGAAGGTCCCCGGACACTCGAAGTGGACCGTATCGTCGGTGACAACCAGGGTGGGTGCCATGTCACAATCGTCCGAGAAAACCACTGTTGAAGGGTCGTATGCAAACGATACGCAAGACACCGTGGTGTCGGCTGGCCATGCACTGATGGTGGGCGGAACGTCATCCACCCGCGAAAAGCGCTGCACATGCGCTGCGGTGTTGCCGCAATCGTCGGTGGCCGTGATGGTCCGCTCCCAAACTGCTGACGAGGCACAGCCATCAATGACCAGCTCATCGTGCGTGGAAATGGACACATTGCCGCAAACATCCTCGGCGATCGCTTCGCCTGCTTCGTAAGGACTGGGATCTCCGTCACACGCCAAATCTTCGTCGTCTGGAATGAGCGTGAAATACGGTGCTACTGTGTCCACCAAGCTGATGATTTGGAAAGCCGAAGTGTCATTGCCACAGGCGTCGACAGCCGTGTATTGCACCTCCCAGTCACCGGCGCAATCGCTGCTGAACTCTCCAATGACCGTCAAAATCACAGTGTCGAGCAGACAGTGGTCCGAGGCGGTAACCCACCCGAGGGCTTGGGCATCGTCTGAATCGAAACCGTCAAACCAATCCACGCAGTCCAACGACACAAAACCATTCACCTCTAAGGCAGGGGCCTGATCGTCCACGACCGTAATGTTCTGTATGTCCTGTAATTGAGAGGTATTGCCTGCACAGTCGGTCACAACGAGGGTCCATGTCCGCTGGAACGACCCTGTGCCTCCGCCATCGCCACAAGGCGCATCAACTGGGCCATCCGTGTGCGTCAGCACCTCTGTGATTTCGCCGCAATCATCGGCAGCAGTGTAAGTGGCCGTGCCCAAAGCATTCACGCTTACATCGGTATCGTCGAAACACCCCTGTGCCGTGAAGTCGTCGGGAATGATCAGCGCAATGACCGGCGCCGCGGTATCGGCGACATGGACATATTGCGTATCCCTACTGTGGTTGTAGCTGCAATCCTCCGCAATGAAGATGCGCTCTATGATGAAGGTCTCATCGCAACCATCACCATCGTCGATGTAGTTGATCTCAAAGGTCATGTTGACGTCCGGATCACAATTGTCGGTGGCATTGGGCAGCACATCAACAGCTGCCGGGTCGGTGGTGCAAGAGACCAGCGTGTCCGCTGGAACATTGATGAGGGTCGGTGGCGTCGTGTCGTCGACGGCGACAATTTGATAGAAGGATGCCCCCACATTGCCACAGCCATCGACCGGGGTATAGGTCATGATGTGGTCATAATGGCAACCCCCTGACATCACGCCGTATTCAATCAAAACAGTGTCAATGCTGCAATTGTCGATGGCATCTATGATGCCAGCCGCTACCAAATCGGCGAACGGAGGTTCGAAACCCCCAGGCCATTGGTCGCATTCAATCAACACGATCTCCTCTCCCACCATCTCCGGAAGGACATCTTCAAACTGGTCTATCAATCGGGATGCAATGGCCACGTTGCCGCACTCATCTTCGGACCGCCACCGTTGCTCGTAAGAACGGCAGAACCCTTCCGAAGCTTCCACCTCGAAGATTCCTAGGTACTCCAGAGTGGGGTAACCAGGTACCGGACAGTTGTCGGTTGCCGTCACATTGCCCAGGCTCGGGAATTCGGGCAAACACTCTACGACGGTGTCTTGGGGCAATCCGGAAATGACCGGAGGCGCATCATCGACGCGCAAAACATCCCTGGAATATTGCAAAACACCGCAATCGGGTTGGTAGGCATTGAAGTAGACAATGGACTGGGCTGTGCAAGGGTCAAAATCTGAAGCGCAGTCCAGGTCTACAATGACGTCGCCCATGGCGCCCGCCACTGCTTCTCCGCACATCGTACCACTCCAACTGAACCATCCACCAGCGCCGTATTCGCAGTTGTGGTCATTGGCCCCTTGTCCCACTTGGAAACCAAAGAACTGAGAACTTGGTGCATGCTGCAATTGAAGCAGACTCCCCTCAAATGCACCCCTTCCCATGAGGTGACTCTGATCGGGCTTGATGGTATAGATCTCCCATGTATCGGTGGGTGGCTCGCAAGCCATGGCATGCTTGAAGCCGCCTCCCCAGTCGGCTCCGCTCACTCCATTCTCATACACCACAAAGACCTCGAACCTCTGGTCTGTATTGTTGGCATTGGCCACCTCCCCCTTGAGAATGGCAATGCCGTTGGCGTATTGGGTCAATGTGAGTCCCTCATCCGTTTCTAGAAACAAATCGCTGGTGGCGAGTCCCGTCGCCTCTAAGCCCAGCAGACGCAGCGCGCCATCAGGGCCAACACCAAATGCCGTCGTCGCATTGCATGTGGTGACCGTATCGGCACCACTGCCTATCACGTGAAAGGCCAAGGTCTGCTCCAAGGTGCACGTATCGACCAGAGTCAAAGACGCGCAGGTATAGGCCGCAAGGTCGTCGAGGCATTGCACCGTATCGTTCTCAAGAGAGTACGATGTCACGACACAACTGGTGTCACAATCGGGCCAGCCTCCTGAAGCCATCAAAGGGCCAGAAAAAAGGACAGCCAAACTCACAGCGGCAAATAGAGGCCGCAGGGAGGGCGGCAGGAATGTTGGGGAATGGGACATCATGACATGATTTGGTCATGTGTAATTTCCTAAACATCATTTAGTCGACGTATATCATTAGTCGGTAGATGATATATTTTTGTTTCCGTTTATTTTATTGATTTTCAGTGTCTTATGTCCGTACGATTATAAAACCATTTTATTTTCGTCGAAAACAACGTGTATAACACAGTATATAACGACATTATACTCGACGAGTAATTGTAATCTGTACCTCTTCATCGAAACACCTGGACTGAGCCGAAATGGCACCCAGTGGCCCTCAACAAAAACGGGCCGCCCGAAGGCAGCCCGTTTTCAATTTTATGTTTCGAAGACAGATTACTCTGCCACCAGGAGCTTCTTGACTGCGATGTACGTAGCGCTGCTGATGCGCACTTGATACATGCCTGCAGACAGGTTGTCGACGTCGATGTCCATGGTGTACTGAACACCCGTGACAGCATTGCCATCGTACAACTCCTGGATCAACAATCCATTGGAATTGTAGAGGTCTACGCGGAGGCGCAGGTTCTCGTTGACCAAGAATGTCAGCTGACTCTGGTTGTTCGTTGGGTTCGGTGACAAGCCCGTGATGCGGATTGGCTCTTTGATGCCTCCGATGCTGGTGATGTCAACTGGTCCCACAGTGTGGCCACCCGAGACGTCTGCACCTCCACCGTTTACATCGCTGCCCATGGCCTCGCTGTAGTAGAAACCTGTGGGGTTGCCGCAGTCATCCAGAGCAGTGTAGCTGTAGTCCACCTGCCACTCGAGGCAGCAGTCGAGGTCCATGTACATGTCACCCGAGCTGGCCATTGGCCCCATGTCTGTGCCGTTCATGACCAGGTTACCCTGCCAGAAGAACCAAGCACTTCCACCGTAGTTGGCGTTCTTGTTGTTGGCACCCTGACCCATCTGCAAACCGTAGTAACCGTTCGCAGGCTGGTGGCTGAGTTCGAAGCTTGAACCGGCATACATGCCTGTTCCCTCCAATGAACCCTCAGTCATGAGGAAGTAGAACCAATCTTCCCAGACGGCTTCGCCCGGATAGATCTCAGCACAATCCTTCTTGTAGTTGCTGCCACTGGCTTCCCATGCTGCCCAGTCCTGACCTGCACCGTATGCTGCAGAGAGGACAAAGCCGCCAGTTCCATCGGCATTCTCCACTTCCATGGCAATGCTGAGGCTTCCGTCTGCCATCACCTGCACCAAGTTCTCGGACTCGGATGACATGATGAAGCTGTCATCAGCTCCTGGGAAGTTGAACAAGCGCAAGGATTCTGGAGCGCGGTCATCACACGTCTGGCTTCCGCTCTGGGCTTCCGGAGTCACCGGAGCACAGTAGTTGCGGATGGCATCGGTTGGGATGTAACCCTCCGTCTCCGTGAAGAGCGTGATGTTCACGTCGGTGTCGCAGTTGTCAATCGCCTCAACAGCGCATGGCACTGGCACTGGATCGAAGTCCATCACACCGATGCCTGGGCAATCGTTCGTGACCGTTTCTCCGTTCTCAATGTCACAGGTATTGGTCAACTGTGGCGCTTCCGTATCCAAGACCATGATGTGCTGGTAGGTCACAGCAGAGTCGAGGTTGTCAGCATCGTCCGTACCCGTCGCCGACCAGCGGCGTGTGAACGCATAGCTGCCTTCCTGCAGGTCGTCATCCTCGGCACAATCTCCGAAGGTGAAGCTCAAGCGCATCTCGTCGGTACCAACGCTGTTCGGGAACACCTGAACAAAGAGCTGACCGCTCATCTGTCCGTCCGTTGTGAACTGACCGATCAAGACCCTGTTGTCTGGGCCGGCCACAGCCGCAACATTTGGATAGGTCGTGAACCAGCTTCCGCCGAAGAAGTCGTTGATGAACAAGTCACCACCGTTCTCGAAGGAACCCTCCCAGTCTCCGACCACAGAAGTTGCAATCTCTCCAGCACCACCATCGGGCGCCTCATCGATTCCGATGGTCACCCAGCTGTCGTAAGCCACGAGTGGGTCCACTGCTTCGAGGAGCGCATTGTAGTTGTTCGCTGTAGAACCACCCAAAGCATTCTGGTAGAAGCTTGTCGTGGTGCGGATGCCCGTTGGGTTGACCGCGTCACCTGCAACAGCACTGATGAAGTCGTCGGCATTCTCGGTCTGGATGTACATCCGCACCGTGGTCATGCCCATGAGTCCCTCTTCTGGGCCGCTGATGGTGTCGATCACGAGGCTGTAGTCACCGACCACCTCATTGAACGCCAGGTTGTCTGTCGTGTACACCAATTCAACATCCACGTCACTGTCGCAACCATCCTCGGCAGAAGCCGTTGGGGTGCCCGCAGCAGCAGGAGAAAGGTCAACATCGCCGTAGCAACCCTCCACCGTGTATGTCGGCAAGGTCTCGAGTGTCACCACAGGAGCTGTTACGTCGTTCGCCGTAATGGTCTGATCGTGGGTCTCAGTCGATACATTGTCGCAGTCGTCCGTGGACGTGACCGTCCAAGTACGGATGAAGCTGAATCCACCTTGAGCCATGTCGTCCGCGTTCACCGCGAAGTATGTGGTGTCTCCATTCGCATAGCTGACTTCCACATCTGACTCGCTGTCACATGCGTCATCTGCAGAGCCAGTAGCACTGCCAGCAGCCGCAGGCGAGAGATCCGCCATGCAATCCACATCGAGGTCCGTGCTGTAGTCTTCTGGCCATGTCGCTGTGATGGCTGGAGCCGTCGCGTCGGTGACCACAATGGTCTGTGTGGCTTGCTGCTGTGTCATGTTGCCACAATCGTCTTGAGCAGTCACCGTCCATGTACGTGTGAAGATGTACGACCCCTCAGCCTCACCATCTGCATCGGAGCAGCTGTAAGTCGGAGCACCATCGGTGTAGGTCGACGTTACACCCACCTCTGTGTCGCAGGCATCCGTAGTGGTTGGCATTGGCATCGTGATGGGGGTCAAGTCGGCCATGCAATCACCATCCAAGGTGTACGCGTCTGTCGCCATCACTGGCAATGACAAGATGGTCGGAGCAGTCACATCGAGGGCCGTGATGTTTTGCATCAATGTTACCGAGGTAGCATTGCCGCAGTCATCTGTACCTGTCACCGTGAAGGTCCTTACGAAGGTGTATGAGCCCTCTGCATTGCCATCAGCATCGCTGCACGTGTAAACAGGAGCGCTGTCTACATGCGTGATGATCATCTCGACATTGCTGTCACAGTTGTCGTTTTCGTCGGTCACAACAGGCATGCCCGTAATGGTCGGGTTTGTGCTGGCAGAACAGAATGGATCGATGTTGACAGTATCATCAGCAGGCCCAGTCACATTGAAGGTTGGGCTGATGGTATCCAACACAGTTACCAGGCGGTTGACCTGCTCTGTAGTCGTGTTGCCACAGTTGTCCGTTGCCGTGAAGGTGTAAGTCCGCAGCAAGGTGAACGCTCCCGTGCTTGGCAAGCAAGCGTACTGCTTTGGACTGTCGACGTGATATGACGTGATGGCCGCATCCGCATCGCAGTTGTCCGAGGACGACGCTGTTGGGTAAGGCACACCACTGATGAAGTCCGCGTTGCAATCCGCATCAGCAAAGAGCACCGTATCAGCAGGCTCGGTCACCGCCAATCCAGGAGCAACCGTGTCAATCAACACAATGCGCTGGTTGGACGTCGTCAAGTTTCCACAGCTGTCTGTCGCGGTGTAGACAACGTCGTAGGCGCCTTCGCATGGTGCCGCATCAAACGTGATCGAAGCCCCAGTTGTGGCCAACTCGACGTTGTCGCTGAAGGACACATAACCGTTCGTCAAGAGCGTCGCCAATGGGCTGCTGCCTTGGCTGAAGGAAATGTTGTCGATGTACAGCGTTTCAGAACCTGAGTTGCTGGCCAGACTGACGTGAAGCTCAGCTGAGTCATATCCGTCGAGGTCGAGGGTATAGGTGATCCATTGATCTTCAATTCCCAGGTTATCGATGTCTTGACCGGCTGTGTTCAACAGGTCGACTTCGCCGCCATCGGCAACGACCCAGATGCGCACCAAATCAGCGCTCTCCCATCCTGTGCTTTGGACGAAGGCGTCGATGCTCAGTGTCACACCTCCGTCGCTGACGTCTACCTCGTCAAAGGTCACTTCCATCCGGCCGTCAATGTCCGTCATCTGGAAGCCTTGGGCTCCGTCTGTGAAGGCATCCACTGTGCCAGTGAAACTGGAGACGCCGGTATAGTCATTGGACAAACCTCCAGACCCTGTGGTGTAGAAATAGCTGGTGAAGCCCATCTCTCCATTGGCGGCTGTGAAATTCACATCTGCCTGGCCGGGGTTGTTGACCAATGCATGGTCCTCACCCGCATCTCCGGTGTCGGTGTATTGACTGCCCGTTGACGCTTGCTCGAAGCTGGTTCCAGCCAACAAGGTTGACTCATCTCCAGCTGAGAGGTCGAATCCGAAGAAGTCGCACGCCGCCGTTGCATCCGGAGCAGCAGCAATCTCTGGCGCCGAAGTATCGGCGACCTGAATGGTCTGCATGGATGTATTCGTGGTGGAGTTGCCGTTGTTGTCGGTCACCGTCACTGTCCATGTGCGCTCGAACGTGTAACAGGCCGATGCCGTGTAACTCGTGGTCACGTCAGAGAAGCTGATGTCTGTGTCGTTGAAGTCCGTCTGAACCGGCGCTGGTCCCGCACCTGCCCAGTTGTTCAGGAGCGGTGCAATGTCTGCGGCGTTCTGCTGCTGACTTGAATTGTGGTTGGTGCATCCACTCGCATTGGAGAAGTCGCTGTACACAATCCAACCTGCTTCATCCCAAGCGCCTCCGTTTGGATCCGTGTTGGTTCCAGCACGCAGTGCAACACCGTCCTCGAAGTCGTGGCAATTGTTGTCGCCAGCTTCTCCAGGTACACCAAAGAGGTCGATGATGTTGGAACCGCCATCAATGATGGCAATGTTGTCGTCACCATTGCTGTCCGCTGGTCCGCCTGAGTTGGCTACGATGGTCGGCGCGAATCCGTAACATCCAGAGAACCCTGCGTTGTTGGCGATGTGGGCATATGCGCCCGGAGCCAACGTCCCAATGGAACTCAGATCGATGTTGCTCGAGGTGGATGGACCGGAATTTCCGTTGGTCCAACGCTGCAAAGCATAGCCTGACATGTCGATGTCTCCATCACTGCTGTTGTGGATTTCCACGAAGCGGCATGTCGATGCAGCATCATTCGGGTCACCGATGGCTGTGATGATCAATCCACCTGTAGGTACAGATTGACCGATCGCACCGTACTGACTTTCTCCTGCACCGCTGCAGTTGTCACTGTAAGCCACTGAAGGACCTCCAGTGCTGCTCGGCGTGGGATCGAAGTATCCGTTGCTGTCGTCAGCATAGATGATGGTGTCGTTCGGGAAATCAGGAGTGATGGATGGGTTGAGCGTATCCAACACTGCAATCGTGTGGCTTGTCGAAGCTGAGCTGCTGTTGCCACAGTCGTC
This sequence comes from Flavobacteriales bacterium, assembly GCA_022428285.1. GTDB lineage: Bacteria > Bacteroidota > Bacteroidia > Flavobacteriales_D > Sanyastnellaceae > UBA8752. Next base: position 12,034 of record JAKMCX010000084.1, read on the forward strand.
CATCACCATCACGGTGTACGTACGGAAGATGCTGTAGCTGCCCACTCCGTCGACCGCACCTGTGTAGGTCGTGTCATCGGCGTGTGTGATCGTGTGCGCCACATCGGTGTCGCAGAGATCTGTGGCATCCACAATGAAGCCGCTCGCATCACCCGAAACGGGGTAGACGACTTCAGCTGCAAAGCAGGTGGCATCCAAATAAACCGTAGTGTCCGCAGGGGCCGTAAGGCTTACCGTAGGATCGGTATCGTCTGTGATGGTAAACGTCTGATCAACAG
>JAKMCX010000063.1 GCA_022428285.1 Flavobacteriales bacterium
CTGCACCTTCGTGGACGTATTCTTTTATTCCTGCGATTGAGGAGTCATCTTGTAATACTTCAGCGATGACTTTGGCGTCTGCGTTGACTAGTATATCACTGGTTGTACCGATCCCACGGCCTGCAACTACGACGACAACCCGACTACCGACAGCGACCAGAGCCTCTGCACATTCGTAGACGGTATCTGTGAGACCTGCGAAGAAGGACTCATCGTAGACAACGACAGCGACGATGATGGCGTCTGTGATGCCAACGAGACCACTGGGTGTACCGATCCAGCGGCCTGCAACTACGACGACACCCCGACTACAGACAGCGACCAGAGCCTCTGCACCTTCGTGGACGGCCTCTGTGAGACCTGCGAAGGAGGACTCATCGTAGACAACGACAGCGATGACGATGGCGTCTGTGATGCCAACGAGACCACTGGGTGTACCGATCAAGCAGCCTGCAACTACGGCGACACCCCAACTACTGACAGCGACCAGAGCCTCTGCACCTTCGTGGACGGCATCTGTGAGACCTGCGAGGGAGGGCTTGTCGTGGACAACGCCAGCGATGACGACGGCGTCTGTGATGCCAACGAGACCACTGGGTGTACCGATCCAGCAGCCTGCAACTACGACGACACCCCAACTACTGACAGCGACCAGAGCCTCTGCACCTTCGTAGACGGCATCTGTGAGACCTGCGAAGGAGGACTCATCGTTGACAACGACAGCGAAGACGACGGCGTCTGCGATGCCAACGAGTTCACCGGGTGTACCGATCCCACGGCCTGCAACTACGACGACACCCCGACGACCGACAGCGACCAGGACCTCTGCACCTTCGTAGACGGCATCTGTGAGACCTGCGAAGAAGGGCTCATCGTGGACAACGACAGCGATGACGACGGCGTCTGTGATGCCAACGAGGTCACCGGTTGTACCGATCCTGCAGCCTGCAACTACGACGACACCCCGACGACCGACAGCGATCAGGACCTCTGCACCTTCGTGGACGGAGTCTGTGAGACCTGCGAAGAAGGACTCATCGTAGACAACGACAGCGATGACGACGGCGTCTGTGACGCCAACGAGATCACTGGATGTACCGATCCTGCGGCCTGCAACTACGATGACACCCCGACGACCGACAGCGACCAGGACCTCTGCACTTTCGTAGACGGCGTCTGTGAGACCTGCGAAGGAGGACTCATCGTAGACAACGACAGCGACGACGATGGCGTCTGTGATGCCAACGAAGTCGACGGCTGTACCGACGACGCTGCCTGCAACTTCGACCCAACGGCCACAGAGGATGACGACACTTGCCTCTATGACGATGCACTGGGCATCTGCGGTGGAATTTGTCTTTCAGACTTAGACAACGATGGCATCTGCGACAATGAAGATGCTTGCGTCGGCCAATATGATGCCCTCGGCATTTGCAACGGCGACTGTCCCGCTGACCTCGACAACGATGACATCTGCGACAACGCTGATCCCTGCGTGGGCCAATACGATGTCCTCGGCGTCTGTAACGGCGACTGCACGGCAGATGAAGACGAGGATGGCATCTGCGATGACGTTGATCCATGCGTAGGCACTTTGGATGCCCTCGGAGTCTGCAATGGAGATTGTCCCGCCGATGTCGACGAAGATGGGGTCTGCGACAATGCAGAAATCCTAGGCTGCACCGATGCCAGCGCTTGCAACTATGACAGCAACGCCACCGAAGAAGACAGCTCTTGTGAATACCTCGATGTACTGGACATCTGCGGCGGAAGCTGCACGGCCGATGAAGACAACGATGGCATCTGCGACGATGTAGACGCCTGTGTCGGATCCTATGATGCTCTCGGAGATTGCAATGGAGGTTGTACAGCCGACATTGACGACGATGGCATTTGCGACAGCGAAGACCCTTGCATCGGTTCCACAGACGCACTGGGTGTCTGCAATGGCGATTGTCCAGCTGACATTGACGAAGACGGCGTTTGCGACAATGCAGAGGTTCTAGGTTGCGATGACCCAACGGCATGCAACTTCGATGAAACAGCCACCGAAAACGACGGCAGCTGCACCACATTGGACGCCTTGAATGAATGCGGCGGTGATTGCACCGCAGACGCCGACAGCGATGGCATCTGTGATGACATTGATCCCTGTGTCGGTTCATTGGACGCCATAGGAGTGTGCAACGGCGACTGCACAGCTGACACCGACGGAGACGGCGTATGCGACAGCACCGAGATCTTTGGATGCACCGATGAGAACGCCTGCAACTACGATGTTGAGGCCACAGAGGAGGACGGCTCATGTGCCACAGAAGACGCCATCGGTGTTTGCGGAGGAGACTGCCCTTGTGATCAAAACAACAACGGCATTTGCGATGGAGACGAATTGGCCTGTCCTGATTACAACGACAACGGGGTTTGTGACGGCGATGAGATTTACGGATGCTCTTACCAAGGCGCTTGCAACTACGACGCCCTTGTTACTGCAGACGACGGGTCATGCACCTATGCATTGCCAGGCTACGATTGTCAAGGCAACGACCTGGGGACCTCAGAGCTTTTCTATGGTTGCACCTACAGTGAAGCCGTGAACTACAGCGCTGCTGCAGACATCGACAATGGCTCATGCATCTTCGTGGAAGTGTTGACGGACATCGGTCCTTGCTACTTCGACATCACCAACGATGGCATTGTCAATACACCCGACCTGCTGATCTTGCTTCAGTATTGGGAGGCCACTTGCGACGAATAATCGCACCGCAACCCTTCATTCAGAAAGCCGCGCCATCAAAAGCGCGGCTTTCTTTTTGGCATGGGCCGAATCTGCGGTGCGGCGAACGTGGGACAATGAGTCCTTTAGCGCAGCGCGAAGGCCGGGGCCCATTGGAGCCTCTGCGGCCTTCATTCTCCGTTCCATCACCTTCAAGCTGTGGTGCAAAGCAGACAACGGCATGTCATCCAAAAACACCACGTCCAGCGCCCATTGGGTCAAATCATCCAACTGCTCGGGGGACCAAGACAACATCAGCAGCGACCGCATTAACTCACGCTGCAAGGAAAAAGAGCCGGCACCATGCAGCAGGCCATAAAGCCGCCCGCTCAGGCCAGTGGACTTCATGGCCCCAGCTTCGGTCAAAAGCGCGATGGCCCAAGCTGCGCGAAACGAACAAGGTTCTCCCGAATCCACCGCATCAAAGAGGGCTTCTTCGAGCCTCAGTGTGTGGCCGGATCCACACCGCGCATCGAGGCCTTGCCAATGTTGCACCCAAAGGGCGACCTCTTCTTTTGAAGGGACATTGACCAATGCATCGAGCAAATCAGAAGGCGCCAGCAGGGCAGGGGGACAACCCCCGTTCATCACTGGTTGGCTTTCATCTGGCTCTCACGGGCCAAAATTTCACCAATTTGCTCAGCCCCAACTTGCTTGGCTATGACCCGCTTGTCCTTGTCCAACAAGAACATCTTTGGAGTGGCAAACACGTCAAACGTGGTTCTGAAATTCAGGCTCTGTAATGTCGTGGTTCCAGCCATAATCAAAGCTGTGGCGCTGTCCGCTGCATTGATCTGCGGATTGTCCGAAACGTGAATCCAATCGGAGATGTCCTTTTCCCTCAAAAACTTGAGCCAGGGTTCGGGCTCGAAATCATTGCCAATGGCGTAAATCTCCAACCCCTTGGGATGCCACTCTTCATAGAGCTCTTGAAGCTTGGGCATCTCCTTTTTGCAATGTCCACAGGTGGACTCCCAAATGGAGACCAAGGTGTATTCCGCTTCTACATCATACAGACTCACCCAATTCTGCTGTGAGGTGTCAGGCAAGACGATGTTGGGGATGCGGTTCCCACACAGGGAATAACGAAGGTCTTCCGCCCGGTCTGTGACCTTCTTGAGCTGCTCCTCGTTCAGCCATTCTGCGCGGCCCGTTGAATAGTACCTGTCCACCAAGTCCACAAAGACCTTGTCCATGCACATCACTTGACTCTTCTCCGCTGAGAAGGTGAAAAAGTGCACGAAATACTTGAACATATCGGGGTCCACAGACGAGCGTGCGATGAGCTTATTGACCTCGGCCAAAGCTGTATCCGGCAACTGGGGCATCACACTGTTCCAGTACTGCTCCAACAGGTTGTGCAATGCCGGGTCTCTCACCAACCTGCCGTCCGAGAAATCCACGCGGTTCCAAAACATATTTCGGAACTGGTAGTAACGCCACAACTGTGGATTGGCAGCATCCATTGGCGCTTCGGGAACATCGGGCTCACGCACCATCTTGATCATCTTGGCAAAGAGCGTGTTGCCGTATTCCTCTTGGATGCGGTCTTGCTCTGCTTCTACTTGCAAATTCAACACCGCCATGTCCTGCTTGAGCTGGGCCATTTCAGCTTCAGTAATGGTGGAGTCTTGGGCGCGGGAATCGATGGGCGCGCGCTTTTCACGCATGTCCTGAATAAATGCCAGATACTCGTAAAACAGCTTGGTGTCCAGTCCTTCTTCAACCTCCACGCTGGCCGGCAAATCCTCCACATTGGCGTTCAAAGAAACCGGACCACCGGTGAGCACCATCTCCACAAATCCATTGGACGGAAGCACCAGTCCGTATTTGCCCCCTTTGTCTGCAGGAGGGGAAGGGTAGTCGAACCTCCCTTTGCTCCCCACAACCGCCGTGTCGGCGTAGTACATCTTGTTGCCATAGTAATTGGCCAGGTAGATGGTGTCTCCTTCCGCCAGTCCCTCGATCTGAAAGCGCAGCATGGCTTCTGATTGGGCCAATGCAGATGGACCTCCCGCCAAGAAGGCCATGGCAATGCCCGTTGAGATAAAGGGCGAAACCCAACGAGACGGAAAAGCGAAGAAAAAAGACGTCATGGTGCTAGAGTCGGCTGCTAATTTAGCCGACGACAATGTCTTACAGTGTGAAAGAGTGCTACGATTGGGGAGTCCTAGGCTGTGGGTGGCTTGGACAAGCCTTTGCCCGTCAAATACTGAGCGACGGAGGAACGGTTTGGGGCAGCGCCAAAAGTGAAGAATCACTGAATGCCATCGCGCAATTGGGGGCCAAAGCTGTGGCCTTTGATGCCCACGCCAACCAGCCCATCGTATTTCCTCCATGCCGCCACCTCTTGGTCGCGTGGCCTCCCATAGTGGGGCCTGTAGCTGCAGCACGCGCCATAGACCTTTGCCAAACCGAACACACCAAATGGACCGTGTGCATCTCATCCACCAGCGTCTATCCCGACCAACCGGACACTTACACCGAAGGCCGCGCTGAACGCCGCATCAGCCCGCATTCGGGCGTTTGCGTGCTGGACATAGAGCGGGCCACAGAAAGTCCCACTGCTTGCCATTTGCGGGCCGGCGGTCTGATTGGTCCACAGCGTCCATTGCTGCGAAAGCCGCGCCGCCAGACCCCCCAAGACAAACCACTCAATGTGGTGCACATCGACGATGTCATTGGCGCCATCAAGCATGCGGTTGAACATCAGATGACCGGAGCTTTTAACCTTGTGAGCCCCATCCACCGCACCCGTGAAGCTTGTGCAGACATCGCTGCACAAAACAGCACGGAAACACCCCCTGAATTCCGCAAGGCAGAAGGCGCCAGGATCATTTCCAGCCAGCGCCTCATGGAGACGGGTTTTGCTTTCCAGCATCCAGACCCCGCTTTCTTTCCGAACCTCACTTCCGAAACCTGAACCCATGCAGCGATTGCCATTTTTGCTGGAAAGGACAAACGACCGGCCCATCCAAGGGTGTTGGCATTTGCCGGCAACCGAATCCAAGGGCACCGTGCTCTTTCTTCACGGCTACAAAGGATATATGGATTGGGGGGCCTGGCCTTTGGTGGGGGAGACCTTCGCACAAAATGGCTGGCGTTTCCTGCGCATCAATTTCACGCACAACGGCACGACCCCATCTCAGCCTTCATCGTTCGCAGACCTCGAGGGGTTCGCAGCGAACACCTACTCCCGGGAACGCGATGAAGCCACCTGCGTCATTCAAGCTTTAAGAGAAGAAGGAACACAGCCTGATGCCACTGCTGCCAACAAACCCATTGCGGTCATCGGACACAGCAGGGGTGGAGGCATTGCATGTCTTGCCGCTGCCGCTGCCGACACCGCGCTCAAAGCCCAAGGAAAAACAGGGGTACAGGCGCTGATCACATGGGCCGCTGTGGCCGATTTCGAATCTCGGTTCCCCAGCGGGGGAGCTTTCGAAAATTGGAAAAAGTCTGGCAAGCTCGAGGTCATCAACCACAGGACCCGCCAACGCATGTGGCACAATTGGAGCTTCTGGCAAGACTTCGAGGCACAGCAGGACAGCCTCGACATTGAACAAGCCGTGCGTGGGTTCAGCGGAAAGTCTTTCATTGCCCACGGTACTTCGGATCAAGCCGTCGACCAAAACCATGCCGAACGCTTGGCCTCCTATGCGCAGCACCCCACACTCATGATGGGAGATGGAATGGGCCACACGTTTGGTGCAAAAGAGCCCTGGACAGAGCCCTGCCTCCCGCAGGCACTGGAGGCCTTAACACAAACGACCCTGCGCTTCCTAGAGGAAGGCAGGGCCGTTCAATAAGAATGAGCTTAGGCTCAGCGGCGAACCACCAGCTTACGCAAGCTCTGACCGTTTTCTGGTCCAAAGAGGTAAACCCCATCTGGAAGGTCCACTTCCACAGATTTCTGGCCGGCTTCAACGGCCACACGGGACACTTCGCGGCCCATGAGGTCCAACACCATCAGGTCTTGAGATTCCATGATACCGCTCAAATTGAGCGCTCCTGAGGTTGGGTTGGGGGAAAAGCCAAAGGGAACAACGGCGACATCCTCAACACCGACCAATTCCACATCGCTTTCGGCAAGCGTGAAATTGTCTAGGTAATAGAGACCAATCGTTTGGTTGTCGCCCAACGCATAAAAGTTGATGCTGCTGAAATTGCCGTCGTAAGGGGCTTGAAAAAGCTCCTCACCATCCAACCACATTTTGAAGATGCCCTGATCGAGGTCAACCACATAGCGGATGTTGAACCACTCGCCCAGAGGAATGTAGGACACGTCAGACATGCCCCAAGGACCGTCAGCCGTAACACTGCCATCGGTGTAGACGAATACATTGCATTGCCAGCTGTTGGTCGATTCCCCGGCAACATCAGTGCCTTGAACGTTGAGGTATGCGGAGTTTCCCTCGGGAACGTACATGTCCCAATCCAAACTCCAGTTCCCCTCGGTCTTCCCGATGTTCATGATCACATCCATGGGACCACCAGCTACTGCAGCCGCTTCAATCTTCAACGATTTCTCGCCCTCTGAAGCATAATCATCGGACACGGGAGCGTCCCACTCACTGCCTGCAGTTCCGCCGGGCCAAGGATCGAACAGCTCACTTTCAACGCAGATAAAATCACCCGCGGTGAAGGATTCAAAGCCTTCCTCGAACTGAGCGAAGGCTGACGTGGTCGCAAACAAAACGACCGGGAGTACAAGTTTCTTCATGCTTTGTTTTGATTTGCGGAAAATTAGAGGAACATCGCACAATAACAACATGACAATGAGAGGAGAAGGCAACATTCGAAAGTTGAAGAGCGCATTGACGCCCTCAAGAACAGTCCAATACACCTGGTCTTCCAAAGACATTTTAGCCCCGCAAGAAGACTTTCAAGTCAATTCAGCAGTCGGCAAAGACATCCGCATAGAATCCATGGGCAAGATCCATTGCACTGTGTCGGGCAAGCCCATCCGCAAAGCATACGGAGATGGAATGTCCTTTGATGCTTTTCAATCCTCCCCTCTGGCTGTAGAAAGCATCATTCGGCCAGAACTCAGCCGGATTCATGAAGGTGTAGCACTCCGGGACGCGGCATGGGAAGAGGCCCATCACAATCAGCCCCATGTGGTCTACCTCAGCTATACCGGCGGGGTCAAAGTCGGCGTGACAAGGACCACACAGATTCCCTACCGCTGGATTGACCAAGGCGCATCTGGAGCTGTCTTGCTGGCAGAAACGCCTTACCGACAATTGGCCGGCCTCATCGAAGTGGCCATGAAAGCGCACTTTGCCGACAAGACCCAATGGAGGGCCATGCTGACCGCTGGCAATCCAGACCCAACGTTGGTACAAGAAGCCCTGCTCTCCGCAAAAGACGAAGCGTTCGAGCAATGCCCGCCTGACTTTGAAGCCTTCATGTCAGAAGACGACAATGTCCATCACATCCAATTTCCCAGTGTCGCATTCCCCGAAAAAGTCACATCCGTCAACCTCGACAAAGTCCCACAGGTTGAAGGGACCCTTGAGGCCATCAAAGGACAATACCTCTTGTTGGATGGAGGACGGGTTTTCAACGTGCGCCGCCATTCGGGATACCGGGTCAGCTGGGATTTCGGTTGATCCTCAGCCGCATCAATTCAGACTGGGGTCCAAAGGCAACATCGTAGCCCGCGCATGCCCAGGGCCCTTAGAAGCCAACATCGTTCGCCAAAGTCCTTCCTCTGGCGGATTGAAAATGGCGTCGAGCTTGACCTCCAATGGCACATCGTGGACGTACCAACTGTGTTCGCGCATTTCCGCATCCAATTGCCCCGGAGTCCAGCCGCTGTACCCTACGAAAAACCGAACATCCCGGTCGCCATAACGTCCAGTCGCCAATCCCGCCTTGAGCTCATCGAAGTCACCACCCAGCCACAAACCAGGCAAAACGGGCATTCCGCCGGACACCACATCACCCATACGGTGCAAGTAAAACAGGCTGTCATCGTGAACAGGCCCACCCACGGAAACAGATTGCTTTAAGGACCAATGCTCCGCATCCTCCATGACCGCTTTGAGCGGTCTGTCCGTAAAGTTGTCCAGCACAAAACCCAATGAACCATCGCCATCGTGGTCGCACAAAAACACCACCTTTCTGCCAAACCAAGCGTCTGACATAAAAGGCTCGGACAACAAAAATTGTCCTGTTCTTGGCTTTGCGTCTGCAGGAGGCACGAATTCCATGTTGCAATTTCTCACTTTTGACCTCATGAACCTGTTCCTTGGTGATCCAATTCGTCGGCGTAGAGCCCTGATCTGCTCTCTGGGCATCATTTGCTCGCCATTCCTCGGTCTGCGCGCGCAAGCCCAACCGGCTTCTGAATCCAACAGCACCCCTACATGGGAACAGGTGATCTCCGCCTATACTGCACTCGCAGAAGCCCACCCAGACCAAGCCGCTTTGCGTGAGTTCGGGTCATCCGATGTAGGCCGCCCCTTGCACCTTTTCACCCTCGGGCCCGATACTGCTGCGCTGCGCATCTTGGTCAACAACGCCATCCATCCAGGCGAACCTTGTGGCGTCAATGCCAGCCTTCAATGGGCCACATCCCTGCTCTCAGCACCAGAAAACCTGCCCCCGGGGGTTCACATTGGCATTGTCCCGATGTACAACATTGGTGGGGGACTCCGGCGCAATTGCTGCACGCGTGCCAACCAAAATGGCCCCGAGGAGTACGGATTCAGAGGCAACGCCCGCAACCTCGACCTGAACCGAGACTTCATCAAATGCGACAGCCGCAACGCCCTGTCGTTCAACAGGATGTTTTCGGAGTTTTTGCCAGACGTCTTTGTAGACACGCACACTTCCAATGGAGCGGACTACCCCGCAACATTGACATTGATCGCCACACAACCCGATAAACTGGGGGGGCCATTGGGCACATGGCTGGAGGCAGAATTCACCCCCATGCTCTATGCTGGCATGTCGGAAAGGGGAGAGGACATGGTGCCTTACGTCAACAGCGTGAAAGCCACACCAGACGGCGGCATCTCTGATTTTTTGGAAACGCCCCGCTACTCCACAGGTTATGGCGCCCTGCACCACGCCATAGGATTTACCACTGAGGCCCACATGCTCAAGCCTTTTGCGGATCGCGTAGGGGCCACCCTGATGTTCCTCGAAGTTCTTCTGGAAACCAGCTTGTCTCAGTCAGAAGCGCTCCGCGAGCTCAAGCGCGCCCAACACCAAGCCTTCCTCGCCCTCGACAACGCACCAGTGGCCTGGGAATTGGACACCAACGCCATCGACGCCTTAGAGTTTTCGGGATATGAGGCCCGTTATGAATGGAGCGCTGTGACGCAGGAGCGGCGTTTGAAATACGACCGAAGCGCACCCTACACCAAAAGCATAGACCACCTGCATACCTTCAGGCCAAGCAGAACGGCACCTGTGCCCAATGCCTACATTGTTCCACAGGCCTGGCGACACGTTATTGAACGCCTCCAAGCCAATGGCGTCCGGCACTTTGAAGTGCCAAAAGACACCGTTGTATTGCTCGAAGTCGCACGCATAGAAGGCCATTCTCCACTCGGAAGGCCCTACGAAGGCCACCATTACCGCAAGGTCGAAACTGTGAACCGGTCTCTAGAGCAAGTCCATCTCTTTGCGGGCGATTGGGTGGTTCCCACTGATCAAGCCGCTGCCCGTTATTTGGTAGAAACCCTGTCTCCAGAGGCCGTAGATGCTTTCATGGCTTGGAATTTCTTTGACAGCACGCTCCAACAAAAGGAATACTTTTCGTCCTATGTCTTTGAGGAAACAGCTGAAGCCATGTTAAAGTCAAATCCAGGGCTCAAACAAGAGTTTGAATCACTCAGGAACGAAAAACAGGAGGGAGGCGCCACTTGGAGCGCCCGTCAGCAATTGGATTGGTTGTACAAAAGGTCTGACCACTTCGAGCAAACTCCTGCGCGGTACCCGGTATTTAGCATCCCCAAAAACCAACCCATTCCATTCTATGAATGACCTGGTTCACCGTGTGATTTCGGGCTACCACGTGGCTGTGAGGCTGCTGCGCCACGAAGTATTGGATGCCAATCCAACGCAATGGCGGTTGGCGGTGGACACCCTAGCCCGGTTGTATTTTCCTCCAAAAGACCTCGTCATTCGTTCTTGGGATTGGCACGGGATGAACACCGAGAGCGTTTCTAGAAAGGGGGGACTCACCGACGCTCCTCCCATCATCTGGATCCATGGAGGCGGGTTTGCTTTTTGTTCTCCCAGAACGCACCGGGCCGCTGCCGGCGCATTGGCTGCCTTGACCGGCCGTGAAGTTTGGCTTCCCGATTACCCTTTGGCCCCCGAACAACCATTTCCTGCTGCCCATCGGGCATTGGATCGCATTCCAATCGAAGAACCACTGGACATCGTAGGCGATTCCGCAGGAGGAAACCTCGCATTGTCTTGGGCACTTCGCCGTCAAAACGGTGACCGGTTGGCCCTGCTTTCACCGTGGGTGGACCTCAGGGTAGATGGGGCTTCATCGACAATTAACATTGCCGACCACAGCGCATTTGACCGCGAGGACTTGAGGGAATATGCCAGCCTCTATCTCGGTGGAGAGCCCGCCACCAATCCTGAATGCAGTCCTGTGCTTGCATCTACAGAAAAGCTGGCCACACTGGGCAAGGTCTTCATCGAAAGCGCCGCCAGCGAGCTCTTGAACGCCGATGCCAAACTCCTGGCTTCACGGATGTCAGAAGCAGGGGTGGCACTCACCACGCACGAAGAACCCAAGGCGCATCACGGATGGCAACTCCTGCCAGACCTCTTGCCAGAGGCCAAACAGTCGGCGGAAAGGCTCAGCCAGTTTATGGCCTGAGGTACAGTTCCGTTTGGCGAGACCCAGGCCTTTAACCCCCCACTTCGTCCAGGGCCTCCAACAGCTGCGCGAGCGCTGCGTCCAGTTCTGACTTGCCCGCGGTGAGAGGCGGAGCAATGCGAAATCCTTGTGGCCGGCTTAAAAACCAAAACAGGATCAACCCTCTTTTTCGGGCTGCCGCCACCAAGTCCCCAACCCGGTCCGGGCCGTCAAGGTCCACGCCTAAGAAATGTCCTGTACCGCGCACTTCCACAACGGCAGGGTGGGACTCCAACGCGGCCTTCCACTGCGTCCCTTGGGCTTGGACCGCCCCCAGATCAACCTTTTCCAGCTCCTGAAGGAAAGCAGCACAGGCCGCACAGGCCATGGGATGTCCTCCAAAAGTCGTGATGTGGCCGAGTTTAGGGTGCTCCCTGAGGGAAGCCATGTGCGCCTTTCCAGAAACAAACGCCCCCATGGGCATGCCGCCGCCCAAAGCCTTCCCCAAAACAAGCACATCGGGCACAATTCCAGAGGCCTCAAAGGCATGACGGTGCCCCGTGCGGCCCAATCCACATTGGATCTCATCCAACACCAACAGGGCTCCAACTTCGTCACACCGCTGCCGCAGCGCTTTGAAAAAAGCGGAGGGAAGCGCCCGGATTCCTGCATCGCCTTGGACCGTCTCAGCAAAAACGGCAGCCGTGCGACAGGTGATCTGCTGCAAAGCCTCCATTTCACCAAAAGGCAAATGCTCCACTTGGGGCATCAACGGCAAGAAGGCATTGCGGCGGTGAGAGGGGGTCGACAAACTCAAGGCTCCCGTTGTACCGCCATGGTAGCCTCCTGTTAAACCGAAAATCTGTTGGCGTCCGGTGGCACGGCGCACCAATTTCATCGCGCCTTCAATGGCCTCGGTTCCGCTGTTGACGAAGTATACCGCATCCAAACCATAAGGGCGCAAAGGCCCCAGCAAAGCCTGCGCCGCGCGGTCTTGAGGCTCTTGGGCATACTCACCGTAAACCATGACATGCAGGTGCTTGTCGATTTGATCGTGCAAGGCCTTTGCAATGTGTGGGTTTCCGTGTCCCAAAGAGCTTACACCAATGCCGCTAACCAAGTCAAACAGACGCTCTCCTTGGTCTGTTTCCAGCCAGCAACCTTCCGCCTTGACAATGCGCTCGCCCAGCGGGTGGGGGGTTGTCATTGCAAGTCCCCGCGCCTCAAAGTCAGCCTCTTCGTTCATCATTTCACTGGCTCAATCTCAAACCCGAATTCATCGGCAAACACCCAAGTGGGATTGAAGCGTCCCAAATGCCATTCAGGAATCACGGCACCATTGAATTGATTGAGTTCCATTTGTACGAACCGAGCGGCCGTATTGCCTTCAAATTCAATGCGCTCGGTGAGGGGCGTGTAATCCTCGGGATCTAGGGCCGGCTCAGTGGATCCAAATGACGAGAAGTTCACCCCGTCAATGGACGTTCTGCAGGTCACCCTTTCCGGAGCCCAAATCCATGACTTTACGTCTTGCAAAACGCCAACGCTGAGCGATTTAACCTGGTAAACCTGACCCAAATCCACAGTAACGAAAGCATCTTTTCCATAATAACCCTGCCAGTCTCCGGTCCTGAAGTCTTCGCCCTCTCCACGGATGCCATCAATCAATGCGCGGTCACCACCAGCGGCATACTGGTTGGCATATGGTTCTCGAATTTCGATGCTGAAATCGGGGTTGACCCTTGCAATCCTAGAGGAAACCACAGCACTGCGTGCCCCATGGTCTTCAGCAAAGAGCTGTACCACCTGCGTGCCGCTCACCGTGACAGGTCCATTGGCAGGTGCGAAGCCCTTCATGTCAGCTCCTACAGCGCGCGCACCGGGTGTGTCCTCAACAACACGCACCCATACTTGGGCATCGCGGTCAATCGTGCCTACAGGAACGGCCAGGCTGTCGCCAGAGTAACTCCTGGGCGCATCAATGAAAGGTGCCGCCACAAAAGCCGCATCTCCCAACTTCCATTCTTCAACGGGCCAGGATTCAATGGGCTTGCCCCAGCCATTCGGGCCAACGGGTTCACCGCGCAGGTCAAAACGCCATTGCCCTCCAGCCATCAGCTCTTCGTGATCCACCCATGTGCGGTTCAAAGGCACCCCATCAATGGTCAACCCATGCACATAGACGTCATCGGGAGAAGAACGGTCCACATTGACTTCTAAGACATTCCCATTGGGCAAGGTCCAACTGAAAGCACCGTAGCGCGGCGTACCAATGACATAATGATCAGAACCCGGGGTCACGGGGTAGAGCCCCAATGCGCTCCAAACAAACCAACTGCTCATCTGCCCACAATCCTCGTTGCCACTCAATCCGTCGGGCTCTGCCGTATACAAGGCGTCACAAATGCTGTCCACCAAGGCCTGGGTGCGCTCCGGATAACCAGCAAATGCTGGCAGGTAAGCCATGTGGTGAGAGGGCTCGTTGCCGTGGGCGTACTGACCAATCAAGCCCGTGATGTCGCTTTGGTGGCGGCCCGACAAACGGCTCGGACCGTTGAACATGCTGTCCAGCATCTGGGCATAGCCCTCAGGGCCCCCCAGCAATTCCATGTGTCCAGAAACGTCGTGCGGCACAAAGAAGTTGTACTGCCAGCCGTTGGCTTCGGTGTACTCAAAAGTCACTTCAGTAGGATCAAATGCCTCCCGCCAAGCGGCACCATACCTGGGCTGTAGAAATTCATTGCTTGGATTGTAAAGGTTTCGCCAACCCTGGGCCCTTCGACCAAACCGCTCCGCAATGTCCATCCGGCCCATGTCCTCAGCCATCTGAGCGATGCAGGCATCGTCAAAAGCATACTCCAGGGTTTTGGACACACTCTCGCTTTCCTTTTCCAAGGGGAGATAACCCAAGCTGTCCCACACGGGCTTGGATAAATCATCCGACGTGGCCACAGCCACCATCGCCTCTAAAGCCGCATCAGCATCAAACCCGTGCAGCCCCTTGGCCCATGCATCGGCAATCACGGGCACAGCGTGGTATCCGATCATGCACCCCGTGTAATTGGAAGCCAACTCCCACATGGGCAGCTTTCCTCCTTCCTCATGCATGCCAATGAAGTTTTGGACAAAGACTTCGGTGCGGTCCGGCTCGAGCACATTGAGCAGGGGGTGGGTGGCCCTAAAAGTGTCCCACAAAGAGAACACCGTGTAACGCGGGGCTCCCTCTGGCGCAGTGTGCACCTGCAAATCCGTACCACGGTATCGGCCATCCACATCAGTAGCCAGGTTGGGCACCGTCAAGCTGTGGTAGAGCGCCGTGTAAAAAACCGTGCGTTCCTCTGGATCTTCCTCGGCGATGTCGATGCGGGCAAGGGCTTCATTCCAGCGCTCCTCAGCGGCCTTCTTCGCGGCTTCAAAACCACCTGCTTCAGGCGCTTCAGCATTCAAGTTCTGAACCGCACCTTCGATGTCCACAAAGCTCAGTGAAACGCGCGAATCAACAGACTTCACATCCTTGAACACCAGTGAAAATATGGGCACGAAGCTCAACTCTTGCTCTAACACGCCATCAACCTCTGCCGTCTCCAATTCAGCCAACTGATCCAACCACTCAAAAGGCCGGTTGAAACGCATCGCGAAATACACATGCTGCTCCTCCGCCCAATTGTCCGAAACGCGCTGACCGACCAAGGTTGAATCGTCCAAAGGATACATCCCGTAATTGACCAATTCATCCCTGTGGGCCAGGTCCACAATCAACTGCAGGGTATCCCTGTCCTCCAATGTCCACCGGTGATGCCCCACACGGTCCGAGGCGGTCAACTCAACACTGACCTTGCTTCGGTCCAAGGCGCAACGGTAGTATCCCGCATGTGCCACCTGACTGCCTTGCACAAAACGGTCTCTGTAGCGCTCGTTCCACACCTTTCCAGTATCCATCTGCCCGACCGTAGGCATGAGCAGAATGTCACCGTAATCGCTCACCCCCGTGCCCTGCAAGTGGGTGTGGCTGAAACCATAGACCACATCATCGGTGATGTGAAAGCCCCCACAACCGTCCCATCCATCGAGCCGGGTATCTGGACTGACTTGCACCATCCCGAACGGCACTGTGGCCCCCGGGTAGGTGTGACCATGGCCGCCGGTGCCTATGAACGGGTCGACCTCATGGGAAAGCGGCGTGGTCACATTGCGGCAGCCAGCTGCAGCGAAGACCAGAAGCACACAGCACACAGCGTCCGTGCGTAAGGCAGAGAAAAATGGGCTCATTGCTTGGGAATCATCAATTGATCCGGGCTTTTCACACCCGAGGGAAACACCGCACCATCATTGGGCTTCTTGCACACGAGACACATGAGTCTGTCGTGAAATCCAAAATGCTGGATTGAAGGAGCAGGGGGATTGAGAATGCTGTCCAGCGCAAGCTGTTGCAAAGGGGTCAGGAAACCAGCAACGAAAGCATTCCGGTCGCTTTTGATCACCCGCAACTCTTGGCGGAGGGCACCAACCCGCACCAAAACATCGGCTTCGGGAATGCCTGAACGTTGGACCGAATCTATGCTGGCCTTGACTGCCTTGGTCTTGCGGGAAGCAGCCAAAAAAGACCCCGTCCAAATGCGGTCAACCGAAGGCAAAGGCTCAAACCTGTCCTTCAATGCCGACAGCATCCTGGCCTCACCTGCGGAAAAAACACTGTCCTGCTGGCCCCAAACAGGCGTCAAACAGAGCGTCAACACCGCAAAAAACAGCGCCTTCACGAGGAAAGTCAGACGGTATGAAGCCCGGAGCAACATGCTGCAAATTACCGCGGAGTTGCGAGGTCAGCAGAAAGCAGCCAACGCACCGCATTCTTCCAAGCTTGGTTGCCGGCTTCTGGCGAAGCATCATCGGGCAACCCATATGGAGCCAAAGGCCCGGCACCCAAGGTGGTTCTCAATGTCGGACAGGTCACAACCAGCCCAGACCCCGTCAATGTATGGTCTACTGGCGAACCCGAGCAGCCGCCGGATTGGCCCAGTGGCTGCACCCCAAACAACGCTCCACGACCAGACATCAGCAGGGCATCCACCAACAACAAAGACGCACTAAAGCTCAAACCGTCTACAAGCACTGCCACAGGAGCAGAGTGAACCTTGGAAACACGCAAAGCGGGCATGGGCGGAACCAATCTGCTGGACTCCAATCCACCCTCATTGTGTCCGGCCTCCCGCTCTTCTGGCCAATCAGACTGGGCCAAGAAGAAGCCGAGTACAGCATGGCGCCGGGTTCGAAACCCGCCCAAATTGCCCCTCAAGTCCAACAAGACGGGCACATCTGCCTTGCGCAATGCCCTGGCACATCGGCGAAATGACCCTTTAAACGCTTTCGGCTTTCCAGATGAAAAGTCCCGAATCACCCAACGCATGAAAGCGCCATGATCCACAACAGCCATGCCCGCCTTGAGCACAAGGCCATCATCCAAAGCCATACCTTCAGAACGCGCTTGGACTGCGCCCTCGGGCACAAGCGCACCCACCCACGGCCAGGTTTTATTGAGCCAGGCCAAACGGGCACACTCCGGGGTTCCCCGACCGGGGGCAAACACCTCCCATGGACCATCTTCCTTCAAAAACTCACCTGAAGAAGGAGGGATGGACGTCGACAAACTGTCTGCCATGCTTTCGAACCGGACCCGCATGTGGGCATCATCCGCACTGCGCAACCACTGGTGCACCATCAACCCCCAAGAAAGCTGATTTTGAGCAGAATCAACCTGGGAAAACCTAATTAAAGCATCACGTGAGTTCAAAGACAACAAACTACTAGCAGACAATATCTCATGACCATCAAAAATGGAGTCCAAGCAGTGGATGTCAGCCTGCATCTGAACCTTGCTCAACAGGTCTTGAGCCCGGCCCTCAATAGGGACCAAAGCCACCCAGAGCAACGCCCAAATGAACCCAGTCAAACGGGCCATCAACCCGCCTGGGTTTCGGCATTCAAAACCGGCTGCGGCCTATTGGCCACCATGGTCAGTATCGTGGCAATCGCCACGGTCTCGCCAGTTTCATCGGTCACATCCACCTTGAACTTGACAATGCCTTTCAGCACATCGTCTTCGCCGCGCAGTTCTTGCTGGACCTTTTCTTCCACAGTCAACTGAACACCTATGGTCATGCCTGGGTAAACCGGCTTGGTAAACCGGCAGGTTTCCAAACCGTAATTCAAGAGTACCGGCCCTTTGTGAGGCTCTACAAACATCCCCGCAGCCTTAGACAGCACCCAATAGCCATGGGCGACGCGGCCCTCGAAAATTGTGCCATCTAAAGCGGTTTCATCCACGTGTGCATAGAAATTGTCGCCCGATACATTGGCAAAATTGACAATGTCCGCCTCGGTCACTGTATGGCGGTGGGTCGTGAACGTCATCCCCACCTTTTGGTCTTCGAAGTGAAGCCGGAAAGGATGCACTGCAGATTCAGGACGGGAAGCACCTGGCTGATGGCGCTGGGTGATGGCCGTGATCATGTCGGGGTGGCCCTGGATGGCAGTGCGCTGCAAATAGTGCCCCAAGCCCCTCAATCCTCCCATCTCCTCACCACCGCCTGCTCGCCCAGGGCCACCGTGCACCAATTGCGGCATGGGACTGCCGTGCCCGGTGCTCTCTTTGGCACATTCGGCATTGAGCACCAGCACCCGGCCATGGTGGGTCGCCGCTTCCACCACAAACCTCTTGGCCACATCTGCACTGGCTGTAACAACGCTACAGCAGAGGGACCCCTTTCCTTTGTGCGTCAAAGATATAGCGTCATCAATGTCACCGTAAGGAAGGAGGGAAGCCACAGGGCCAAACGGCTCTACTTCATGAATCAATTCTGCACCCAATGGCGCGCTGTGCGTCAACAACCTTGGCGCATAAAATGCTCCCGTTTCCCAGTCAGCCCCCATCAATTCTGGGGCGTCAAAAGACAGCAAGGTTTCGGCTTCCTGCTCCAATCGGGCAACAGCTTGCTTGACCTCCTGACGCTGCTCCAATCCGGCGAGCGATCCCATGCGCACACCTTCTAATGCGGGGTCGCCCATGGGAACGCGATCCAATTGAGCTTTCAGTGCATCACGAACGGCCTCAACACGGCCTTCTGGGACCATGGCGCGCCGCACAGCAGTGCAACGCTGGCCGCATTTGATCGTCATCTCCCGACGGAGCTCTTTCACGAAAAGATCGAACTCAGGGGTTCCAGGCTCGGCATCAGGACCAAGAACCAGGCTGTTCAATGAATCTGCCTCCAAATTGAAGGGCACATTTTCC
Organism: Flavobacteriales bacterium; assembly: GCA_022428285.1. GTDB lineage: Bacteria > Bacteroidota > Bacteroidia > Flavobacteriales_D > Sanyastnellaceae > UBA8752. Next base: position 18,898 of record JAKMCX010000063.1, read on the forward strand.
GACAAAATGCGCGGATTTGACTTGAGCTTTAAACCGGTTTCTGCCGAACCCGTGAACGTAACGACGTCCTGAAAACCCACGTGATCCAATATGTCGCGGGCACCACCGCACACTATTTGTAGAGCACCTTCTGGCAATATTCCCGAAGCCACAATCTCCTTGACCATGGCGTGGGCTACATAAGAAGTCAATGTCGCGGGTTTGACCAAAGCCGGTACTCCTGCCAGCAAATTCACGCTGACTTTCTCCAGCATACCCCAAATGGGGAAGTTGTAAGCATTGATGTGAACCGCAACACCACGCTTGGGCACACCTATATGATGTCCTATAAACGTACCACCCTTGGACAGCAGGGCAGGGTCACCGTCGACCAAGTAGGGGAGGTCCGGAAGTTGTTTGCGCATACTGGCATAGGCAAAGAGTGTTCCAATGCCCCCTTCGACATCCACCCAAGCGTCTGCCCGCGTTGCACCCGTATGGGCACTCCATTTGTAGAACGTTTCCTTTCGCTCCATTAAGTACAGGGCAAGGGCCTTGAGCATGAGCCCGCGCTCTTGAAAGGTCATCTTCCTCAAATTCTGAGAACCTACCGTTCTTCCAAAGTCAAATGCCGAAGCAAGGTCTACATTGGAAGCATCTGCTCCCGCCACCTCATGGCCATGCACAGCATCCAGTAAAACCTTGGGGTTGGGGCCAGCCGGTATCCATTGACCAGCGATGTAATTGTCGAGTAACCTCATGTCAGCCGCAAAGAAACAACGAGCGGAGATGAGGAAATCATGAATTCGTCGACAGAATTCTTTCGTAGACCCGGAAAAACCGTTATCTTGGTGAGGATTTGTTTCGCCTCTCTAGTCTTTGAACCTCTAATCATCTGAACATGAAGAATTTGTTCGCACTCACTGCCGCTGTCTTGTTCGGCTTTTCTGCCGCAGCCAGCAACGTCCAGCTTGTAGTACAAGCCGTAGACAATGGTGGAGCCGTAAATGGCAACACCTACCGTATTTATGCTGAACTCCCCTCGAGCCAGCACAGCCTGCACGCCATCTTCGCTGATGGAGAGCACATGCTAAACATCACCTCAACCGGTTCGATCTACCAGAACCAATTGGGAGGTGCTTCTACCATCGACATTAACGAGGCTGTCCTCGGTATCGATGAGACACTCGCTTTTGACAGCTGGGTTACAGTTGGTGCTGAAAACAGCAGCAACAACAACCTATGGAACATCGGCATTGATTTCGCAGCCTTCAACGAAGGTGGCGCACTCGAAGTCGTTGACGGTGCTTGGTTTGTTGTCCCTACTGACGTGCGCGCCGTGGCTGATGCCCGCAACCTCGTCCTTTTGATGCAAATCACCACCGACGGAACTGCCACCGGTACTTTGAACATGCAAGGTTGGACCCCAGAAGGGGAGACCTGGCGCGACTACGATGTCACGTTCAACACGACCGACGCAGAAGTATTCGGTTGCACTAACCCTGATGCAAGCAACTACGCCAACGTCGCTACATACGACAACGGTACTTGTGAATTTGCTACAGACAACGGTCCAATGGCTGACTTGTTCAGCTTGGAGGACAGCAACTGGAACGTCTTCCCGAATCCTGTCTTTGAAGGACACTTCAGCATTCAGTTCAACCAAGAGGTCAACCTCGGAGCTGAAAACATCATTGTTGAAGTGCTCGACATGTCTGGAAAGACTGCATTGTCACAAGAAGTCAACAGCGGAAGCATCATCGG
>JAKMCX010000142.1 GCA_022428285.1 Flavobacteriales bacterium
GTGCGAGCGTGGCAGGCACACTCGGCGGTTTTGACGCTGTCCCTCGAGGTCTCATCCAGTAAGGTTTGCAGCAGGAACAGGCACTTCTTTGCAGGAGGAGTCGGTAGCAAGTAGGTCACAGACTTCATGATTTTATTGTGGACTGGATTATAATATGGGCGCATCGAAGTCAGTGAACAAGTTATCTAAAAAGGAGCTCTCATCAAACGCATCACGTAGGGGCTCAACTACGGGTGGAGGTGCAACAAAGGGTGTGACTACGGTTGCAGTGGAAGATTGCATGTCTTTCAGTTTACACTTCTGCATGCAGGCGTTGATCTCGTCCATGTGCTGGCGAGAACGCTGGCGCGCGGAGGACTGGTGGTTCACAATGGAAAACATGAAGCGCTTCTTGGGGGGCCTCTGCCCGATCATGTCGCGCACAACACCCTCAAAATATGGCCTGCACGCCTCAATCATGAACTGGCGAAACTTAGGCGACTGGACGTACTGGGTCACCTGGCGCTCTGCGGTGGTAACGGACTGCTTGACGGCGTAGCTCGTTCTGACAATTTTGTCCAGCTTCCTCTTCCGGCTCTCAATCACTTGCACCTCTGTTCTTGGCAGCCTTGACACCACCTTGAACAAACGGCTCGCCACTCGCATGCCCTCCACCTCGAACGTGAAGAAGAACAGGCTGTTCACTTTGGACGTCAGCAAAGTGGGCCTCACTTTGAAGTTCCACAACCTCCTGATCTTGTCGTACGACAGCATGGTGATCTGGGCCATTTCGTGCGCCAGGTATGCGCAGGTCCTGGACTCACTTTCGTACACCACGTTAACGAAACTGGACTGCAGCTTGCACTCTTTCCCGCCCTTGCACTTGCACTGCACCAGCACCTCCAGCGCCGGGCTCACGGGACAGAGCAGCTCAGGCACGTGGGACACGATCACGGGCTCACACACAAACATGACGTGAGGAAGTGGCCCAATGAAGGGGCAGGCGCACCCCATATTTATATGCCTTGCACATGCCGCACAACACGTTGAAGGGTGACGGGAAGCCACTTTTTTTGGAGGGCCCACCAGTAAAACAGTGAACAGTAAAAACAGTGAACACTGAACATGAGGAGGAAGCCATCAACCAGACGCAGCAGGTACAAGCCCACCGTGGACGACATGCATGAGTGGAGGGACGCACTGCGTGCGGCCACCATGCTGAGGAACCAAGGCCTGCACGAGTGGGCGTCCATGTACGTCAACTACGCCAACGCCCTTCTGAAGGGCAAACCGGTGACACCCCCACGTCTGCAGCACTCCCAGCTGGGAGACAACTGCTACAAGCGGGTGATGCGGCCGTACAGCCGCCCAGCCAAGTACCAGGCGGTGGTGGTGCGGTAGTGTGGGGTGCATACTTCTAGGCGCTTGTCACCCGACAGGCGCAGCATTTCTGCCCCTTTGTCGCTATGTCCAATGACATGTTCATGCTGTGGCGCGTGAGGCGCACCCTGGAGGAGGTTCTGCATGCCCGTGGGTTTGACGTGTCCGAGCTGAGGGACGAAACAGTGGAGGACGTGTCGGCCACGTACACCAAGACGCCCGAGCTGCTCACCATCTGTGTGCCCCACAAGGCTACCAAGAACATGAGCGTGGTGTTCTTCCACGTCAACTTTGGGGGGGCGGTGCACAAGGTGGGGGTGGAGCCGGTGCGCGACTACATCAAGGTGCTGCTGTCCAAAAACATTTCGGAAGCCATCATTGTGGTGCAGCAAGGGCTCACCCCGGTGGCCCAAAGGGAGATTGAGGCGTCCACGCTGCACGTCAACATCTTCCGCATGGCGGAGCTGGTGGTGAACGTGCTGAATCACCACCTGGTGCCAAAGCACACCCGCCTCACCCCCGACGAGACGGCGCAGCTGCTGGCAAAGTACAATGTGAAGGTGTCCCAGCTGCCTCACATGTACACCTGCGACAAGATCAGCAGGTTGCTGGGGTTCCGAGCCAACGATGTGGTGCGCATCGAGAGGCCCAACTTTGTGGCGGGCATGCACGTGACGTACCGACATGTGGTGAAGAAAATGAAAGGCGATAAATAAAACACGGTCTTATGACAAAAAAACTTGCCGTCGATGGCACTCAGTTCAGGTGCGTGGAGAGGGAGTGGACGGACCCGTTGGTGTACACCAACGCGCTGTTCATGCTGTCCGCGAGCATCGCCTTCTCCCGCAAACTGTACCTGTTTGCCTTTGTGCAGCTGCTGCTGTTCTCGTTTTCCACCGTGTACCACAAGTCCCACGAGCGCACGTGCTCGTACGTGGACCTTGCCACCGCGTACGTTGCCATTGGCATCGTGGTGGGCACCACCCTCATGAACAAGCCGTCCGTGCATGTGATGGCGGTCATGATGAGTTTGGGGGTGCTCACCCTGCTGTTCAAGTACATGGACAACTACTACTACTCCGTGTCCCACTCGTGGTTCCACATGCTGGCAGGAACACTGTCCATTTTCTACGCCACGTTTGGCGAAAAGTTTTTGTAGTTTTATTCAGCTGGAACAATAAACATGTCAGTCACACTGTTTTCCGTGTCCCGAAACATAAACAGTAACATAGTCAACTACGACCTGCAGTTGGACCAAAACAACACGCCCACCGATGTGGTGGCCTACTGGGTCATGTACGAAACCGACAAGAGCGGCTCCGTCACGGAAGACCTCACCATGATGGAAAACAACTTCGCGTACGGGATTGACGTGACCAAAGTCACCCCCTCCCCTGCACGAGTGTACTTCAACCTGAAACAGATGCCCGACATGCCGCTCACCGTGTTCTACAACAAGAAGCGAAAGGAGTGGGTGGCGGGCGCCAACCTGAGCGAGAACGGCATCTGCACCATCACTCATGTGGAGGCTCAGATCGACTTTGACAAGGTCATCCCCATGGTGAAGGGGCTCACCGTGCACGCCCTGAACACCAAGAACCAGCAGGTCAGCGAGTGGATCCCGGTGAATAGATCTATGCAGGTTTAGAGCACGGCGAGTGTGCACCTATTTTAGTGTGGCAATAAAAAGTTAAGCATGTGGAAATCTTTGAAAAACGTGTTCCACGGGGACGTGCGCCCCGTGTGCCCCTCCGAGCGCAAGGACAGCACCTCCGTGACGATGCAGCTGCTCAGCATCCGTGTGCTCAGCCAGGAGTTCCCTCGCATGGACGTGCGCACACCCGAACTGTTGGCCCAGGACGCTCTGTACGCCCAGTTCAGCCGGGTGGTGCGCAAGCCGTGGGACCCGGCGCCCCCCACATGCAGCACCGTGTACTTGTTCGGGGTGTCAGACGAGGGCTACTCCGTGTGTGTCAAGGTGCCCAAGTTCAGGCCGTGGGTGTACGTGGATGTGCCCCCCAAGTGGAGGCCTGTGGACGTGTCAACGTTCGTGAAACAGCTGGGACAAACGCTGAAGTGCACGTTCGGGTACAAGATAGTGAGGCGCAAGCGCATGTACGGGTGGGTGCCCCACAAGGACGACGTCACGGAGCTGCACCTGTTCCCCTACATCCAGCTGTTTGCGCCCAACTCGGAGTCGCTGCACGCGGCGTGTGCCTGGATGGAGAACGCCTACAAGCGCAAGGGCACCCTGTACGCCCGGCACACGTTCGTGGTGTCCGAAAAGAAGGTCACCCCCGAGCAGAAGTTTATGAGTGTGCACAACCTGGTGCCATGCGGCTGGATGAAGGCAACTCACCTGAGCTGGTGCGACGGTCAGCAGGCCACCTTTTCGCAGCTGGAGGGGGTGACCACCGGCAGCACGGTGCTGGAGCCGCTCAGCCTGAACCAGGTGGGCCGCATCGTCACACTGAGTTTTGACATCGAGTCGTACAGCCACGACGACGCCTTCCCGGACGCCAACGAGGAGCTGGACCGTGTCATCTACATTGGCATGAACTTTGCGGTGTATGGCAAGTCGGGCATCGGCCAGCCGGCAGCAAGGGTGATGCTCTGCTTGGGCGAGGCAGCTCCTCGAGCCGACATGCACATGCTGTGCTACACGACGGAGCTGGAGTTGCTGCTGGCGTTCAGGGATGTGATCGTGTACAGCAACCCCGACATCGTGACCGGGTACAACATTGCCAAGTTTGACTGCGCGTACATCTTCACCCGCTTGCAGCGGCTAGCCGAGCACTCCAGGTTTGAGTTCATGGGGCGCATCCTGGGTCAGTACAACCCGCCCCAGGTGACCACGCTGGACTCCGCCGCGTACGGCGAGAACGACGTCACCTTCTTCGACATGGACGGCCGGGTGGTCATGGACCTGTTCATGTACGTCAAAACCAGCCAGAAGCTGAGCAGCTACAAGCTGGACAGCGTGGCCCAGAAGTTCATCCCCGACAGCCTGGGCAAGGTGGAGCTGGTGAAACCGTTCTGGACGTCCTCCTGCCTGCAGCAGGTGCTGCACGTGCTGCGGTCGTGCTCGGCGGGCGTGCTGCAGCTGGACGGGGTGCACCAGTTTGTGCAGGCGGCTGAGCAGTGCTTGCAGCAGGTGCCCCAGTCGGGTCTCATGGACAACCTGCACGTGCACGCGCTGGTGGAGAGGGTGACTAAACGCCTGAGCCAGCACAGTCAGAGCGGCGCACTGGAGGGTGAGCCCGAGAGCAGGCTGCAGTCGCTCACGGAGGGCATCCGACGGCTCACGGTGGCGTGTGGGGACAACAACTACAAGAAGCTGTTTGCCATGTACGACATGGGCCCAGACGAGCGCAGCGCCATTGCGTGGTACTGCGCCGTGGACTGCGACCTGCCGCTCGACCTGTTCTCCAAGCTGTGCATCATCCCCAACGTGGTGCAGATGTGCCAGGTGACGTACACGCCCATGTTTGACGTGGTGCGCCGCGGCCAACAGATACGCGCCTTCAACGGGATTTACCGGTTCGGTGTGCCCCGCAACTTTGTGATGAACCAGATGAGCTGCGGCTGGGACGACAGCCTGGACTTCGAGGGCGCCACGGTGCTGAACCCGTCGGCAGGGTACTACGACAACCCGGTGGCCACCCTGGATTTCGCCAGCCTGTACCCCAGCATCATGCAGGGGCACAACCTGTGCTACTCGTCCATCGTGCTGGACCCTCGTTTCATGCGCATGGACGACCCGGACCACCCCTCGTACAGGGAGGGCGTGCAGTACACGCGGGTGCCGATTGGGGGCAAGACGTGGACGTTTGTGAAAGAGGGCACGCGGCGAGGCATCCTGCCCGAAATCCTGGAAAACCTGCTCACCGCCCGGCGTCAGGCCAAGAAGGACATGAAACATGCGAGCGACCCGTTCTACAAGAGCCTGATGAACGGGCGCCAGTTGGCGCTCAAGGTGAGCTGCAACTCCATCTACGGGTTCACCGGGGTGGACGACGACAAGGCGATGTACGGGTGCAAACCGATTGCCGTGTCGGTGACGTACTTTGGGCGCCACATGATTGACACCACCAAGCAGTTCGTGGAGTCCCAGTACGGGTACAAGGTGATTTATGGGGACACCGACTCGGTGATGATCAAGATGCCGTCCGACATGAGCATGGAGCAGTGCTTCGAGATGGGCGAACGCATGGCACAGAGGGCCACCACACTGTTCCCCAGGGCGGTCACCCTGGAGTTCGAGAAGGTGTACAAGCCGTACATGCTGTGGAAGAAGAAGAGCTACGCGGGCATGAAGTACGAGGGCAACCCCCTGGACGAGCCCAAGCTGGACGCCAAGGGCATCGAGATTGTGCGCCGCGACAAGGTGCCCATCCTGCGGTCGCTGCTGGAGGACGTCATCGTGGGCATCATGCACCGCGGAGACGTGGAGGGCGTGTACGCGCAGGTGATTGAGCTGATGCAGAAGTTCAGACGGAACACCCTGTCGGTGCAGGATGTGACCATGAGCAAGACCATCAAGCGGTCGTACGCCAGCCCCAGCGTGACCCAGGTGTGCGTGGTGAAGAAGATGGAGTCCCGCCGGGCGTTCAACGTGCCCCGCACGGGTGACCGAGTCCCGTATGTGATTGTGCAGGGGCCGGAGTCTCGTGTGTGCGAGCGGGCGGACCACCCGGACTTTGTGCGTGAGCATGGCCTGCAGCTGGACCGCCTGTACTACTTCGACCTGATGGAGAAGCCCATCATGAAGATTTTGTGCGACCTGCCGGTGCCTTCCCCACGGCTGCTGTTCCAGCAGACCCGTGAAGACTTGGTGCGCCAGCAGGTGGATGGCACCAAGCTGCTGCTGTCATGTCCGTCCATGCGCGGCTGCGACGGACCTTCTGGGGCGTCCGTTGCAGATCACATGCGGCGCGCCCGTGCGCTGGGTGGTGCATCTCGCACGGCGTGCACCACCTTTGCCCAGAACAAGCGCAAGCAGCGCACTTTGGGCGGCGACGTGATTTCGTACGAAACGGCGGTGAAACGTGGCGCACCCCGCAAGAAGGCCAGGCGGTCTGCGGCTGCGGGCGCTGCGGGCGCAAAATGTAGAAAAAAGGCATTCGATTTCTCGAAGTTTATGAAAAAATAAATTTTATTCTTTGTACGCCGTTCCTGCTCTCGTTGTGCTGTCTTTTCCAATATTTGCAGCTTGGGCTAACATCTCTGAAATAGGGCGTATCTTCCGTTTTTTCCGCGCTGCTTGTTCTGCTGCTTGTTCTGC
>JAKMCX010000161.1 GCA_022428285.1 Flavobacteriales bacterium
TCGGGTTTGGCTTCGCCGGTGGCGACTTTGGAGACGGTCTTGTTTTGGGAAAGGCCAAATGAAATGGGGAGTCCTGTTTCACGCATGACCCGTTGCCGAAGCTCGCTGGAGTATTGCCAGCAGCCAAAGAAGCGGTCCATTCCGGTCAGGTCGGCGTAGAACTCATCGATGGAGGTCTTTTCGCACACGGGAACGGCCTCTCGGACAATGTCGGTGACGGCGTTGGAATACTTGGAGTAGGTGGCGGAGTTGCCGCGGATGACCAAGGCCTCAGGACAGAGTTCTCGTGCCATGCGCATGGGCATGCCCGAATGAACGCCGAACTTCCGGGCTTCATAACTGCAGGAGGCGACCACGCCCCGGTCTCCTGTTCCTCCGATCAGCAGTGGCTTTCCGTGCAGCCGCCGGTCCATGAGCCGTTCCACCGACACAAAGAAGGTGTCGAGGTCGAGGTGGAGGATGGCGCGTTGTAGGGGCATGGTGCCGTAAAAAAATGGAATGCCAATTTAGTTGGCATTTCAATGCGCACCACATCTTTTTTGGAAAGACTGAGAGGATCAGCAATTCGCCCCGAAGACCGAGAGCAATTGCAGGATATCTGAGACCCCGACAATGGTGTCTCCGTCTATGTCGCCCACGCAATCGCTTCCCACGCAGCCAAAGCTGGCGAGGATTTCCAAGGTGTCTGAGACGCCGACGATGCCGTCGCCATCGAGGTCACCGGGGCACACACATGGTTCGGGTGCGGTCCAAACGGTAAGGTCCGCTGAACTGCTGCAACTGGGGAGGTCTGTGAAAAATGCACCAATGGTTTGGCTCTCCCCATTTGCGGTCAGTCCGGTAATGGTGGTGGAATAGCTTCCCGGACCGTTGGGAACTTCGAACACGTTGTTGCCGATGTTCAACAGGCCCGTTGTTGGGGGGTTGACCACATTGAAAATCAAGTCCAGGTTGTAGGTGCCGGTGGCAAACGTGCACGTCCCGATGTTGTCCACCTCTAGGGTCATGGAACAGGGACAAGGTGAAGGCGCCGTCCAAGCATCGAATTCGGCAAAGGCGCAGGCGTCGTTCTCCAGAAAGGTGATGAGCATGTTGAACGGCTCTCCATCGGCCACCAAACCGGTCAAGGTGATGTCGGCCTGATCGTTGGTGACGCTGAATACTTGATTGTTGACCATGATGTCTCCTGAGCCTGCCGAATATTGGAAGAACAGGGAAACGGACTGGCTGTATGTGCCGTCAATGGGGTTGCAAGCGCTCTGCTCGCCCAGAACGTAGGTGTTTAAGGCGCATGTTCCAGTACTGCATGATTCGGGTGCAGTGAACAAGCCCTGCTGGCTGAATGAGCAGTCGGAATCACCGGTAAAGAAAGCGTTGACGTCTACGGGCTGTCCGTCCGCAGGCAGGTTGTTGAGGCTCACGGTTTGTGGGCTGCCAGAGACGGTAAAGAGAGAGCCGTTGACGTTGAGCAGTCCAGTTGGAGGGCTGTCGTAGAGCAGAATCAACTGTTGGCTATAAGTGTTGGTTTCAGGGTTGCAGGAGAGCTGTGACCCTGGCAGCACTGTAGAAATGGAGCAGCCTTGGACCCCCCATCCGATGTCGGAGAACATCCCCATGACGATGGGGCCTGGATTGTGAATCGCCTCGCCTGTATTGAGGTTGGGGGTCATCAGGGCGTTTGCATTTCCGGTCAAGTACATGTCCTCCCTGAGGTGGGAGAAGCTGGCGCCAGGTTCCCAATCTCCGGGGGCGTAAATGCCCGGAGGGGAGACGGCTGCTGCCAAGCCACTCGGGCCTGACCAGACTAGACCTCCGCCGGTGAGGGCGTTGGCCAGGGCGTTGGTGGCTGAGTTGATGTCGAGAATGCTGCCTCCGGAATTGTTGTCGTTGATGAAGGTGTCATAGACAAATGGAGAACCACTTTGACCCAGGAAGCCGGTGTTTCCCGCGACATTGGCACTGCCTATAAAACCAAGTCCGTGGCAGAGTTCATGGAGTACAACGGTTACGAAATCGTAGTTGCCGGGCGGGACATTGCCATCGAGCCCGAAGTACCAGTTGACGTCGTTTCCAAAATTGCAGGTGATGTCGACGGCGTTGACATCGAGGTCACTGTTGGACAATTGATTGGCGAGTGCTGCTGGGTAATACACTCCGTTATCGGGAGCACCGACGAAGTTGCGGTGCACGGTATTTGGAGATGCAGATCCCAATATGTTGGTCCCCAATGAGGCCCATGTGGCATCGACTTCGATGGTGACGTCGCTGGAAATTTGACCGGCCCAAATGTTGACGGCGTATTGGAACGCGGCCTGTGCGGCAGGAGGGAAGTTGTTGTACGTGACGTCGATGGTGGCCGATGAGCTTCGAAGCCCACTCGGGGGAGGGATATACAAGAAGTGGTCTTCGGGTATGCCGATGTAGCCATCACACCCCTGGGACTCACACACGGCGTGATCGTGCATGGTGGATGCAGGCAAGCCAAACATCTTTTGCGCTTGAGATTGAAAAGGCAGCAGGCTACAGAGGATCAATCCACAGATGGCACTGAAGGGCACAAGCGACGCGGTCATGACAGAAAGATAGCCACAGACTTCCGATTATGCCACTGTAGGGATAGCCTTTTTGTAGTCGTTTATACTAGTTTCGTTGTATAAATCAACCTGTTTAACCTCAAATGCGCGCTTTGATGGCAGCGAGTGTTGCGGCGATATCGGCGGACGTTTGCGGCCAATCTGTTGAGAACCAACCAATGGCCCTCCACGCTTCCCGAATTTCGGCGGGGTCATAGGCGTAGGGTGCGAATTGCGCGTTGTTGGAAACCAGCATGAAATCACCTTCCCTGTCCAATCTGTTTTCGACGCGTTTAAACAGCAGGCCATCTCCTTTGGTGGAGATGATGTAGGGCCTGCCGCCGCCGATTTGTTCCATTTCTTCCACAAACTCAGCGAGCACCCAGGTGCCGTTTGGCAGGGGTAACATGCTGTCACCTTCAATTTGGAAAAACCGGAGGGTGCGGTCTTGGGGCACCTCTGGAAGGGGCAAAGCGAAGTGAGGGAGCGCGGCGATCCATTCGGGGTCGCCCAATCCGGATGCGTAGCCCGCCGCTGCTTTGGTACTGACGGCCGAAATGCGCTCGGATTTTTCGTCCCTGTCCACAGGAATGGGCAACACGCGCACGTCTTGTTCCATGCGCTTTTCTGTACCTCCGAGTACGAGGGCATCGAGGGACACATCGAGGACATGGGCGAGCCGCACGAGTGCCGCCAGACGGGGTTCGGCACGGCCTTCTTCGTAAGCCCCCAAAGCGGTCCGCTTCAGCCCGGAACGCTCTGCCAGTTCCGTTTGTGTCCAGCCCCGTTGTTTGCGGAAGTGGCGCAGTTGCGATCCTATGCGGGAGGGGTCGGCCATGGTTTTAGACAGAGGCGACGACGGATTGGACGGCGTCGATCTTGGAGGTGAGCAGCCGTTCTATGCCGTCTTTCAAAGTGGCGGTAGAAGAGGGGCAGCCCGCGCAGGCACCGCGCAGGCGAACGTGGACTGTGCCCTCCACGAATGCGCGGAAATCAATGGCGCCGCCGTCCGCTTCTACTGCGGGACGCACGAACTCCTCGAGCAAGGCCACAATCGCCTCGTCGTGTTCGGTGGGAACGATGTCGGCATCGTCGAGTTGCACAGCTCCTGGCGTTTCAGCTGGGGCTTCTGCTGATCCGGCGGGTGCAGATTGGGCGAGCACAGGTGGGATTTTTTCTACTGCAGTTTCATTTTCTGAGAGCCAGCCTTGGATGTATTCACGCATCTGCATGGCGATCATTTCCCACCCAATGGAGTCGTCCTTGGTGACGGAAACAAACCCGCCGCTGATGAATACGCCGGTGACAAAAGGGAAGTTGAACAGCTCTACGGCAAGGCTCGAATAGCCAGTAGCCGAGGCTTTGCTGTTGAATTCAGCTTGGTCCGACCCCAGAATAAGGGGGCGGTCTGAAACGAATTTCATGACCTCTGGATTGGGGGTCATTTCCGCATACACACTGACGGGTTGGCTCATACAGCGAATATCGAACAGTTGACGTTGCGAACTACATGGACGTGCTTGTGCGCAGCTCTTGGGGTTCCCAATATCTTGCTTCACGAATCGATTTGAATACCATGACCCGAATCACCCACTTTGCTTGCGCATTGTTGGCTTTGGCCACAGCCGGCTTTGCCCAGGCCCAATCCAGCTCCACCTTCCCGGTCAACGGGACCCCGGATGCCCGTGTTGAACTTCATGTTTACGAAGGTGCCCGCATCCATGTGTCCGCGGATGAGGTCATTGAAGATGGCCACCTGGTGGTGCGCCGCGGCCGGATTGAAGCGGTGGGAGCTGGGGCGTATTCGTCCTCTGAGCCTGCAGTTCGCCATGACCTGACTGGCAAGGAGCTGTATCCCTCGTTTGTGGACCTCTACACAGGGTGGGGACAGAAGAAGGGAGAGCGTTCGGGTTGGGACGGCAAGCCCCATTATGACCGCGAAGACACAAAGGCCGCCATGGGTTGGAACAGCGCACTGCACCCCGAACACCGCGCGGCTGAGACTTTTGTGCCCAGTGAAAAGGCCGCCAAACCGCACCTTCAAGGGGGGTTTGGCGCAGTGGTGACCCACAGCCAAGACGGCATCGTGAGGGGAACGGCGGCGCTGGTGGCCTTGGGCAAGGACGCCAATGACGCGGTGTTGGAGCCTTCCGTAGCGGCATGGCACAGCTTCTCCAAAGGGACCTCCAAACAGAGTTACCCGAGCTCCTTGATGGGCAGCATTGCCCTTTTGCGCCAAACCTATTGTGATGCGGAGTGGTATGGTCAGTATGACGCACCCGAAGAGCGGAACCTCTCATTGGAGGCTTTTTCTGCAGCATCGGATTTGCCACACTTCTTTGCTGCTGGCAATTGGTTGGATGTCTTGCGTGCAGATAAAGTGGGCGACGAGTTTGGTGTGCAATATGCCTTCTTGGGTGGGGGTGAATCTTACCGCCGGCTGGATGAAATCAGCAAAACGGGGGGGGCGATGATTGTCCCTGTGGACTTCCCCGAGGCCATCGACGTGAGCGACCCTTATTTGACGCGTCTTGTTTCGCTGTCCGACATGAAGGATTGGGAATGGGCGCCCCACAACCCGGCCAAAGTGGCTGAGGCTGGGATTCCCATGGCCCTGACCATGCACGGGGTGGACAAGGGGGGTGAGTTCTTGGCCAATGTGCGCAAAGCCGTGGCCCATGGATTGAATGCGAATCAGGCCTTGGATGCGCTGACCCGGGTGCCGGCCGAGATGATCGGCGCTTCGGACAGGGTCGGCCGCTTGGCTGCTGGTTTGGAGGCCAACTTCCTCGTTACGGACGGGCCCATTTTTGATGAAGGGGTCACTTTGCATTGGAATGTGGTCCAGGGCAAGCCCCATGAGATCAAGCCTCTGGAAACGGTGGAGATCGCAGGACGTTACAGCCTGAACTTGGATGGCCGTGACCTGGTGCTGGAGATCAAGGATGGCAACAAAGGGCCCAGTGGCCGGTGGTGGCCCGCGGCTACAGCAGAGGAAAACGTGGACTCATTGGCAGGCAAAGCCAAGGTCAGTTTGGACGGTCGTGACCTGGTGTTGCGCTTGATGGATGAAGCGATGGGAACGTATCGCTTGGTGGGCAACGTTTACGAAGGCAGTCGCATCATTGATGGACGCGGTGAGCGGCCCGATGGCGGATGGATAGAGTGGGCGGCGCTCCGCCAAGACGTGGATGCGGCATCGGCAGACCCTGATGGCGAGAAAGAAGGCACAGCGGAAGCGGAGGACAAGGCGGAAGAGGCCGACTTTGGACCTGGACCTTTGCTGTATCCCTTCAGCGCTTACGGCCGCACGCAGTTGCCCGAGCAAGGCAGCTGGCACTTTGTTGGAGCGACGGTTTGGACCTGCGGTGAAGCAGGCAAAATTGAAGGGGGTGAGGTCATGGTGCACAAAGGCCGCATTGTCGCCGTGGGCAAGGACCTGGACCCCGCAGAGGTGTTTGGCAAGAACGCACCATCATTGACACGGATTGATGCTGCTGGAAAACACATCACGCCGGGCATTCTCGATGAGCACACCCACATTGCGGCCAGCCGCGGAATCAACGAGGGAACGCAGGCCTCGAGCGCTGAGGTGAGCATTGGAACGGTGGTCAACAGCGAGGATGTGAACCTCTACCGACACCTCGCAGGCGGAGTGACGGCGGGGCAGATTTTGCACGGTTCGGCCAATCCTATCGGAGGTCAGAGCGGCATCATCAAGTACCGTTGGGGACAAACGCCGGATGAGATGTTGATCGAAGGTGCAGACCCCTTTATCAAGTTTGCCTTGGGCGAGAACGTAAAGCAATCGAACTGGGGCGATTATCAAACGGTGCGCTTTCCGCAAACCCGAATGGGCGTGGAGCAGGTGTATTACGATCACTTTCACCGTGCCCGTGAGTACGGCGAGGAGTGGGACCGTTATGCAGCCCAGCGCAAGGCCACGCCGCGCCGGGTCCTGCGAAAGGGTGGAGGCCCCAAAAAACCTCGGAGGGACTTGGAGCTCGAGACGTTGCTTCAAATCTTGGAATCGGAGCGTTTTGTGACGTGTCACAGTTACCGCCAAGACGAGATCAACATGCTGAGGCACGTGGCCGATTCCATGGGCTTCACATTGAACACCTTCACCCACATTTTGGAAGGCTACAAGGTGGCCGACAAGATGGCCGAGCACGGTGCAGGGGGGTCGAGTTTCAGCGATTGGTGGGCCTACAAATTCGAAGTCAAGGACGCGATTCCATACAACGGGGCCCTGCTGTGGGAGAACGGTGTGGTGACGGCGTTCAATTCGGACGACCGAGAGATGGCCCGCCGCTTGAATCAGGAAGCTGCAAAAGCGTTTAAATACGGGGGTGTACCAGAGGAGGAGGCGCTCAAGTTTGTGACGCTGAACCCCGCCAAATTGCTGCACTTAGACGACCGCATGGGTTCGTTGGAAGCCGGCAAGGACGCGGACCTCGTGGTGTGGTCCGACAACCCGCTGAGTGTCTACGCCCAATGCGAGCAGACTTTTGTGGATGGCCGCCGCTTGTTTGACCTCGAGGACGACCGTGTGATGCGCGATGCGATCCGCTCGGAGCGCGCCCGCCTCATCCAGAAAATGTTGGACGCTCCTGGCGCCAATAAACGGAAGCCGATGGAGCGGATTCCCCCCCATTACAATTGTGACACCATGACCGAGGAGAACCGATGAACCGCATTGTAACACTGAATTCTGTAGCCATGAGAGTTTCATTTTTCATCGCCATCCTCGCCTTTGCGGGCGCAGCCATGGCCCAGCCCAACCTGACCCCGGGGGCCCCACAATCTGAGAGCATCCTTGTGGTTGGAGGAACGGCCCACTTGGGAACAGGCGAGGCACTCGAAAATGCGGCCATCGGGTTTGAGGACGGCATCATCAATTTCGTGGGTGCTGCCCGCGAAGTAGACCGGAAGCGCTACAAAAGGGTTGTGGATGTTACGGGCATGCACGTTTATCCCGGCTTTATTGCGCCCAACAGCACGCTGGGGCTCATGGAAGTTGCTGCTGTTCGCGCATC
>JAKMCX010000177.1 GCA_022428285.1 Flavobacteriales bacterium
ATGCGAATCACCAAAAAGGCAGTCCGAAGGTGCGCCCCCGATACCATCCAGTCCTGCCCCGCCGGAACAAGACGCTGAAATCCAGTTTGACATCCGGGTTTTTGCCGATCCCGGCCAAACAGACAGCACCGCTCAAATCGTCCTCGTCACAGAAGTCGACATCCCTCGAGGCTCTTATGTGATTTCCGCCCTTTCCGACAGAGCCTACTTGGGGAAGTTTCAAGTCACGTGGAAGGACTCCAGCATTGCACCTGCGGGAGCACTCTTAGAGACGCCCCTCTCCATGCCGGGATGGGAGCCTTTTGACAAAATCTACACCCCCATGCTGCTCACTTCTACCACCGTGAGCCAAGCCTACAATTTGCCCGACGGAATCGGCCCTTTTGCCGGACAGGTTTTCTTTGTTTTGGAGCCGCAATGCGTCGCTTATGCGCTGGACTTTACCGTCGACAAAGAGCCTGACGGCTGGTCTTCCACCTATGGCATGGTATACCAAGCGAATCCAAGCTAACCGGCCTTAACCTGCCTCAGGTGCCTCTGATGAGGGGGCGTCATTACCGTCGGAAAACGACAAAATCCTGCTGCTCTCATCCGCATCGATGGAAGCCACATCACGCAGCTTCCGCTCCATGACATTGGTGCGCGTATTGCGCAGCTTCTCCAATTCGCTCTTGGCCTTGCCCAGGCGGTCGTCGACCTTTTCCAACTGCTCCGTGAATTTGCCAAACTCAGTTTTCACAGCTTCCAAAATCTTCCACACTTCACTGCTGCGCTTGGTCACCGCCAAAGTCCGGAAACCCATCTGCAAACTGTTGAGCAACGCAGACATGGTCGTAGGTCCGGTCACGGTGATGCGGTATTTCCTCTGCAACGTCTCAAACACCCCAGGGTGACGCAACACCTCCGCGTAGAGGCTCTCCACGGGAAGGAACATGATCCCAAAATCCGTGGTGTGCGGCACCTCCACATACTTCTCGCTGATGTCCTTTGCAAAGGACTCAATGGTGCGGGCCAAGGCTTTCTCAGCAGCCTGAATAGCAGCCAAGTCACCCGATTCACGGGCGTTGAGCAAGTCTTCGTAGCCCTTGAGCGGGAACTTGCTGTCTATGGGCAACCACACGGATTCGTTGTGGTCTTGGCCGGGCATGCGCACCGCAAATTCGACCCTTTCAGCACTTCCGGGTCGGGTGGCAATGTTCTCCTCGTACTGCTCCGGAGTCAAGAGCTGCTCCAAGATGTTTCCAAGCTGATACTCTCCCAAGATGCCCTTGGTCTTGACGTTGGTCAGCACCTTCTTCAAGTCACCGACACCACTGGCCAAGGTTTGCATCTCCCCCAAACCTTTGTGCACCTGCTCCAATCGGTCACTGACTTGTTTGAATGATTCTCCCAAGCGTTTTTCCAAGGTGACCTGTAGCTTTTCGTCCACGGTTTTGCGCATCTCATCCAACCGCTTCCCATTGTCCTCTCGCATCTCTTTGAGCTGCTTCTCTACTGTTCCCCGCACGTCCTTCACCGATTCCAAGCTTTTCTTGCCTTGCTCATCCAACTGCTTCAGCAAATCACCAAAACGATCGCGCAGCCCGTCAGATTGAGCCTTGCCCTGCTCGTCTACTTGCTTTCGAAACGCGTCAAAGCCATCGGCCAATTCCTTGCGCTGGGCCTGTGCCAATGCCGCTCCCTCCTTTCGGTTTTCGCGGAATTCTTCCCGAATCATGGTTTCCAAGCGGTCCAGCCGCTCCTCAACCTTCGCTGCGTCGCCACCCGCAGAAGACGGCTTTCGGGTCAACACTAAAAAGCAAGCAAGGGCCGAAAACAATGCGGCAAGCAAGGAAAGAATGGAAACTGCAGACATGGAATGGAAGTGCTGTGAATACCTGAAACGGAAGAGAAAGGTAGCGGGATTTATCCTTCCCAAAGAATGTGCTGTTCGCCGCATAATGCGGTCATTCACCACGGGCATCCAGGCCCCTCTTCAACACTCCTTCTTTAGTAATCCTTTCACGCTCAGGCGTTCACCCCCTCTCGCTTGTTCTTTCTTTGAGTAACACCTTATTGCAATGAAACACCTCCTTCCTTTTTTCGCAGGGTTCGTGATCTTTATGGTCATCAGTTCGGCATTCTATATGGGCTTCATGCCCTACCCTACAAGCTCTTGTGTTGTTCCTGAAGACCAGATGAACATCCCCGCCATGATGCTCGGCAATGTCCTGATGGTTGGATTGGCCGCCTACATGATTGCCTCCACTGGAAATTTCTCGGCTGCATCTGGAGCGAAGCATGGCGCTATAGCTGCCCTGGCAGCCAATGGCACGCTCAGCGTTTTTACTTACGGCTTCTACACCTGTGACGGGGCCCACATTTTTGAATTGAACGAAGTCGTGATGGACATCGTCGCCAACATGGTCTTCTTGGGCATTGCAGGAGCTGTCATCGGCATCTTGTACCAACGCGCTGCCAAATCCTGATTCTGATCATGAACGCAAAAACAGCAGCCACTGTGATTGGTGGCGTCTATCTGCTTCAAGCCGTGGGCATCTTCTTCGGTGCAGCAGATATCACTTCCATGGCTTTTGAAAACTCGGCAGGAAATGAAGATGCACTTTGGGTGGGTACTTTGATGCACCAAGCCCTTGCTGGCATCACCTTCGGAATTGGATGCATCATGATGTCTGTCCGCAACATGCAGGGCGGCGCCGCTCCTATTTTCCGTGGCTTTGCCATCGGTTCGTTGGGCATCATTGGGGTGGCCTGTTATCATTGGGCCACCCAACCGGTCCAACCACCGATCGGATTGCTCGTGATCATGGTCAGCCTGGCCATTTATGGTTGGCTCGCCGCAGGCAAGGCGGCCTGACTTTTCCCTCTATTCAAAGGAATGCCCTTCGGACTGTGGTTCGAAGGGCATTTTTCATGGCCGCTTTTAGTGCCTGTGGATAAAGTGATCGGCGTCAAAACGAAAACGCGGCCCATAGACGCCACCCTCTGCGCGCTTGCCCGCAGAGATCACCATGGTGACCAACGCCTGACGCGGCAGACCGAGTAAGCGCTTCACCCGCGCGCTGTCCATGCCTTCCATGGGACACGTATCAAAGCCGTGGGCGCGCATGGCCAGCATAAATTGGGCACAAGCCAAAGCTGTGGATTTGTGTGCCCAAATGCGCATCCCCCATTTGCCAATGGGCTCTCGCGGAATCGGCTTGCTCATTCCACGCCACCGGGTGATGGCCCACTTGAAAGGCGTACGCCACCCAAGCACACCCTGGTCGTACACGAGGGGTGTAATCTTTCGGTAGTATTGATAAGCGCCCTTCGGCACATTGCCTGCCCGATCAAAGGCCTCGATCATCCAACCATTGTTGCGCTTCCATAAATCTGGACGCCCTACAAACACAAACAATTCAGGCGCCGTTCCAGCAGCTGGTTGGGAAAGGCAGGCTTCTACCAAGGCCGCTTTCTTTTTCGCATCTGTCACATGGTGAATCTCCCATGTCTGCAAGTTGGACGAATTGGGCGCCTTCAAAGCCGCGTCCAAACAAGCGTCTATGACCTCTTCGGGAATCGGGTCGTCTGCATAAATGCGCACGCTCCGACGGGAATCGACAACAGCATGGAAGGCCGCAGCATCAGTAGGCGGTGCGGGAGCTGCTTGGCGTGCCTTCTCCTCGACGGGCTTGAAAATCTTGACTCTTGACATCGCGCCAAATATGGAACACAGCGGTGAGGCCGCATGCCATTGAAGGCACGATTCTCATCCCTGCCTTCACCGCGGTCCGGAAAATGACGGTTTCACAACCCTCGGACCCGGTGCATCCTTGAATCCTAGTTCCAAAGGAGGTTCGAAAATGCAGCAGCCGAGCTGTCGGCTTGAAGGCCATAGGTCTGCTTCATCAAAACAAACGCCGTTTGCGTCTTGGGGTCCGCGAAATAACTGGTATTGAAATACCCACTCCAGAAAAAGCTGCCCGACGCAGCTCCGCCTTCTCTCACCCCAAAAGCCAAGCCTTGATGCCACCCGCCTTCCAACAGTCCTGACGCCTGATCGGCCAAAACCGAATCCACTGTCGCTTCGCGCAACAGCCGTCCATCGGACGTTTTCCCGCGCCCCAAATAACACTCCAAGAACCGCGCATAATCGCGTGCAGAAGAGGTCAAACCCGCCCCTCCGCTGCAAAGGGGCCAATCCGGATGCAACGGGTAGTCAATGGAATAACGCGGGTGCTCGTGCCGTTTCCAACCCCCAGCCTCCGCGGGCTCCACCACCATGGCCAGCCGATTGGCCTTTTCCTCGGGCAGAACAAAATGGGTGTCCAACATGCCGAGGGGCTCCAGCACAGAGGACTGCAGAAATGAAGCGAAAGGCACGCCAGAGGCCACTTCAATCACAGCCACGAGCACATCGAGACCCAGGCTGTAATTCCATTGAGAACCAGGCTGGTGAATGAGACATGTTGAAGCGATGTTCCGCACATTGTCCCGCGTCGTTCGACCGTCTGTCGGAAACAGGTCCATCACATCGTGGGCCTCATAGAGGGCCTCAAACCGGGGGTCCCCAATTTCCCCGTATGAAATCCCCGAAGTATGGGTCATCAGATGCCGTACCGACATTTCTGTGGAGGCAGGCAGGACAGAAAATGAAGTGTCGCTGCGCAGCGAATCCAGCACACCGATTCCATCAAATTCAGGAAGGTATTTTGAGACTGGAGCATCCAGATCCAATTTTCCCTGCTCCCACAGCACCACTGCCGCAGTAGCAATGATGGCCTTGGTTTGCGAACAAATCCTGAACAAAGCGTCCTTCTCCATCACCGCGCCGGTCAACGGATCCGACATGCCGTAAGCCTTGTGCAGCGCCACTTCTCCATCGCGCG
Organism: Flavobacteriales bacterium; assembly: GCA_022428285.1. Taxonomy (GTDB): domain Bacteria; phylum Bacteroidota; class Bacteroidia; order Flavobacteriales_D; family Sanyastnellaceae; genus UBA8752. The sequence goes on from JAKMCX010000177.1 coordinate 4,872, forward strand.
TGATCAGCAAAACGGCACCGGGAATCTGCCCGGCATCCACAGCCCATTCGACAGCCCCATCCAAGGTCCGCCATTCTTCTTCCCATGCACTGCGCGGCCAACCCTCCTCTTCGGATGGGCCCGGGTTGTTGACCACGACATAAGCGTTCAAGGAAACGGCCACAGTCAACCAGGTCAAATACGGCGCAATGCCCCATCGAGCAGGCCCGAGCAGTGACCACGAACGACCGGCCATCGCCCCAATGACAGCATACAGCATGAGGATTTCGACCAAGGCCAACCCAGCTTCCTGCCATCCAAAAAAGAGCGGGTTCCAACCCACATTGAGCAACCACGCTGCGGCAAACAAACCGGCCCAAGGTTTGCGCTCAGGCCCTTGGGCCAATCGCCCCCAAACAGCGGTCATGAACACGGTAAACCCCAGCATCACAAGGGTCCAAGCTGCACCAAACACCCAGCCCGGTGGCGTCCAAGGCGCCTTGGCCAACCCCACATACCAATCCGAGGCCACGCCGGGGCCCGTGGCCAACCCACCGATGGCCAGGCCGACGAAATTGAGCACCCCGAAAACCACGACGTGCAAAAATTTGATGTTCTTCATGGGAGCGGGGCGTTACAAGCCCGCAACTTCGGCCATGAAAGCCTATTGCACAATGAGCCTGTGGGTGGGTTCCTGACCGTCCTCAGTAACCAATTGAAGCAACACGGCTCCTGCGGGCCAAGCAGCGGTATTCAAGGCTGCATGACCGTGCCCCTTTCCAGATTCACAGACTTTTCCAAGGGCATCGAACACCGTCCAGCGAAAGGCTTTTCCAACCTCCAATGGTTGCAGGTGCAGCACGGTCCCGACGGGGTTTGGCCAGGTGCTAAACCGCGCAGATGTGGCATCCACTTGAGCCCCCTCCACACCATTGATGCCCAAAACCTCCTGCACCGCGCGGACGGCATTGACCTTGCCCCACCCCCACACAGTGCTGCCTTCTGTGGGGATCTCCCCAGTGTGGTCGTCTTCTCGTGCCGTCAGCTTGAGCGCTTCGCGGACTTCCACAACGGACAATTCTGGATTCGCTTCCAACATCAAGGCCACGATACCCGCCACAGCAGGTCCACTCATGCTCGTCCCCGACAATTTGGCAAACGGGTAGTTGACCCCATTGAACTCCACCTCCTCGGTAAGGTTGAAACTGTCATCTGTAAATGAACTTATAGAGGACTCCACGGAGACACCGGGCGCTGCAATTTCTGGCTTGAGGCGACCATCGAGGGTCGGGCCATAGGTCGAGAAGTTGGCGAGGGTGCCGCCGCCTTCATTGCCCAATGGGTTGAGGTATTCGGAATAATAGGCCGCCACGGCGATCGCAGTCTCTGAGCAAGCCGGACTCTGGACTCCATAATGGGGGTCCCCTGCCAGCCAACCCTCACTGGTGGACATGAATTCCTGCCCCCAGTTGCCCACACCATTGGACAGGTGCGTGGTGTTCCAGCAATGCACCACACCTTCCTCTGCCGCCACCTGAAGTCCAACGCCAAAAGGGGCGCTGCCTTTGCGGATCCGGAACCGGGCAAAGGGCCTGCCGTTGGCCGGGTGAGACGCTTCCATCACCAGGTCAAACAACACCGTATCGCCGTCCTGAACCAGCATAGAGTCCAGCATGAGCGGCCCATCCTGGGTGGCGTACCACGGACTTTCCAGAACCACATTGCTCCCCATGGAGGTCAGCACGAACCCCGCATCAAATGCGGCACCAACTTCACCCCACAGTGTCAGGGCTTGCCCCCACATGCTGGGGTGGGCCGACTCGGGATAAAACTCCACCCTTGTACGCATGGTGTCTGCCTCAAACGCATGCGCCAAATGGAAGTCCCTGTTGCCATTGTTTCCCGCCGAACACACAAACACCACGCCCTCCTCCGACATCGCATCGATGAACTGGTTGATCAAGCCTTGACCATCCTTGGTTCCGAATTGAGGCAGGCTCCAACTGTTGTTGATGACCAAGCGCTTTCCGTCGGATTCGGCCACGTCTTGCATCCATGCAAAGGCGTCCATGGCAGCCGATTCGTCAATGAGGAATGACGCGAAGAGCAGCTCCGCATCGGGCGCCATGCCAATGAGTTCCACCCCCGCACCTGCCCCTGCTGCAATGCCTGCGACATGGGTTCCATGATAGCCCCAACTGTAGATGTTGGAGGTGTCCGAAGCCAGAGAAGCGATGTCCGATGGCGTGTCCACCATGCGGCCGTAGTCATAACCCTGCGGTCCGGGACCTTCCTGGCGGAATTGGTCCCAAACACCACGAACCCGCGAAAACGTCAAGGCCGAATCATAAAACATGGGGTGTGTGTAGTCAAACCCCCAATCCACGACCCCCACCAATACATCTTGACCGGTATAGGCCTGTGGCAACCCCCACCCCGCC
>JAKMCX010000182.1 GCA_022428285.1 Flavobacteriales bacterium
CGCAGGTGTAAAGATGGTGACATCAAAGCCGAGCGGTACTAATTGCTCAAAAGCTTATGAAGACGATTACTCTACCAATATGTCAACACATTTGTTGATTTCAAGGCAAAGGCCCAATGAATTCAACGTGAACGATAGGTGTCTATTGCGGTAAGGTCCACCTCTTCCCATTCCGAACAGAGAAGTTAAGCCTACCAGCGCAGATGGTACTGCTACGGCGGGAGAGTATGTCGACGCCACCTTGGGGCCCCTTCGGGGGCCCCTTTTTTTTGCCCAATTTTGCGGACATCTGTTCGTACAAAGCGCATACAGGACATGAAGGATCTTGTTACCATTATCGGTCGTCCCAACGTAGGGAAGTCGACTTTTTTTAACCGCCTCACGGAGACGCGGGATGCCATTACCGATCCGACTGCTGGGACGACCAGGGATCGGAAGTATGGTAAAGCTGAATGGGGCGGGCGCGTTTTTACTGTAATTGATACTGGAGGTTATGCCACGGGCACAGATGATGTGTTTGAAGGCGTGATTAGAGAGCAAGTGGAGATCAGCATGGAGGAAGCAGGAGTGATCCTGTTCCTCGTTGATGCACAAACGGGCATCACAGATCTGGATCTGGAGATTGTTCAATTGGTCCGCAAGAGTGGGAAGCCAGTGATGTTGATCGTCAACAAGATTGACACCGGGGTTCAAGAGTATTTGACAGCAGAGTTCTATGGCCTTGGCCTAGGTGACGTGCTGCATGGGATCAGTGCGAACAATGGATATGGAACGGGAGATCTTTTGGATGAGCTCGTCAGGTTGTTGCCTGTGCGGGATGAGGAGGAAGACTTGGGTTTGCCGAAGCTATCCGTAGTGGGAAGGCCCAACGTTGGCAAGAGCACTTTGATCAATACGCTATTGGGAGAGGAGCGGAACATCGTGACTGACATTGCTGGAACGACGAGGGACAGTGTCCATACCCGATACACTGCATTCGGATTTGACTTCGAAATTGTGGATACCGCTGGAATGCGGAAACGCAGGAAAGTGGATGACAGTCTGGAGTTCTACAGTACTGTTCGGACCATCAAGGCCATTGACCAAAGCGATGTATGCTTGTTGCTGTTGGATGCCAGTCAAGGGATGGAGAAGCAGGACCAGCATATTTTTTGGCACGTCTTGGACAGCTATCGAGGGGCTGTAGTGGTGGTCAACAAATGGGACCTGGTGGAGAAAGACGAGCACACCATGAATGCTTACCGCGCCAAGCTTGAGGAAAAGATGGCGCCGTTTTCAGATGTGCCTGTGGTGTTCACTTCTAATCTGACCAAGCAGCGTGTCTTCAAGGCTTTGGAAACGGCATTGCATGTATACAACCAAAGGAAATTGAAGGTCTCGACTTCAGAATTGAATGAGGTCTTCCTTCCGATTGTAAAAGACCAGCCGCCGCCGATTTACAAGGGTAAAAGTGTGAGCATCAAATACATTACCCAGCTTCCGTCGCAGGTGCCCACTTTCGCATTTTACTGCAATTTGCCGCAGTATATCAAGGAGCCTTACAAGCGTTTTGTAGAGAATCGCATCCGTGAACGGTACGACTTTAGCGGGGTTCCTATCCGTTTGTTTTTCCGGAAGAAATAACGGGTCAGTGCTGGCTTTCCTCAATCGTTCGTTCGATTAAGGCCCGCAGGGTTACCGGATTAAACGGTTTCACAATCCGGTCATCGAGGCCTGCAGCTTGAATTCTGCCGTAAGTCTTCTTTTCTGCGTCAGCAGTCAACGCAATGATGGGCGTTCTGGGGCAGTCCTCTTTCTTCTCTGCTGCACGAATGTGTTGTGTGGCTGTGATGCCATCCATGATGGGCATTTGGATGTCCATGAGGATGAGGCTGGGCCTTTTTTGATTCCATTCTTTGATGGCCTCTGCGCCATTCACTGCTTCAAGCACTTGATAGCCCCAGCGGGTCAATAGCTTGTTTGCCACAAACCGATTGAGTTCGTTGTCATCGGCCAGGAGGATGGAAAAGGGAAGTTTTTCTGACTTTTCTGGTTGCGCCGTGTTGGCACTGCCACTTTCATCGTCTATTCTCATGACAGTCTGTGTTTGGTCTGCTTGCCCTGTGGGAGGGGAGACGCTGGGGTCGCCCAGTTGGAAAGGCAACTCAACGGTGAATGTAGAGCCAACGCCGACTTCACTGTCAATAGAGAGTGAGCCTGACATTTGTCGCACAATGCCCTGCACGATGGCCAGGCCAAGACCGGTTCCTTCGATATGTGACGAATTGTTGATTTGCTCGAAAGGCTCAAGGATGCGCTTCAGCTCATTTGAGGGTATTCCTTCACCGGTATCCGTTACCGCCAAACTGAGTGTGCCTTCATTGGGAGACTGCTTCGTCAGGGACGCTTCCCGATCCTCTGTTTTGATAATGGACAAGCAGACGGACCCTGAATTCGTGTACTTGATGGCATTTCCAATGAGGTTGTTGAGGATTTGAGTCAACCATTTTATGTCAATGAAGACCTCTGATGGCACGTTTGGATGAATGTCCAACTTCAGTTCAAGACCCACGTTTTTGGCCCGATTGTAGAAGGAGTTGACAATGGTGGTCCCTAATTCTCTCGGGTCTAATCTGCTCGGTGAGCTCTTTGCCTTGCCGGAGGCCATTTTTTCGAGATCCAGAATGTCATTGACCAGGCTTAACAGGTGTCGGCCTGAAAATTCCATGTAGGCGAGGTGACGAAGCTGTTCATCCCTCGATGAATCCATGTGAATGAGAAGATCAGTGAGCCCCAGAATGGCATTCAGGGGGGTTCTGATCTCATGGCTCATGACTGAGAGGAACTGTGATTTGGCCTCAGTCGCAGCTTCAGCTGCTTTTTGGAGGGTCAGAAAATGGGTGATTTCGCTGCCGTATAGATTGAACAACCCGGAAGGAAGCTGCACAATGTTGAATTCTCCTATGCGGTCAACTTCTGATATGCGGTCAACTTCTGAGTTGATGGATTCGCAGTTTTGGGACAGTTTGCGGCATCGCCAGGTCGTTTTTCCGCGGGCAGCCGCCTCGTCTAGGGCCTCGCTAAGACCGGGTCTATTCATGATGCTTCCCTCCACCATTGATTCACCGAAAAAGCTGACGGCAGAATGATTGATGTAGGTTATTTGCCTTTCATAGCTGACCTGAAGTACTGGATTGGGATTGCACTCATAGAACAGTGCTAGATCTTGGGAGGCTTTTGCATTTCGCGCGTTTTGGAGTTTGGTGGCGGTGATGCCTGCCAGTGTTTCCAAAATGAGCTGGTCTTCTTCTTGGTAGAAATCGCGATTGGGATGCTCACTGTCGATGACGCCGAGAACTTGTTCGCCCCACAAAATTGGAACGGCCAACTCGGAAAGTCTCACGGCGTCGTCTTCGATGTATTCTTTAATGTTCGCGGTGTCTTTGATGCGCATGGCTTTGCCCGTGCTGGCCACCTTTCCAACGACACCCAGGCCCATGGGGACATTGATGGGCTTGAAAATGGCCCTATAGTCTGTGCTTTTTGGTCCAAAGGCTGCTTTTTGGACGAGCACATTTTGCTGTGGATCGAGCAGGTAGATGACGCAGTCGACCCATCCCAATTTGCTGATCGTTCTTTCAGCGATTGACCACAGCAAGGTCTCGGGGTCTTCGATGCCCACGAGATCACCTGCGAGTTCTTTCAGAATGGCCAATGCCTCCAGCCTCAAGACTTCACGTCTCGCAACGTTATCGTGGCTGAATGGGTGGGTATTCATGACAAGAATTGGGCAATAGCCCTTCAATATCGGCACTTATTGCACATTTGAGCGCTGAAATTGAACCCTTCACTTTGTAGGAAGAATCTTCCTTTAGAATTCTCTGCTGACACCCATGGCGGCGCTGCGGGTCAGGCATTTACGTGACCGAATACGCGCCGTGCTATTTCTTGGGTAGGCATGGCTTTTCCCATGGTGTAAAAATGCAAGGTGGGTGCCCCTCGTTCCAGGAGTTCCTCGGCCTGCTGGGTGCACCAATCCATGCCTGCTTTTTTTACTTGGTCGCGGGATTTGGCTGCTTGCACGGATTGGACCAAAGCCTCAGGCAAATCGACGTGAAAAACCTGGGGCAAAACGTGGAGTTGACTGGCGGTGGTCAGTGGTTTGATGCCTGGAATAATGGGGATGTCAATCCCTGCTTCCCGGCAGCGGTTGACGAATTCAAAATAGCGTTCGTTGTCGAAGAACATTTGCGTGATCACATATTCTGCGCCGTGGTCCACCTTCTTTTTGAGCCATCGGAGATCGCTGTCTGGATTGGGGGCTTCAAAGTGTTTTTCTGGATACCCTGCGACACCAATGCAGAAGTCTGTTGCCATGGTGTTTTTGAGGTCAGGATCTAAATAAACCCCCTTGTTTAAGTCCACGATTTGGTCGACCAAATCGATGGCGTAGGCATGCCCGTCAGCTTCGGCTTTGAACCTGCCTTCGCTGCGTATGGCATCGCCTCGGAGGGCGAGAACATTGCGTACCCCCACGAAATCCAGGTCAATCAAGGCGTTTTCGGTCTCTTCGACAGAGAACCCACCACAAATGATGTGCGGTACGGTTTCGACCTCGTACCGGTTCATGAGAGCGGCGCAGATGCCGACCGTGCCTGGACGCTTGCGCACGGTGCGCTTTTGAAGCAGTCCTGGGCCGACTTCTCTGTATACGTACTCCTCCCTGTGGTAGGTGACGTCGACAAAGGCCGGATTGAATGGCGACAGGGCATCCATGGTCCGATAGATGGAGTCAATGTGCTGCCCTTTGAGAGGAGGGAGCAATTCGATGCTGAACCGGCTGTGGTCCGGCTGTGATAGGATCTCTGTAATGGTCATGGCGCAGAGGTTACAGGTCGATCGAGCAAGACGGGCGATAGCCAACGGGCGGCTTCATCGACGGGTTGTTCGCGGCGGATCGCATAGTCTTCAAGTTGGTCGGGAAGGATTTTTCCAAGGCCGAAATAGCGGGCGTCCGGATGGGCGAAATAATATCCGGATACACTGGCTGCGGGCCACATGGCGAGGCTTTCTGTGAGGCTGACTCCGATGTGCTTTTCCACGTCTAGGACTTGCCAAATGGTTTGTTTTTCCTGGTGGTCAGGACAAGCTGGGTATCCCGGTGCAGGGCGTATGCCCCTGTACTTTTCTGCGATGAGCGCAGCATTGTCCAAGGCTTCTTGTTGCGCATAGCCCCAATGGCGGGTGCGGACTTCTCTGTGGAGCCACTCTGCAGCGGCTTCGGCGAGTCGGTCGGCGAGGGCCTTGGCCATGATCTCGCTGTAGTCGTCGTCGTCAGCGCGGAAAGGCTCGCACCACGCTTCTAGTCTGTGACCGGCGGTAACGCAGAACAATCCGATGTGGTCCGTATTCACCCCTGGGGCGTCGGCAGGTGCAATGAAGTCGGCAAGGCATGCGTGTCCCTTGGGGCTTTGCTGACGCAGGAAATGAAGCCGGGCATTTCCGCCATCGATTGCGACGTCATCGCCTTCGCGTTGGGCGGGCAGGATTCCGAATACAGCTTGGCACTGCAAGGCATTTTCGGCTTCCATCCGATCCAACATGGCCTCTGCATCGACTTGTAATTTCCTGGCTTCTTCGCCTATGACCGCATCGTTGAGTAGGTCTGGGTATTTGCCGTGAAGTCCCCAGCTGCGAAAGAATGGCGCCCAATCAATCACCGGCCTGAGGTCGGCAATCGCGATGTCTTGGATGACCTGTATCCCTTTGGATTTGGGGGTGGGGCAATGCGCGGCATCAAAGGTTCGGTTTTGAGTTTCGGATGACGCTTTGCGCCTTGTTTCCAAAAGGGGCAGGAGGGTTTTGCGCTGGCGGTCTCGGGCGTAGTGGGTGCGGACCTTTTGTTGGTCCTCAGCGAGGCGCTCAGTGAACTTTTCTTTGGATGTCTTGCCCAAAAGTTGTCCCACAACGGGCACAGCCCGGGAGGCATCGTTCACATGAACCACGGCACCTGAGCGTTGGGGTGCGATTTTAACGGCGGTGTGGACCTTTGAAGTCGTGGCCCCTCCAATGAGCAAGGGAAGAGCCATGCCGCGGGCTTCCATCTCACGGGCCACATCTACCATCTCATCGAGAGAAGGGGTGATCAGACCACTGAGTCCGATGACGTCCACGTCTTCGGCTATTGCGGCTTCGAGTATTTTCTCTTTGGGGATCATCACCCCCAGGTCGATGACCTCGTAATCGTTGCATCCCAGTACCACGCCCACGATGTTTTTTCCGATGTCGTGAACGTCTCCCTTGACGGTGGCCAGCAGCACTTTGCCCGCCCTTTGTCGCGTTCCTTCTGCCGCGGCCTCCAAGTAAGGGGTGAGCCAACCCACGGCCTTTTTCATAACGCGGGCGCTCTTGACGACCTGTGGCAAGAACATTTTACCGGCACCGAAGAGGTCACCGACCACGTTCATGCCGTCCATGAGGGGCCCCTCGATGACTTTGAGCGGTGAGCCAATCTGGTGGAAAATCTCTTCTACATCTGCTTCGATGTGCTCTGCAATGCCCTTGACCAAGGCATGGCTGATCCGGCTTTCCACAGGTTCATTGCGCCATGCGTCGTCTTTTTTGGCAACACTTCCCGCCTGTCCCTTGAGGCCTTCTGCAAAATCTATGAGGCGTTCAGTCGCATCGTCGCGCCGGTCGAGCAGGACGTCTTCGACCCGGTTCAACAAGTCCGGTGGGATGTCGTCGTAGACCGTGAGCATCGTCGGGTTCACAATGCCCATGTCCATGCCCGCTTTGATTCCATGAAAAAGGAACGCGCTGTGCATGGCTTCACGGACCACAGGGTTCCCTCGGAAACTGAAGCTGACGTTGGATACACCACCGCTGACGTGGGCCCCTGGCAAGTGCTCTCGGATCCATTGCGTGGCTTCGAAAAAATCGAGGGCGTTGCGCCGGTGTTCCTCCATGCCTGTGGCCACCGGAAAAATATTGGGGTCAAAAATGACATCGCGGGGATCCCAACCGCCCTGGTCTACCAGCAGCCGATAAGCGCGCTCACAAATGGCAATGCGTCGGGGGTAATTGTCTGCTTGGCCCTGTTCGTCAAAGGCCATGACGATGACCGCAGCGCCGTAGCGGCGAATGGTGCCCGCTTGGCGCAAAAATTCGGCTTCACCTTCCTTGAGGCTGATGGAATTCACCACGCCCTTGCCCTGAACGCACTGCAAACCGGCTTCGATGACTTCCCATTTGGAACTGTCGATCATGACGGGAATTCGGGCAATGTCCGGCTCAGCAGCAATGAGGTTGAGGAAGCGTTGCATGCACTCCGCAGAGTCGAGCATGCCTTCGTCCATGTTGACATCCAGAATCTGCGCGCCGCCTTCTACTTGCTCCCGCGCAACCTCTACGGCCTCTTCGAACCGCTCTTCTCGGATGAGGCGCAGGAACTTCCTGCTTCCAGTGACGTTGGTTCGTTCTCCGATGTTGACAAAGTTGGACTCAGGCGTCACCCACAAGGGTTCTAAACCGCTCAGGGACAACAAGGGGCGTTGACGGCTCATTTGATGGCGGTTTCGGAGTGAGAAGGAATGGGACGCGGGCTTTTGCCGCGGACCAAAGAAGCGATGGCCCTGATGTGCTCGGGAGTCGTGCCGCAACAGCCACCCAAGATGTTGACCAGTCCTTTGTCCAGAAAGGATTCCAATTGGGCGGCCATGGCATCAGGACCTTGCTCATACTCTCCCATTTCGTTTGGAAGACCTGCGTTGGGGTGGGCTGAAATGCCGCAGTGGGCCCGGTTGGAAAGGGCCTCTAGATAGGGGGTCAATTGCTCGGCCCCGAGCGCGCAGTTTAGGCCGATAGAGAACAAAGGAGCGTGGCTCATGGAGACCCAAAAGGCTTCTGCAGTTTGTCCGCTCAACGTGCGCCCAGATGCGTCAGTGATGGTTCCGCTGACCATGATGGGAACCCGCCTTCCTTGGCGGTCAAACGCCTCTTCCGCGGCGAAAAGGGCGGCTTTGGCGTTGAGTGTGTCAAAGACGGTTTCGATCAGCAAGGTGTCCACACCGCCGACCATGAGCGCTTCCATTTGTTGGCGGTAGGCCGCCACCAGATCGCGGAATGTCACGGCGCGGTAACCCGGGTCATTGACGTCGGGACTGATGCTGGCGGTGCGGTTAGTGGGCCCGACCGAGCCTGCTACAAAACGCGGTTGGTCGGGGGTCTTGGCGGTCCAGGCTTCGGCCGAAGCCCGGGCAATTTCGGCAGAGGCAACATTCAAGTCCCAGACCGCCGACTCCAAGCCATAGTCTGCCTGGGCGATGGTTGTAGAACTGAAGGTGTTCGTTTCGACAATGTCCGCACCAGCTTCGAAGTACGCATCGTGAATGCCCCGCAGAATGTCGGGGCGCGTGAGGGCCAAGAGGTCGTTGTTGCCTTTGAGTGGAGAGTCGTGTTCTGCGAACCGCTCTCCCCTAAAGTCAGCCTCTTCAAGCGCGTGGCGCTGTATCATGGTGCCCATGGCCCCGTCTAAAACGAGGATGCGCTGCGCAGAATGTTGAACGATGTTGGGTCGCATGTCAAGTCTTAAAGCCATGCGCGAAAGCAGACGGAAAATGCATTCCGTAGGCTCATCTTTCCCCTGCCTTGCGGCAGAAGTCGGATTTGGCACCCGCCCTCATTTCACGGGTTGCCAAGACATCACAGGGCCGATCCCTCCGTCTTTCGCGATAAGCATTGTGAAGTTATATGTTTTGAGCGCAGCAATCACGAACTTGCGGACCCAACCGTGCCAACATGTCTTATTTTTTTACTTCCGAATCTGTCAGCGAGGGACACCCCGATAAGGTGGCAGATCAGATCTCTGATGCACTGATTGACCACTTCCTCGCTTTTGACCCCGACTCTAAAGTGGCATGCGAGACGCTGGTGACCACGGGACAGGTCATCCTTGCCGGTGAAGTCAAAAGCAAGGCGTACCTCGATGTACAAAAGATTGCGCGTGACACGATTCAACGCATTGGTTACACCAAGAGCGAATACATGTTTGACGCGTCGAGTTGCGGCGTGCTGAGTGCCATTCACGAGCAAAGCCCTGACATCAACCAAGGTGTGGAGCGCGCTGCCCCAGAAGAGCAAGGCGCGGGAGACCAAGGCATGATGTTTGGTTATGCCTGTCGCGATACAGATGATTACATGCCGCTGCCTTTGGACCTCAGCCACCGTTTGCTCAAGGTGTTGGCTGAGCTTCGCCGAGAAGGAGGGGAGATGGGATATTTGAGGCCTGACAGCAAGAGCCAGGTGACCATTGAGTATGCCGATGACCACACGCCCATGCGGGTAGAGGCCATTGTGGTGTCCACCCAGCACGACGACTTCGACCCAGATGAAGCCACAATGTTGGCCCACATCAAGCGGGACGTTGCGGAAATTTTGATTCCACGGGTATTGCAGGACTGTCCTGACCGGGTGAAAGCCCTGTTCAAAGGGGACCACAAATTGCACGTCAACCCCACGGGTAAGTTTGTGATTGGAGGCCCACATGGGGATACCGGTCTGACCGGCCGCAAAATCATTGTGGATACCTACGGTGGACGTGGCGCCCACGGCGGCGGTGCGTTCAGCGGAAAGGACCCTTCCAAAGTGGACCGAAGCGCTGCTTATGCGACGCGCTATGCTGCGAAGAACTTGGTGGCAGCAGGAGTCTGTGACGAGGTGCTGGTGCAGGTGGCATACGCCATCGGTGTGGCAGAGCCGGTGGGTCTGTACGTGAACACGTATGGCACTTCTAAAGTGGGGGTGTCCGATGGTGAAATCGCCCAGCGGATTGCTGGGATTTTCCCAATGCGCCCCTATGACATCGAGCAGCGGTTTGCCTTGCGCACTCCGATTTATACAGAGTCAGCTGCTTACGGGCACATGGGCAGGACCTGCGAGGTCGTGACAAAGGAGTTTACGGCTGCCGACGGAAGTACCGTAGAACGGAAAGTCAAGCTCTTCCCTTGGGAGGAGTTGGACTGTGTGGACGCCCTCAAGGCAGAATTTGGCTGTTGATCACAGCTTGGGCTGACACTTTCAGCTGGGGTTAAAACATGAAGTCGTAACCCTCGCTCTTCATGCGCTGGTAACGTTCCTTGTCAAAGGTGAACAGGCTGCTGCCTTTGTGTTGTCCCACCTCTCGTCCTGTGGCCTTGCGTTCCAAATCAGTGAGTAAAGGACTCTTGAAGAGCTTCTTTCGGAAGTTCCTCTTGTCAAACGTCTTGCCCAAGGCTTGCTCGTACAAGGATTGCAGTTGTCCGAGGGTGAATTCTTCGGGCAGCAGGTGAAAACCCACCGGGCGGCGCTTGACCCTCCGCTTCAGCCTTTCCTTGGCATAAGACACGACTTCGTTGTGGTCAAAAGCCAGGTCGGGTACCCGGTCGATGGGACTCCACTGCATGCCAAACTGTTCCCACTTTTCGGCGAGAAAGTCTTCTTTGCGCACGAGGGCATAAAAGGCCACGTTGACCACCCTCCCGAGGGGATGCCGGAACACCCCTCCAAAAGCCTTGAGTTGCTCTATGATTTCGGGTTCGTCATAGCCAAACAGCCCGTGAAACATGCTTCGGGCGCTCAACATCAATTCATCTTGGGCTTCGAGGTATCGGCTCGGCAAAAACAGAGCATCCTTGAAGGGTTCGCGCTGACTTCGGGCCAGAAGCAGCTGCAACTGGGAGCCATCAAAACCAAACAGGACCAGGCTTGTGCTCAAAGCGACATTGAAGTCTGGGTTGTCTTGGGGGAATTTCAGCATCTCCGACATGGCATGTAAATCTCTTGTAATGCTTCAAAGAACCGAGCCTTCGGGTCAAAAGTTCTCACAACGGGCCCGGTCGATTGTGCGCAACACTGCCTGTCGTGGCGCCGGTTCCGGCGGGGATGGGGTCGCCTATGGGATCGAATGATGGCTCCAATGCCCACCAATGCCTTTCATTGTCGCTCCCTGAAAGCAGCCAAAAGTATCCGGATGCACGGTCATTTGTGACGTGGTAAATGGCTCCGTTCCAAGTGCCAAGAAGAGAGAGGTCATCTGCACAGAACAGGCTTTCATCGCGCTCGGCCCAACTTCCTCCTTCTGCCAATCGCCCGGCGCGTATGACGGGGCCGCTGCCTGGAAAATCGAGTGTGCTCAGGGGCGTGGCTCCGCCATTGGATTCCCACAAGCGCAAGGTGCCATCGGCCTCAAGGGTTGCAGGAAGGTCCTGTTTCAACACCAACCACGCATTTCCATTGGGACCTACAGAACCAGCGGCCTGTGGGGTCCAAGTGACCGATTCCAAGCGGGCAGCATTGTCCAAATTGAACCGGATCATCCGCAAATCGTTGGCATCCGTCCGGGCCAAAAGCACCATTTGGCCGGCCGCCGTGCCGGCATCGATCAATTGCTCGTCCGGATTCAGCAGCCAGGTCTTCATGGTCAGTCCACTTGCATCGAGCCACGTGCAGCGGTCGGACCAGCCAATTTCTGCCCATGAAGCGCTGGTGTATTCAAACGGTGCCCTTCGGACAAAGCGGATTTGACCGGTGGTGGTGGCCGAAGGGACCACGCTCCAGGCGGGTGCTGTGGAGGGAACCCCATTGGAAAGGGGCCACCCTTGGGCCTCTGTGGTTCCTGAAACGATGAGGTCTTGGCCATCGAGATGGACCATTTCATGAGGCGCTCCAGGCCCTGGGTAGGCCTCCGGTATCGTGCTTCCTTGTGGATTTGCAAAACCAAAACCGTAATCAGATGGCCCCTCAGCCCACCACAATCCCATCGATGTCAATGGTGCATTGGTCAAGGTTAGGGAGCCGAAGTCGGCTCCGGATTGCCCTTCTCCATCGGTACAGATGGCCGACAACAACAATGCCGTGGGACTTGCAGAGCCTGCCGGTGGTGCAGGCACTTGCCACGTTGTCTCGATGGTGTCGAGGATGGGCGATTGGATGGGCGCAGCCGACAAACTTCCGGAAGTGGTCCACCATGTGACCCCCGATTCAGTGCCGATGGTGACCCTCCAGGTGGCGGCTTCTGTTGCACCGCGGTCAGGAGCGGGGTCTGAGATGCTGAACTTGAGCCCGAGGGCATCACCTTCTTGAAGATGAACCGTTGATTGCGGCGAAAGCCACATGACCGTTGGCGGTGCTTTTTCGGTGGCACATCCCCCGCAAATGAGGGCCATGATTGCGCAGGTAAAAGCCGATTTCCACCGATGTGCCATGGCCGAAAGGTACTTTGTGGACAGGGGTGTTAACGCGTGGTTGAAAGAGGATGCCGCTGCGCCTCTTTGTGGGGGCTAATTTGGTCCTTCATCTCTTTTTCACTGTGGCCGATAACAAACCCCTCAGCAACAAGCGCAAATCTGCGATCAAGGCACCCATTGTGGCGCCCGGTATGACTGGGATTGGCAAAAAGCCACCCCAGGCTATCGAACTCGAAGAAGCGGTGCTCGGTGCCTGCATGCTTGAGTCGACTGCTGTAAATGCCGTCATCGACATTTTGGAGCCTCAAGCATTTTACAAGGATGCGCATGGGGAGATTTACAAGGCGGTCAAGGAGCTTTTCGGCAAGTCCGAGCCCATTGACCTCTTGACGGTCACCGAACAGTTGCGCAAAGAGGGGGTGCTCGGTTTTTGTGGAGGAGCGGCCTATGTCGCTGGACTCACAGACCGGGTGGCCAGCAGCGCCAATGTCGAGGCGCATGCCAGAATTGTGGCCCAAAAGTTCATCCAGCGTGAGCTGATTCGAATTTCGGGAGAGACCATTGAGGCGGCGTTTGAGGACACTACCGATGTCTTCGATTTGCTGGACCGCTCTGAGCAGCAGTTGTTTGAGGTCGCCGAAGGCAACATTCGCCAGAGCTACCAGGAAATGGGTGCCGTCATCCGACAGGTCATTGAAGGCATCGATCAGGCCCGACTCAACAAGGACGGTGTCAGTGGCGTGCCGACAGGATTTAATGCCCTCGACAAGCTCACTGGAGGATGGCAACGGTCGGACATGGTCGTCCTCGCCGCACGTCCCGGTATGGGAAAGACGGCCTTCGTGCTGTCCATGGCCCGAAACATGGCAGTGGACCATGACGTTCCTGTGGCGGTCTTTTCATTGGAGATGAGCTCTGCCCAATTGGTGCAGCGTCTTGTAGCGGCTGAGTCAGAGTTGAGCGCAGAGAAATTCCGAAAGGGAGACCTTGAGGAATACGAGTATCAGCAGCTTCAAAGCCGCATCACCAAGCTCGCCAAAGCCAAGCTCTTTATCGATGATACCCCTGCGTTGAGTGTCTTTGAGTTGCGCGCCAAGTGCCGCCGATTGAAGCAGAAGCACGGCATCAACATGGTGATCATCGATTACCTGCAACTGATGACCGCAGGTGGAGAGAGCAGCAGCAAGGGCAACCGGGAGCAGGAAATCTCGACCATCAGCCGTTCGATCAAAAGCATTGCCAAGGAGTTGGACGTTCCTGTCATCGCGTTGTCGCAGTTGTCGAGATCGGTGGAGACCCGGGGTGGCGATAAGCGCCCTATCCTGTCAGACCTCCGTGAATCCGGTGCGATCGAGCAGGATGCGGACATCGTATGCTTTATCTACCGTCCGGAATACTATGGCATTACGGAGGATGCCGATGGCATCGACACCGAGAACATGGGCGAGCTGATCATCGCCAAGCACAGAAATGGAGGCTTGGATACCGTGAAGATGAAGTTCACCAAGCACCTGGCCAAGTTCTCGGACTACGACGCATTTGCTGACAGCCCCTTTGACACAGGAGGTGGCATGGCCCCCAACGAAAACTTCGCCAATGCCGGTGCGAAGACCATGACGGTGGGGTCGCGGATGAACGAAAAGGGCGAGGCGCCACCTTTCTGATTCCTTTGTACATGTGGTCCGGAAAGCACGCCGGTCCAGAAGTATCTTGGACCCATGTTCAAGATGCGGTGTCTGGTTACGTTGTGGTTAGCTGTTTTCGTTTGTGCGGGCTCTTTGCAAGCCAGCAGATTGTTGATTCCCATGGACGAGGGTCAGGCGAATCACCTCAAGGCCTATGGAATGGCATTCTGGGTGTTGGAGCAAGGCCTGGAGGTTGAATGGCTGCTGAATTACAGGGGCGGGAGTTTTTTGATTCCTGCTGCACCTTCGATTTCTGGCGAGTGTACCATTCGAGGCATCGACTTTGAGCCCATGGCAGATGTTCAGGTTCAGCGCATGCTTCAGGGGATTGCTGATCCAGAGGTCAACCAGCAGCGTGTCAAGCTTGAAGTGGCCCCGAGGGTCGCGGTGTACAGTCCCAAAAGCAAGCTCCCATGGGACGATGCCGTGACATTGGTTCTGACTTATGCGGAAATCCCTTACGACATCGTGTACGACGCAGAGGTCATGGAGGGCAAGTTGGTGGAATACGATTGGCTTCACCTTCACCACGAGGATTTTACAGGCCAGTACGGCAAATTTTATAGGTCTTACCGCAATGCTGCTTGGTACCAAGAGGAGCAAGCAAAGCAAGAGGCCAGTGCAGCTTCACTGGGCTTCTCCAAAGTCTCTGAAATGAAGCGGGCTGTGGCATTGGAGATGCGCAATTTTGTCTTGGGTGGTGGTTTCCTTTTTACCATGTGTTCTGGAACGGACAGTTTCGATATTGCCCTTTCGGCACAAGAAACGGACATCTGCGAGCCCATGTTTGACGGCGATGCTTCAGACCCCTTGGCCCAGCAGAAATTGGACTTCGAGCAGGGATTTGCCTTCTGGAATTACCGGTTGGTGCGCGACCCCATGGTTTATGAATTCAGCGACATTGATGCCACAGAAGAGCATGGAAAGCTGAAGGAGATCAAAGACTTTTTTACCCTTTTCGATTTCTCTGCCAAGTGGGACGTGATCCCGACCATGTTGACACAAAGCCACGAGCAGGTGATTCACGGCTTTATGGGCCAGACCACAGCTTTTCGCAAGAAATTTGTGAGGCCAGATGCCACCGTGCTCGGCGAAAGTCGAGGCGTGGGATCAGTGAAATACCTGCATGGAACCCTGGGGGAAGGACAGTGGAGTTATTACGGCGGACATGATCCTGAAGACTACCGCCATTTGGTGAATGATCCACCTACAGACCTCAATTTGCACCCCAATTCACCGGGCTACAGGTTGATCTTGAACAACATTCTGTTCCCAGCATCGCGGGAAAAGAAGCGCAAGACTTAAAAAATCAAGGCTTTTGGATGGTGACGATGAGCGTGAACAGCTCGCGTTCGTCATCCTGGGTATCGAAACGGTATTCGATGGGGCCGTTGGCCTTCTTGGCCAAACTGAGCAGTCCCAGCCCGGCACCTCCTTTGCCGGACATTTCTCCATTGCAGAGCGTTTCGATGTAGGTCTTGCGCAGCACTTCCTCGTCCATCCCATTGATTTCAGAAAGGCGAGCGCTGAGTATGGACCGCATTTCGGTGTCGACCATGTTTCCGCATTGAACTTGGAAACCAACAGGCGTTGCTTCTAGCGTCAGATAGAGTTGGGTAAAACCATTGTCCTCAATGAGGCCGTGGCGCATGACATTTTGGAGGCACTCGATGAGGACATTTCCAATGCGCTTCATCAAGGTGCGACCGCCAGCTGCAGAAGCACCTTTTTCGGCGAGTGCGAGGAGGCCCTCCATCCCTGCGGAGTCCACAGGACCGATGTAGGAGAGCAGTGTGCCGTATTGGTCTTCAGCACCGTGGTCCTTTTGCAAGACCATCCGCAACTCGCGCTGCAGGACTCGGAGATTCTGTGACCCAGTGTTCGACATACCTTGGTTTTGGTTCTACTAATTTACTCAATTTATCGACGTACGCCCAAAAAAAGGGTGACGAATTTCAATAAAGCTTGCAAAAGATAGAACCGACTGAGCCAGTGGAGGGCGCCAAGCTGCCAGAATTTTCCACAATAGCGGGAGATTCAAGCTGCCCGGTATCCTCTGATTTGGCCAGCGGGTACGATGGGTTCTCCATTGGGCTGTTGCAGCATGCTGTAAAATTCTGGACGGCAGAAATGCAGGGAGCCACGGTAAATCGAGCCTGTGAGGTGTGCATTCCAGACGGACATGGCGGTTTGCTGAAGCTGGCGCCATGCAAAGGAGCTGAACCCCGCGGGACAAGGGAAACCCTGCACATAATGGCGGGCAACGTTCAGATCTTGAATCGGTAGGGAGGTGGGAACGGCCGGACTCATGCTGCAATGGGTTGATTGGGTTGTGATTGTGCAGCAGGGGTTCCGGACAAGGCCAGTGCCGCGCCAATGACATCATGGATGTGGATTTGGACCCAGTTCCGAAAACCTGAAGCTTTGTCTACGGTGGGCTTTGCGCCGAGAGCGGCCAGGACAGCGATCGTAGCCAACCGGGGGGCTTTTTCTCTGAGCAATCGGCTAAATGCAGGGTAATCCAGAACCATGAGGCTCCGGCCTGAAGAAGCAGTGGGATGACCTTGGCGGGTCACCACCAGATGAACGGGCATGTCGATGCCGGCGAAGGCGACGGACTCGATGGTCAGCGGCGGAGAAATGTCACGCCGAGTGGAAGCAGCGGCATTGGTTTGGCGGCAAGAAGCTGATGTGGTTGCGGTTTGGGCTTGGGCCGAAAGCGCGGGGCGGAGGGATGTGGAATTGACCATGTGGGAAGCGTTCATGATGCAACGTTCCCTATGGGGTCCGTAAAGGAATTACGGACCCTAAAAAAAGGTGGTCTTTTTTACGTTAAGGGTCTCAATTCCCCTTGTTGGTGTTGCCCAAACGTGCCTTTGCCGCCTGGTGAACTTTCTCCATTTCTCGAACCCAAGATTCAGGCGCTTGGGGCAACACTTCGGCGCCGTATCCCAACATCAATTGGTTCAGCTCGTAAGTGGGATATACGTCCATGGCAAAACACCGCCAGCCTTCGAAAGGACCTGGCATGTCCAATGTGCGCTGTGAAGCATGCAAAGGTTGGGTTTCTAGGTAATGGGAAAGCACAGGTGCAGCAGCCCATTGAAAGGTGGTGACGGTGCCGTCTGCCCCTGAAGTGATCCCGAGGCTGTGTTTGAAATAACGATCGGCATCAAACCCTGTGTCACGGACAAAATGGGCGCTGTCCATTGTGACATCAAACATGCGATCGAGGGCGAATGTGCGCACAGCATCGGCCCCTTCTGGCTTGCCAATGAGGTACCAGCGGTTGCGGTATTCCTTGAGCAGATAGGGCTCCAGTGCACGCTCACTCTGGTCGGAGCTGTCGGCGTTGAACTTGCGGTAGGTAAAACGGATGACGCGCTGCTCTGAAATCCCCGTCATGAGCGTGGAGATGTGCTCCGTTCCTAGGGTGCGTGGGGCTTGCTCGAATTGGATGAATTGCTCTGCCTTTTGTCCTGGGGCTGTGGCGTGAATGCGGTCAAAAATGCGGCCGATGGCGGCATGGTATTGCTCAAATACGGGCATGTCCCGGAATTGGAGCAGGGTCAAGGTGGCAAAGCGCAATGCTTGCAAATCTTGGTCTTGTAGGTTGAGCCCGCTGATGCTGTAATCAGGGTCCTCATAATGGTAGCCCCGGTGCTGTGCATTGTAGGTGATGGGAGCATTGTAGCCCAGTTCGCCCTCGTTGCGCATGGCCCACAGGTCTTTTTCGATGGTGGAAATGCTGATGCGCTCCCCCGCGCTTCCATAAAGGGCCTCTTCGCAAGCTTTTCGAAGTTCCTCTTTGGTGGGGTAGGTCCGCATTGAATTGGTGAGGCAGCGGTCTATGATCCGGTAGCGCAATAAGGCATACTTGTTGGCTGGCATGGATCAGGAATTGGTGCTGATTTCAAAGAGCCACAGAACGATGGGCAAAACCGGAAGGGCGATGGAGAGGTCCAACAGTGGAAAGCGACGCACGCCGAGCAGGTCCAATCCCAGTCCAAACAACAAGATGCCACCGAGGCCTGAGAGTTCCGATACCATCGATTCAGGGATTCCAGTGCCCAAGGTGGCAAAAGCCAGCGTGAGTGTCCCTTGAATGAGCAAAACAGCCCCCGCCGAATACAAAACACCCCGACCGAGGGCAGCGGCGAGAAACACAGAGCTGATCAAGTCCATGGTGCCTTTGGCATAGAGGATCGTGGGGTCATTCTCTAAGCCGTCACGCATGCAGCCCACCAGTGTCATGGCCCCCACACAAAATAAAAGGGTGGACTGAACCAATGCAGCACCTGTACCGGTGCCGAGTTTGTCTGCGGCTGTCCGAATGCGCCGGTCTACGCCAACAGCATGTCCTATTGCGGCACCGACAACAAGGGCCACAAACACCGCCACGGGTGTGTGGATGTCTGCCATGAGGTCTACGCCGATATACAGCGTAAATAAACCGATGGCCGAAAACACCACGGTGCGCAGCTCTTCTGGTACGCGTTGCCGCAGCGCGAGGCCGATTCCGGCTCCCATTGCAACTGTGAGTGTATTGAACAGCGTTCCGAACATGTGACCAAGTTACTTTTGATGTGCGCTACAGCGTCCATACCCGATACATCCTGTTGTCCATGTCCTTTAACATATCCGCCAAAGACCCCCATTCCAATGCCCGCACTGGAACCTTGCAGACGGGCCATGGGACTGTGCGGACGCCCATCTTCATGCCGGTGGGCACCCAAGGGTCTGTCAAGGCAGTACCCCAAGATGTGCTCGCGAACGAGGTGGATCCCGACATCATTTTGGGCAACACCTATCACCTCTATTTGCGCCCCGGCCTAGAGGTGCTCTCTCAAGCAGGGGGACTGCATGGATTTATGGGGTGGGACCGCCCCATTTTGACAGACTCGGGCGGATACCAGGTCTACAGTTTGGCCGAAAACCGAAAAATCAAAGAAGAGGGGGTGACCTTTCGTTCGCACATCGACGGCAGTGCCCATTTGTTTACCCCGGAGCGCGCCGTGGACATACAGCGCGTGATTGGAGCCGATATTATCATGGCCTTTGATGAGTGTCCTCCTTATCCATGTGACTATGAATACGCCCGCAAGTCCATGGAAATGACCCACCGCTGGTTGGACCGGTGCATTGCGCGCATGGCGGAAACGGAACCCCATTACGGTCACGCGCAGATGCTGTTTCCCATTGTACAGGGGTCGACCTATCCGGACCTGCGCAAGGCCTCTGCCCATGCCATTGCAGAAAGGGGGGCGGCGGGCAATGCCATAGGCGGCCTGTCTGTTGGAGAACCGCACGATGAGATGTACGCCAGCGTTGCGATGTGCACGGAGATTTTGCCCGAAGACAAGCCGCGTTATTTGATGGGGGTAGGGACCCCCACCAACCTTTTGGAGAACATCGCCCTAGGGGTCGACATGTTCGATTGTGTGATGCCCACCCGCAATGCCCGAAACGGCATGTTGTTTACGCGCCAGGGGACGGTCAACATGCGCAACAAAAAGTGGGAATTTGATTTCTCTCCACTCGATCCCGATGGGACTGCCGATGTGGACCAGCGGTACAGCCGGGCTTATGTGCGTCACCTGTTCCGCGCCGGAGAGTTGTTGGCCTTGCAGATTGCGACGGTCCACAACCTTGTTTTTTACTTGGATTTGATGCGAGAGGCCCGAGCTCGCATTGAGGACGGGACATTTACAACTTGGAAGAACAGCATTATTCCGGTGTTGGAACAGCGTTGTTAAGCGATCAACATGCGCATTCTAGACCGCTATATCATCCGGAATTTCCTGGGCACCTTCTTTTTGATGGTGGTGTTGTTCTGCGTCGTGGCGGTGGTTTTCGATGTGGCCGAAAACCTAGAACGGCTGATTGAGAACGGTGCCCCTTGGCCCGAAGTCTTTGGTTCCTACTATGTGAGTTTTTGCCTGGCATTGGGCAACATGCTGAGTGCCTTTATTGTCTTTTTGACCATCCTGTTGTTTACCAGTCGGCTGGCCCAGCGCAGCGAAATCATTGCGGTGTTGGCGGGCGGCATCTCGTTTCAACGGTTGATGCGCCCTTATTTCATGGCATCCACATTTTTGGTGCTGGGCAGCTTGCTGCTGGCCCATGTTGTCTTGCCGCTGTCCAATGAGCGGAAACTGGACTTCGAGGTGGAGTACGTTCACAAGGAATTTCACATCGCAGAACAACACTTGTACCGCGAGATACAGCCGGGGACCATTGTGTATTTCCGTTCAGTCAATGCCGGACGTGCTGTGGGGTATCGCTTCGTTCTGGAGCAATGGCAAGGGGACAGGTTGGCAGAAAAGTGGACGGCGAGCAAGGCCAAGTGGCTCCCGGAGAAGGAGACTTGGCGCATTTCCAATGTGCGGCGGCGCAAGTGGAATGCAGAGGGGGAGGAGCAGTTCCAAATCCAAGCGGTGCTCGATACCGCGCTCAACATGTCCATCGATGATTTCGGCCAGCGTTCTCAGGCCATGTCCACGTTGGGTTGGAGTGCACTTCAAGCGGCCATCGAACGCGAAAAAGCCAAGGGCTCAGGCGCAGAGCGATTGTTGCAATTGGAATCCCACACCCGCACTTCCAATGCGTTTGCCATTTATGTGATGGCGTTGATCGGGGTCAGTGTGGCGAGTCGGAGGCAACGCGGGGGGACAGGCATTCACCTCTTGATTGGAGTGGTGGTGGGATTTGTGTACGTCTTTAGTGCCAAACTCATGTCGGTGTCTGCCACCCATGCTGGAATCCCACCTGGAGTGGCAGCGTGGACGCCCAATGTGCTCTTCGGTGCTTTGGGGTTGTTTTTGTACCGCCGCGCACCCAAATAAAGAGGTCCAGATTACGGGGCCATTGGACCACTCCAAGTGGTCCATTTTTGGGGGAGTGAGCGGAGCCATGTCGGATCGGGCTCGTGGGGGAAGCAACCGAAAACTGCAGAGCCGCTGCCACTCATGTCGGCAAACACAGCTCCGTTGGACTGGAGCACATCCAAAGCCTGGGCCACTTCTGGGAAACGCTCAGAGACCGGGGCGGTGAAATCGTTCTGCAACATCCCCTTCCACTCTTGAGGTGAGCTGCCTGCTAAGGTGGAAAGGCTCGGCCTCTGGTCATTGGGGTTGATCCAGCCAAATGCAGTGGGGGTTGGAATGTGTACGCCAGGGTGGAGGACCACCATCCACCATCCTTTGAGATTGAGGTCAATGGGGTGAATGGACTCTCCGCGTCCTGTGACGTGTGCCGGAGTGTTTCGAATAAAAAACGGGCAATCGGACCCCAGTTGGGCGGCAAACGCCTCGCGCTCGGATGTGCTGAGGCCCAGCCCAAAATGGGTGTTCAATGCGTTAATGGCAAAAGCACCGTCGGCACTCCCGCCTCCCAACCCTGCGCCCATGGGTATGGCCTTGATGAGGTGAAATTGAACAGGAGCTAGTTTTTTGGCGCGGCTGAGGAGGGCATGCGCCTTCAGAATTAGATTTTCGGATTCCTGGCCTGGAATGTTCAAGCCGTGCGTGCTCAAAGCATTGGATTCACCTTCTTTGAGTTCTTCCAGTTCTAATGTGTCGGTCCAACCGATGGGTACAAACACGCTTTCGATGTTGTGAAACCCGTCTTCTCTTTTGTTCCGGACTTGAAGGCCAAGGTTGACTTTGGCATTGGGAAAGCAAATGCTTGTTCGGCTGAGGGTTTTCTGTTCTTCAGCCATTGAAGTAGCCGTATTGCTTGAGTTTGCGTTCATCATCGCGCCAGTCCTTGTCCACTTTGATCCGCAATTCTAGGAAGACCTTTTCTTGTAGGAAGGTCTCTAGGTCTTTTCGAGCATCTGTAGCAAGCCGCTTGATCATGCTGCCACCAGCTCCGATTAAGATGGCTTTTTGAGATTCGCGTGCGACATGAATGGTGGCTTCGATGCGCCTCAGCATTTTGCCTTCTTTGGTTTGGTCCGCTTTAAACGTTCCTACAACCACCTCACTGCTGTAAGGCACTTCCTGCCGACAATGGGTCAGGATTTTTTCACGGACAATCTCTGCTACAAAGAAGCGCATAGGCTTGTCTGTCATCTCGTCCTTTGGGAAAAATGCTGGAGAATGGGGGAGGAGGGAGACAATGCGGTCCAACAGGTGGTCCAAATTGAAGCCGTGAAGAGCGCTGATGGGATGAATTTCGGCGCGGGGGATCAACCCTTGCCAATGAGCAATGTGCTCTTTCAAGGCTTCTTGCTCCCCAAGGTCAATCTTGTTGACCAACAAAAGGACAGGGATGTCCATGAGCTGGACCTTTTCCAGAGTTTCAGGGTGGGCCAAGGTCCGCTCATCTGGGGTCGTTACAATAAGGAGGACATCTGCATCCCGGAGGGCAGTGCGCACAAACTTCATCATGCCTTCCTGCAACTTGTAAGCAGGGTCGAGTACACCAGGGGTGTCGGAGTACACGATCTGCCAATCGTCATCTGAGACAATGCCCATAATGCGGTGTCGCGTCGTCTGGGCTTTGGCGTTGATGATGCTGAGCCGTTCTCCGACCAGTCTATTCATGAGGGTGGACTTGCCCACATTGGGTGAACCGATGATGTTCACGAAACCCGCTCGATGGGGATTATTTGCATTCGTTGTGGACACGGGCATGATTTTTCTCTTGCAAAGAAACGAGACCCGTCTATCTTCGCCGTCCCGATTCGGGAAAATGGATCGCGGTGTGGAGCAGTTGGTAGCTCGTCGGGCTCATAACCCGAAGGTCGCAGGTTCGAGTCCTGCCACCGCAACTAAAGCCTCTGAAAAGAGGACAGAAAATCAAAGGGTCAGCACTGAGCTGGCCCTTTTTTGTTCCAAGACGTTAAGGTTGGAACCATATTATCCGATTTTGAGGAGAACCGCAGATTCTTCGGGTTTTAAGCCAGGTGTCCCGGCTTTATTTCGGTCTTAATGTGCTGTTTTACAGCATTTTATTTTGCTTCTGTGTACGGTTTAAGGCGGAATGAATTTGTCCGCTGCCACAGTTTCCTTGGGGGAGGCTCTGAGGAAATTTGCTTGGGAATTTGTAAACGTTGTCCCACAGGATTCACAAAAAAATCAAGTTTTAATCGCGGTTAGTAAATATTTAAGCGGCGTTTATATATGCTTGGTCGACACGGGTGAGAGGGCTTGTAAGCTCAATTTTCTGCCAAGAGCGTATAATTCGACGAAGGTGAAGCCGTGGGGCTTGGGCAACCGGGAAGATTTGAGAACTTGCTGAAGCCTGTTTGTGCAGGTAATAACCAATGGAACCAAACCACTTGTGATGCGTCTCACATCTCTCATTCTTGCCCTCTTCTTTTGTTGGGCCAATTCATTCTCCCAAGTCCAGCAGATTGCGGTCAACTCCGCTCCTGCCCCTGAGGGTTACGATCTCGAAGTCGAAGTTGTCTCAGAAGACCTCGGTGTTATAGTCGGTGCGCTCGGCGTAACTGACCTCACCGGTTATAGCTGTACGAGGCTTTACGTCACCATGAACAATGCGACGGACTTCATGTCCTCCGTTTCCGGTGATGCACTTAACCCGACTTATGTCAATACTACGGGCAGCTTCTTCCATGCTGAACTGGGCGGTGCGACTCCAGGCGGCATTAACCCCGTTTTGTACGGTTTCTATCCTGACCTGCCTTTTGACAGCTGGGTCACCATTGGATTGGAGCAGTCCTTCAATGCTGGTGCTGGCGAAGCGGCGGTGTCCGTCGTCCAATCAGGCGAAAACCCTTGGGCTACCAACTTCGATCCAGGCTTTGGCGCTGCCGGAGCGAGCATTGCCATTGACGATGCCATCGGCGGAGCATGGTATGCTTTGAATGGAGACGCCAACGGTGTCGCTGGCGATGACCTGCGCGTATGGTGGGTCAGTTCACCACCGATGGTGACCTGAGCGGTCAATTGTACTGTCAGGTCTTCATCGAAGGTGATGGAGCCAACGAATTCCGCGACACCTTCTTCTTCGGAGCAGGAGGACCGGTTTTGGGCTGCACCGACGCCACTGCCTGCAACTACGACGAGCTGGCAACAGACGACGATGGTTCCTGCGAATTTCCGCTCGACCTCTACGGCAGCGTCTACGTCGATTGTGATGGCGCTTGTTTGAGCGACTCCGACGCCGACGGCACTTGTGATGAGGACGAAGTGGTCGGTTGCCAAGACGAGGCAGCATGCAACTACAACCCTGAGGCTACAGATGCTGGAACATGTGAGTTTGCAGAAGCAGGTTTGGACTGTGATGGCAACTGCATCAACGACGCAGACGGGGACCAGATTTGTGATGAGGACGAAGTGGTCGGCTGTGAAGATGAGACGGCTTGTAACTACAACCCAGAGGCTACGGATGCTGGAACATGTGAGTTTGCTGAAGCAGGCTTGGACTGTGATGGCAATTGCCTCAACGATTCAGACAACGACCAGGTTTGTGACGAAGACGAGATTGCCGGTTGCCAGGACAGCGGTGCCTGCAACTACAACCCTCTTGCCACAGACGACAATGGTTCATGTGAATTCACCTCATGTGCCGGCTGCACAAACGCCACAGCCTGTAACTATGACGACACTGCGACCATCGATGATGGAAGTTGCACTTTCTTGGATGGCATTTGCCAGACTTGCGAAGACGGCATCATTGTCGACAATGACGCAGACGGAGATGACATCTGTGACGCAGACGAAAGCGCCGGTTGTACAGATCCAGAGGCGTGTAACAACGGCCCCTTCACGGACACCGACAATAGCACATGTACGTATCCTGCTGGGTATCCAAACAACATCGTTGATTGTGATGGCGCTTGCTTGAATGACTCCGATGGAGATGGTGTCTGTGATGAGAATGAGGTGGCGGGCTGCGATGATGAAACGGCCTGTAACTTCAGTGCTTCTGCTACTGACAACGACGGTTCTTGTGAGTACCCCATTGACATCTTCGACGTGGATTACGTTGACTGCGATGGTGCTTGTTTGAACGACGAGGACGGTGACGGTACTTGTGACGAAGACGAGTTGGCAGGTTGTACGGACCCAGAAGCTTGCAATCCGGGTGACTTTACCGACACTGATGACAGCTTCTGCGTTTATCCTGTCGGATATCCATCAAACATCGTTGATTGCGACGGCGAGTGCCTAAATGACGCTGACACCGATGGTGTCTGTGACGAGGAAGAAATTGCCGGTTGTGACGACGATACAGCCTGTAACTTCTCTGCAAGCGCTACAGACAATGACGGGTCTTGTACCTATGCGGACACCGGTTACGATTGTGACGGAAACTGCCTGGAAGACACCGATGAAGATGGGATTTGTGATCCCTTCGAGATTGTGGGGTGCCAGGAAGAAGAAGCTTGTAACTACGACCCTGCAGCTACGGATTCAGCTCCTTGTGAGTACCCCATTGACCTTTATGGTTTGGGTTACGTTGACTGTGCTGGGGGATGTTTGAACGACCTCGATGGCGATGAAATTTGTAACGAAGACGAGGCGCTGGCCGTTACCGGTGGAGCGATAGAAGTGGCCTTGGAAGATGGCGCACTCATCGACAGCACTGCAGCCTTGCTCGGCACGGCATTGGAAACCCCTTCTGACTTCCTTGTTGAAGGATTGATTCTCTCTGGAAACGGTGACCTGTTGGTCCCCGCCAATTCAGACTCAGACTGCGGATCTCTTTTCTTGCCGGTGAATGCGGCTTGGGATGAAGCAGGATACAACCTGAATGTCCTTTCTGAACAGGTCTTGGGTGACCTCATTGTGGGCCACATTTTCCCTGAACTGTGTGAGCTCATGACCGAAGGGTCCGTGTACAGCAACTACTATGGTGAAGAATTCACATACACGGAAGCCGAAGGTGATGCCCGCCTTGTCAGCGCCAGTGGCGATGTCTACATCATTCAGAACGGTGCTTATCAGTTCAACAGCAACAGCTATTTGTACGCCATCGACAGGGTTATTCCTCTGGAGAGTGCCGATCCATGCTTGGGCTGTGCCAGCCTGAACATCGACGGTGATTTGGCCGACTATGAAGTGGAGTGCGAGGGCGATTTGGTGGCAGCTACTGCAGCCGCAGCTACAGCATTTGCATGCAATGACCTCGAGCTTGACAATGTGGTAACCGTAAAGAACCGCACCGATGGCCGCAACCAAATTTGCACAGGTGGTGGAACCACGCAGGCTTGGAATGCCATCACCGCTGGTGACGATGCCAACTTCAACAATGGCCCTGACGCTTTGCTGCAGTTCTACGACATCAACGGCGACATGAGCGCTGGACATTACTTCATCGAAGACGGCGACAATGGCGGAGTGTCTTTCGAGCAGTTCGAAAACGGAACGGCCTTGATGCAGGGTACCGTTGTGGACAAGAACAACAACGACCTCCGTTTGGAAATTCACCTCTTCTTTGAGGGCCGCGCTGTCGGCGCAGATTGGCCTGGTGGATTCAAGAACGATTATGGTTGTGCGGTCAACACTGACCTCTGGACCATGTACACCTTGAACAACGAAGCCTCATACGCTGTGGGTGGACCTGGTGCTTGGGACTTCGGAACGTTGATCCACTTTAACCACCAGCCAGCCAGCGAATACTTCGGATTCCAGCTCGGCGATGGTGCCAACAACCACAACTGTGACGACAACGGATTCTCAGGTTGGTTCAGCTGGTCTGGATCCATCGCTGGAGAGGATGCCATGGGCTTTGCTGGTGACGTCATCGCTACCCTGGAACCAAGCTGCGATTTGCCTACGGATTGCATGGCGGGTGAGTATGTGGAGTTCCACTACATCGCTTTCGACGAGCAGTGCAACGTGGCCACTGAAATCGTCCAAACGATTTCCCGCAACGACGTGACGGCTCCTACTTATGTTTCGGGTGGTGCAGACCTCACGCTGACTTGCGACGAGAGCGAGCAGTGGTTGATCGACAACCCCGCTTCGGACGAAGTGGTGTTGTTCTCGGACAACTGCGACGACAGCGAGTATGGATGTGCCGCTGGATTTGACCCCAACACCGCTGGATTTGCAGATGGCAACACGGTATATGTGTGCGTTGAGTTGGTCGGAGAGACCACAGCGTCTTACACCGCGAGCAGCTGCCGCGTCTTGAACCGCACATGGGTTGCGACGGACTGCTTCGGCAACCAGACCTACCATGTTCAAGCCATCACGATTGAAGACAACACCCCACCAGAAGTGATGGTGACGGCACCTTCAGATTTGACCTTGAACGTCAACGGCCTGTGCTATGTGGACTTGGATCCATCCAATACAGGTATTGCTGGAACTGTTTACTCTGACAACTGTGACTTGGCCGATACCGGTTTGGAGCACAGCGACGTCATCGTAGACAGCGTCAGCACAGGTTGCTACAGCATCATCCGGACTTGGACTGCCATGGCGACGGACAGCTGCGGAAACGCTACGGTCGAAACGGACAACCAGCGCATTGACATCGAGGACGCCATTGCGCCTTCATTCCTTGCTGAAGGAATCGACACCCTCGAGTGCGACCTCTGGATGGATTGCTCCTATGAGTATTTGAACAGCGTCGGACTTGTGACGGCCTTGGACAACTGCGAGTTGAGCCATGTGGACGTGGAGTGCACACCACTCTCCGCCGGTTGCTGGGATGACTACATCATCGACTACACGGCTACCGACATGTGTGGAAACGTCTCAACGTTCCAGCAGATCTTGATTGTGACCGACCGCACCTCTGCCGAATGGACTTTGGCTTCAGCCGATTACACCTTGCAGTGTGACGATGCGGATCTCACAGGGTTTGTGCAGCACGAATTGGGTCAATTCTACGCCGTGCCTGAGTTCACACCTGGCGATGGCATGCATGCCGAGGCCATGGACAACTGCGACGCTGAAGCGGTGGTGACTTATGAGGACTTGATCCTGACCACCCCATGCATTCAGGAATACACCATCAAGCGTACATACTCTACCACGGACTGCTCAGACAACTATACCGAGCACATCCAGTATATCACGATTGAAGACACGACGGCTCCAGAATTCACGGCTTTCCCTGCTGACGATACTGTGGAGTGCGATGCGGTTCCCGCCATTGCTCCGTTGAGCTCATTGGATGCGATGGACAACTGCGACAGCGGTCCAGAAATCGCCTTTGTTGAGGAAGTCCGCACGGACGGCGCATGTGAAGACACCTACACCCTGACCCGCACCTGGCAGACTTCTGACTGCGCGGGCAACGTACACCTCCAGTCTCAAACCATTGAGGTGCAGGATACGCAGGCTCCAAGCTTGAGCATTACTTGCCCAGCGGCCATTCTCTATACCAACGTGTGCTTCGATGGAGCAGACCTCAGTATTGCGACCAATGGTGAGCCTTCATTTGTCACCAGCGACAACTGTGACGGTAATGTGACTGTGGAATACACCTATTCTGACACCGTAGTCCATTTGAGCACAATCACGGACTCCGACTCCGACTCCGACAATCAAGGAAACCATCTCTTGACACGGACCTTTACGGTGACCGCTACAGACAATTGCAGCAACCAAACGGTACAAACCTGTACCCAGGAGTTGACCTTCACAGACACGGAGGCGCCCATGTTTGACGGCAATCCAGATGAGCTGTATCCGGCTCCAATCACCTGTGGTGATATGCCAGATCCCTATGACACCAGTGTGTTGCCGTTGCATGCCAACGACAATTGCGACACTGAGTTGAGCTACAACATTTCGATGGCGTTCTTGACTTCAGGATCCTGCCCAGGCACGTATGTGCGGATTTGGTACGTGACAGACGACAGCGGAAACCAGTCAGAGTCAGCCATCCAGTACGTTGCTACGGTGGACACATTGGCACCGGAGTTTGACTTCTGTCCTGAGGACATCGAGGTGTTCCTCGACGAGAATTGCACCACAGATTTGAGCACGGATGCCACAGGTATGGCGACCGTGACCGACAACTGTGACGACAACCCTCAGGTCACTTTCGAGGACATCATGTTCATGGACTTGCCTTCTGAGGCCGATACCGATGGCGCTGATTACATCTACGGCGACGAAGATGAAGACCACAACGGAAGCTACCAGTTTACCCGTGTGTTCTCCTCTATGGACGCCTGTGAAAACCAGAATTGGAAGTCCAACAGCTATTGTGAGCATGTCATTACTGTGACCGATGCGATTGAGCCAAGCTTGACCGTGGATTGGCCAGCGGACCGCGTTGAATTGTTGAACGAGGCATGCGACGCCGACCTCAGCTTGGACTTGGTGACAGCCGAAGCTTCCGACAACTGTGATGGAACTGTGATCATCGTGATCTCACACAGCGACTCAGCTCCGATTTACAGCTGTGTCGGGGACGGTGCTGCCGAAGGCAACTTCACCTTCACCAGGACGTGGACTGCAGTAGCAACCGACGACAGTGGTAACGAAAACGTTCAGACCCACGATCAGATGTTTACTGTGAACGACGAGATCAATCCTGTGGTGGACATCAGCTGCCCTGATACTTATGCCACAGACCTCTCTGCTGATTGCACGGCCGACACCTCGCCTTCCGCGGCAGGTCAAGCCACAGCTACAGCAACGGACAACTGTGACACTGACGTGAGCATCAGCATCACCTATGCCGATACAGACACGATGTACACCTGCAGCGATGCTGACGGTCTGGCAGAGGGTTCATACACCTTTACCCGGACTTGGACGGCGGTGGCTACGGACGACTGTGGCAACACGGACACCGAGACACACGTTCAGACCATTACAGTGACGGATGTGACCGCGCCAGACTTGAGCGCTGCTGCTCCTGCAGATCAAGTGGTGCAGTTGGATGCCAACTGTGAGGCTGATCTGAGCACTGACGCACTGGGTTATGCTTCACACACCACGAGCGATGCTTGCGACAGTGATGTCACGGTGGACACCGATTTCTCGGACAGTGCCCCGGAGTATACCTGTGGTGGTGACGACGATCAGTTGGATGGAAGCTATGTCTTTACCCGTACGTTCAACTTCACTGCGACCGATGACTGTGGCAACAGCACTTCCACGAGCGTGGATCAGCTGATCACGGTTCAGGACAATGTGAATCCTTCTCAAACCATCGAGACGCTTGACCCTGTCACGCTTTACCTCGACGGTGCTTGCGAGACGGACCGCAGCGATGCAGCGACAGGAATCCCCGCCATCACGACGGATGACAACTGTGACAGCGACGTAGCCAACGTATTGACATTCACGGACACTCCAAACGTCCAGACTTGCAGCGATGGAGACAGCGCTGACGAGGGAAGCTATACGTTCACACGTACTTGGACCAGCGTCGCGACGGATGACTGTGGCAACCAGAACACGGTGACCACCAGCCAGGACATCACAGTCCTCGACGAGATGGAGCCTCAGTTCACTTCCACATGCGACATCAGCAACGACGAAGTGGTGGAGTACGCCTGTGGTGACGACAACCAGAATGGCTTGAATGACATCTTTGACTTCATCCAGATTCCTGCAGCTTGCGACGTTCAATACGGCGACAACTGTGACAGTGAAGTGACGTTGGAGTTCTCCTCTGTTGAGAGTGGTTACCTGCCTACGGCGGACATCGCCAACTTCTGCATGCCATCTACGGTTGAGGCCATCGACAATGGAGAGACCTGTGACGATCGCGCCCCAGAAGTGGTGCGTTTGTTCAACTTCCCAGGAGCCGAGTCCTTCACCATCGTCGAAGGCGGAAGCAGCATCATCGAGATCGCTCCAGACAGCACCATGCACATTGTGCTCGAGGTTGCGGACGTCAACGGAGACGGCTTCATCTTCGACGCCATCTACGAAGGCGGACACGATTGGAACGAATGGCTCGCTGAGCCAGGCATGCACAACTACAAGAAGGACTGTGCAGACATCTTCCCAGGCATCGAAATCTGGACGGAGTGGGTCTACTACGTGATGGGCGCCGGTGGCACCATGACGGGTACCGGATCCTACGCCGGTTCTGAATTCACATTGCAGCACCAGCCGTTGAACGCTTACTACGGTCTCCAGATCGGTGAGGGCGCCAACAACAAGAACGAGAACTACGGTGGTAGCGCTTGGTTCTTCTACAGCGGTGAGCTCGTAGTGGATGGCATCAGCCAGGGCATCCTGTCTTCCAGTGGTGACATCTTCTTCGACATGGATTGCTGCCTCGGATGGCAGATCGATTACAGCTACACCATTACCGATGATTGTGGAAACAGCACTGATTTCGACTACACCGATTTGGGTACTGGGGAGTTCGACAACCTCGACAACGTCACGGTCAGTGGCGGTCAGGGTGGACACACCCCCATCGACATCACCGGTGGCGTGAGCAACCTGAAGGATCCCATCCGCATCACAGGATTGCAGCCTAACCCCACCAACGACTACAGCACACTCGGATTCGTGGTGACCAACAACATGCGCCTGCGCATCGACCTGTACACCATGGGAGGTCAATTCGTGCAGGAGTTGTTTGACGGCAACGCCTCTGAAGATGTTCAGTATGTGCTCGACATTGACGCCAACACGTTGTCCAGTGGAATGTATCAGGTGCGCCTGTCCAGTTCCGACTACATCGTGGTCAAGAAGCTCCTGGTTTCAGAGTGATTCCAGACTAGAGGAAAGCGTTTCACCAAATCGCTTGAGGCGGAAGCCGCTCCCGAGAGGGGGCGGCTTCCTGCGTTTCAGGGGCTACCTTCCCGCCGATGTCGCAGACAGGCCCTACACGTGTCCTCGTCGTCCGGTTCTCCAGCATGGGAGATGTGATCCTCACATCCCCTGTGGTGCGCGCCTTGCACGCCATGTTGGAGGGAGAGGTCGAGGTGCATTTTCTGACCAAGTCGGCCTTTGCAGCAGCCGTTGAGGGCCTGCCCGGTGTGCATCAGGTGTGGACGATCGACAAGACCACTGCAGAAGTAGAGGCGGCGCTTTTGGAAGTGGGCTTCCATTATGTCATCGACCTGCACGCCAATGCCCGCTCAGGTTTTATCAAAAGGGCCCTTCGGAAGGAAAACACACTCGACCTGACGGTCGACAAGAAAAGCCTCGACAAGATTTTGCTCGTTCGGTTTGGCCTTGACAGGTTGAGGGGAGAGCACGTGGTCGAGCGTTACTTGAAAACCCTCTCGCCATTTGGTAGTGCGCTGTCTGCCCTGGGTGGATGCGACGATGTCGGGGGGCTGGCACTGCCGGTGGCCGCGCCCAAAGAGGGGTCGGAGGGGGCGCATTTGGACAGCGGTCGCGTAGTACTGGCACTGGGAGCGGCACATGAAGGCAAGGCCATTCCAAAGCACCATTGGCGCGCCATTCTGACGCATCTAACGGCGCAAGGGAGGGCGGTAGACCTCATAGGCGGTCCCGTTGAGGCGGCCCTGGCTTCAGAACTTGTAGCGTTGTTTGAAGACGGCGACGTCAAGAACCACTGTGGTGTGGCGTCGTGGTCAGAGACCTTTGCAGTGATTGGAAAAGGGGCGTTGTTGGTTGCAGGAGATACCGGAGCCATGCATGCCGGCGCGGCCCTTCAGGTGCCGATGGTGGTCGTTTGGGGGTGCACCTCTCCGGCGCTGGGCATGGGCCCTTGGATGCCCCATCCCAGCACGGTGCAACTCGAGCCCGAAGGCCCAGAGCGCAACAGGCCCTGCAGCCGGTTAGGAGACCGGTGCAGGCACAAGGTCAAATGTCCGGAGCGCGTCTCACCAGAGCGCACCATAGCCGCAATGGAGTCCGTGCTCAAACAAACAGCGCCCTGAGCTCGGTGGCGTCTTGAGGGTTCATTTTACCTGCCAGAATCAAGCGGAGCTGACGCCGGCGCAAGGCGCCATCAAAGCGGTCCTTTTCTTCCTCCGTTTCCGGAATCAGTTCGGGGATGCCAATCGGCGCCCCCAGTTGATCGACCGCCACAAACGTGTACATGGCTTCGTTTGATTTGGAGCGTTCGCCCGTGGCATTGTCCTCCACAAAAACCTCCATGAACACCTCCATGGAGCTGCTGAAGGCGCGGCTGACCTTGGCTTCAATGGTAACGGTGTCTCCGAGGCGAATGGGCCGGTCGAAGGAAACGTTGTTGACCGCAGCTGTGACCACCACCCTGCGACAGTGGCGGTTTGCGCTGATGGCCGATGCGATGTCCATCCAGTTCAAGAGTTGTCCGCCCATGAGGTTGCCCAAAACGTTGGTGTCGTTGGGCAGCACAATGTGGGTGGTCGTGGCGAAGCTGTCCTTCGCGTGGCGTGTTTTTGGAGCCATAATGGGCGCTTGTTGCCCTGCAAAGGTCGGTCTGTAATGGGCATGCTCGGAAAACGACAACACTCCTTCACCTTTGCACCATGACGTACGACGTCCTCAAGGCCCTCCATATCATATTCGTTGTGACCTGGTTCGCAGGATTGTTCTACCTGTTCCGCCTCTTTATCTATCACCGCGAGGCCCTCGACAAGCCGGCTGCTGAACGCGACGTTCTCGTCCCCCAGTTCCGCATTATGGAACGCAGGCTTTGGGCGGCGATCACTTTGCCGAGTGGGGTCCTTGCCACAGGATTCGGAACCGCGCTCATCGTATGGAACCCGGTGTGGTTGTCCATGCCATTCATGTGGGTCAAGCTCGGTTTTGTAGGGCTGCTTTGGGCATACATGGCACTGGGTCGGCGGATTTTAGGCCAATGCCAAAATGGCGAGCTGACAGCCAGTTCCATGAGGCTGCGCTTCCTCAATGAAGTCCCAACCGTCATTCTGATCGCCGTCATTTTCCTCATCGTCCTTCGCGATGCAGTGGGTTGGATTTGGGGCGTCGGAGGCATCTTGGGACTGGCGTTGTTGCTCACTTTTGCGATTAAACGCTACCAAAGGGCGCGCAGTGGAAGGACCACTGGAGACGGGACTTAATTTTGTGGTGATGGACGACGCTCCCAAGCTCAATTGGATAGACACGCATTGTCATGCCTACGCGGCTGCGTTCGACGAGGACCGCGGGGCAGCCGTGCAGCGCGCATTCGATGCTGGCGTGGAGCGGATTTTGTTGCCCAACATTGATGCGGCAAGTGTCGGTCCCCTCTTGGAATTGGTCGCGGCGCATCCCGGTCGGTGTTTTCCCATGATGGGGCTGCACCCATGTCACGTAGAAGACGATTGGGAATCAGAATGCACGCCCATTCTGGAAGCACTCAATGCCGAGCCGTGTATCGCCGTGGGCGAGATCGGAATGGACCTGTTCAGGGGAAAGAAGACCCGCCTGGCGCAAATCGATGCCTTTCACCGTCAAATCGGTTGGGCATTGGAGCGTGACCTTCCCGTTGTCTTGCATGTGCGAGAGGCATTTGAAGACACTTTTGAGGTGCTGGATCAATACGCCAACACGCCCCTTCGCGGGGTCTTCCATTGTTTTACAGGCGGGCAAGCCGAGGTCGAGAAAATCGCGGGTTACGGATCGTTTTGCTTTGGTTTGGGGGGCGTCACCACCTTTAGAAAGGCCGGGATGGAAGCTGTGATTCCACACATTCCTGAAGACCGCATAGTCTTGGAAACAGACAGCCCTTACCTCGCACCGGTGCCACACCGCGGAAAGCGCAATGAGCCGTCGTACACCACCTTGGTTGGACAAAGGGTGGCCGATGTGTTGGAGCGCCCTGTTGCCGAGGTGGCGGCACTTTCCACAGCCAATGCAGAGCGCCTGTTCCGTTTGGCAGAATTCCACCCCTCCGCATCATGACGCCTGCCCGCATCCTTCTGGTATACACTGGTGGAACCATCGGTTCATTCGAGGATCCGGAAACAGGAGCGTTGCGCCCGTTTGACTTCGATCATTTGCGCTCGCGGGTGCCCGAAATTGATGCGCTCGAGGTGTCGTTGGATTTCGAACCCATGGCGCCCATCGACAGCAGTGACATGTCCATTGAGCGCTGGGGTGAATTGGCGCGGTTGCTGTTCCACCGCAGGGAACGTTACGATGGATTTGTGGTGTTGCACGGCACGGATACCATGGCTTATTCGGCGAGCGCCCTGAGCTACATGCTGCCCAACTTTGGCAAGCCGATTGTATTGACCGGCAGCCAGCTGCCCATTGGTGTGGTCCGCACCGACGGCAAAGAGAACCTCCTCACCGCCATAGAAATCGCAGGCACGTGGGATTCAGCAGATCCAGAGCGCGGTCCACTGGTGCGCGAGGTCGTGATCTATTTCGGTGACGAGCTCATGCGCGGAAACCGCTCCCACAAGCAGGACGCCGAGGGGTTTCAGGCCTTGGTGAGTCCCAATTTCCCCGCTTTGGGCGAAGTGGGTGTGCACGTTCGGTTCAGGCGGGACCTCCTGCTCCGGCCGCGCGGAGAAGCGCGCTTGTTGGAGGAGTTGGATCCTGGCGTGACCGTGGTCCATTTGATCCCAGGCATGACACCAGAGGCGCTCTCCCATCAACTGTGCATCCCCGGACTCAGGGCGGCAGTATTGAGAACATACGGTTCGGGCAATGCTCCACGAGATCCTTTGTTTCTCGGAATCTTAACCGCGGCCCAGGAAAGGGGCATCTTTCTGGTCAATGTGACCCAGTGTTCTGTGGGGTCGGTCGATGCCAACCGCTATGTCACAGGAGCGGGATTGACCCGCATCGGTGTGGAGCCCAGTTTGGACATCACTTTGGAAGGAGCGGTGACCAAGTTGATGGTTTTGGCTGCACTGCATCCCGACCGCGAGTCGCTCAGGGCCGCCTTCAAAATGGACCTGGCTGGGGAGCAAACCCCGGCGGACACCATACGCTGAGTCCCCGCAGCATTTCCACCGCTAGAGGGTTGCTCATCGCGTTGGATTATGGGGTAACTTGCGCGCCCATTCAGTGAGAGAAGTCGAACTGATCAGGAGAGGTGGCCGAGTGGCTTAAGGCGCACGCTTGGAAAGCGTGTATACTCCAAAAGGGTATCCGGGGTTCGAATCCCCGTCTCTCCGCAACAGAAGCAGCCGGCGTTACCACGCCGGCTTTTTCATGACCGCTCGTTTCCATGATGTCAATGGCAGGGACACCGTTCTTCAACTAGATGAAGAACGTGGAGGACATCTCCCCTGTATCTTTAATTCATGTTGCGAAGAAGATTCATCAAGGGCTCCGCCATTGTGGGCGCAGCGGCGACGGTCCCCCATTGGTTGAGGGCCGCCTCCGGCATGTGGGGTGAGGGCGGAGAACGCAAAGTGGCCCAGGTTTTGGAGTGCCAGCGCACCATGGTTCAAAACGTACCAGTGCTGCGCGGTTTCGCAGGAGACCATACCGACCTGGTGTCTCCGTTTGTGATGCTCGATGAGTTTGGTCCACTCCAGATTGATCCCGGCACGCTCGGCATGGACATCAAGGCGCATCCCCACGCGGGGGTGGCACCGACCACGTATTTGCTTTCTGGCAGCGGCCGGCACACCGACAGCTTGGACAACGACTTGATATACCGCGAAGGTCAATTCATGGTGTTCAGCTCTGGACGCGGTGCCGTGCACGAAGAGGTGAGCAGCATGGAAATTCGAAGAGATGGCGGCGTTGTGCACGGTTTTCAAATCTGGTTGAACCTGCCCGCGGCCCAAAAATTCAGCACTCCGTTGACCACGCTGCGCGACAAAACGGATTTCCCCATTGTCGAAACCGATGACTACCGCATCAAGGTGGTCATGGGCGAAGCTTTTGGAGCGGCTTCTCCCACAGAATTGCACAGCCCCGCATTTTACCACCATGTCCAACTCAAGGCAGGGGCGCGGTTGGACCTTCCTGTGGATCCTCGGCACAACGCTTTTCTGCACATGATCGATGGAAAATTGGAGGTTGAAGGGCAGCGCGAATTGGCGAAACAACAGTTGGCCCTGTACCACAGGGGCGGGGATGTGCTTCGATTCTACAGCGGATCGGGGGCTGAATTTTTGGTGTTGGGAGGCCAGCCATTGGACGAGCCTGTGGTCTCATATGGCCCCTTTGTCATGAACAACCGCGCTCAAATTCAGCGTTGTATCGCCGATTACCAAGCCGGCAGAATGGGCGAGTTGTAACCGCTTAATTGAGGGAAATCTCCTCCATGTTGGCAGTGCTGTTGTCGGGGTGGAAGTCGATTGCCTAAATTCGCCCTTCGCGAGCCGAAGGTTCGCATACAACGACACAACCACGATTCATCCCTTCACCATGAAGAAGTTGTTCGCCCTCCTAGTAGTGGCCCTCATGTTTACCGCTTCGGTTTCCGCTCAGGATGCCGCACCAACAATGGAAACGTCTGCAGATACCGCCATGATGGCCGCAGACTCAACCATGGCCGATTCCGCCATGATGGACAGCGCTGCCGCTCCGGCACCCATGCCCGTCGCCGAGGAAGCGCCAGAGATGCCAGAAGAGACCGTTGAGGTCACTGGAGCCCGCCAGCAAATCAAGCTGCGCATCATCGAGGGCGGCGTGCTCTTCATGAGCTTCGTTGTACTCTGTTTGATCTTCGGATTGGCCTTGGCCATCGAGCGCATCATCTACCTGAACATGGCCACGACCAATACCAAAGGGTTGCTGACCAAGGTGGAAGACGCCATGAACAGCGGAGGAGTAGACGCAGCCAAGGAGGTGTGCGCCAACAGCCGCGGCCCAGTCGCCGCCATCTTCCATCAGGGCCTCGACCGCAGCGGCGGCAGCTATGAAGAGTTGGCCAAGGCCGTGGAAGATTACGGCAGCTTGGAGAGCACCAAGCTCGAGCGTGGACTGAGCTGGATCAGCTTGTTCATCGCTTTGGCTCCCATGCTTGGATTTATGGGAACGGTCATTGGTATGATCGAGGCGTTCGACAAGATCGCTCAAGCCAACACCATCAATGCGTCCATCGTTGCTGGCGGTATTAAAGTCGCTTTGATCACGACCGTCTCTGGTCTGGTGGTGGCGATCATCCTCCAGATCTTTTACAACTACATCCTCTCCAAGATTGACGGCATCGTCTTTGACATGGAGGAGGCGTCCATGGACCTCGTGGACCTCGTTTATCGCAAGAAGTTGAACGGCTGATCGGTTCTGCGGTCGCAAAACAGCAGTACCATGCAAGCCAACGTCATCCGCACGGCCCTCATCGCCCTCCGCATCCTGATCATCGCATTGGGTTGTATTTGGGTGGTGTCCGCCATCAACAGCGACGACCCGACTGGGCCCGTCGAAAGTCTCGTCAGTCTGAACCTCTATACCGGCGTCGTTTGTGTGCTGGCCATCTTGGGCTTCGGCATCTTCCACTTCGTTCAGAAGTTGGCCACCCAACCCAAGCGCGCCATGGGTGCCTTGATTGGATTCGTGGTCTTCTTCGTAGCGGGCTTCATCGCCTGGGCCTTGGCCGATACCACAGTGACCTCTGCCATGCTGGCTGGAGGTGCTACGGTGACCGAACAAGACGTGAAAATCGCCGACGCGAGCATTCAATTCATTTACATCCTGGGGCTGTTGGCGCTGGTTTCCATCCTCGCGGTGGAGGGCAAGTCCATCCTCAAGAACTGGCTCTAAGCGCTCATGGCTCGTAGAGAAATACCGGAAATCAATGCAGGTTCGATGGCTGACATCGCCTTCCTGCTGCTGATTTTCTGGTTGGTGACCACCACCATCGACAGCGATGAAGGCGTGAAGCGTCAACTTCCTCCTCCAGTCCCACCAGACATGGAGCAACAGGAAGTCAAGGACGGTGACGTCTACAACGTCAGAACCAATTTCCGCGACGAGTTGCTGGTCGAGAAGGAAGTCATGTCCATCAGCCAACTCAAGGATGGCGCCAAGGATTTCCTTGTAGCCACGGGCACAGGCTTGTTGCACCCAGAGCGTCCCAACGTGACGCTGGGCGATGACAACATGAAATACCCCGAGCGTCAATGGGTGCGCAAGGCAGAGTTGATCTCCTTGGAGCAGAGTTATTTGGCTGCGGGGCAGCCCAAAGCTGCTGCACGCGTTCGGGAGAAGTTGACGGCCATCGAGCTGTTCGGAGGCGATTACAAAGAGCTTCCCGGTTCAGCGCTGATCAGCCTCCAAACGGA
Organism: Flavobacteriales bacterium; assembly: GCA_022428285.1. Classification (GTDB taxonomy): domain Bacteria; phylum Bacteroidota; class Bacteroidia; order Flavobacteriales_D; family Sanyastnellaceae; genus UBA8752. The sequence goes on from JAKMCX010000182.1 coordinate 38,898, forward strand.
CCGCAGCACTTCTTATGACTTGTATTTGCAGGTCCAGAATGAGTTGGAAGCAGCGGTCAATGAGTTGCGGGACGAACTGTCAATGGCCAAGTTCAACGTGTCATACGCCGCACTCGAGGAGCGCTACAGCAGAACGAAGGAAGAGGCCTTGCTCGACAAGATCAAGTCCATTCGTTTGGTGTATCCCCAGCGAATCTCAGAGGCGGAGCCTCGAGACGCCAGCCAAGGTTACTACTGATGAGCAAGTTCAAGAAAAACAACAAGCGAGAGTCTGGGGCGATTTCAACCGCTTCACTTCCAGACATCGTGTTCATGCTGCTCTTTTTCTTCATGGTCGCGACGGTGTTGCGGACAGAGGAGGAGATGGTCAAGGTGGTGCGTCCTGAAGCTTCTGAGATTTACAAAATCGAGAAGAAGCACTTGATCCGCTACATCAACATCGGACCGCCTCAGGACAAGCGTTACGGCACCGAGCCCGTGATTCAGCTGAACGACCAGTTCGCGGACGTGGCGCAGATCCGGGATTGGGTCGAGAACGAGCGCCTCACGCTTGCAGAAGCGGAACAGACCAAAATGTGGGTTTCCATGAAGGTCGACCAAGACACCAAGATGGGTGTGGTGACCGACGTGAAACAGGAGTTGCGGAAGGCTTCAGCGCTCAAGGTGCTGTACTCTGCGAATTCCCGAGAACGTACGAACTGATCTCAGCCGAATTCGGCGATCACCTTATCGGCCAATACGGACGATAATTTGATATAGCTTTCTTCAGTCCAGCCCGCCACGTGCGGGCTGACTTGTATCCGGGGGTGGGCCATGAGCCGCATCCAAATGGCGTCACCTTCGTTGGCGACGGTCTCAAAGCTGCTCGTTTCCCTTTCAAAGACGTCGAGGGCCGCTGCCACCACATGTCCTGTTTGGAGGGCGTCAAGGAGCCCTGATGAGCTCAAGACGGGGCCTCGGGCCGTGTTGACCAGCACGATGGGCTTGGCGAAGCCGTACAAGAATTCTCGGTCCACCATGCCCTTGGTCTCGGGCGTGAGGTGGCAATGGATGCTCAAGACATCAGCTTCGCGCTGCAACGTGGCCAGGTCTACGTGGCGCACCTTCCCTTGGTGGTCGCCTTCTACGTCGGTGCGGTAAGGGTCGCACGCCAGAATCCGACACCCCATCCCGGTCAATTTGCCTGCAAAGGCACTGCCCATATGGCCATATCCCAAAATGCCGACAGTCCGGGACGCCAGCTCCATGCCCCTGTGCCCTTCGCGGTCCCATTGGCCCTGCTTCACCGAAGCATCGGCTTCGCGCAACAGGTTCATGAGAGAAAGGAGCATGCCGAGCGCGTGTTCTCCCACTGCGTCTCGGTTCCCTTCAGGGCTATTGAACACCTCAATCCCACGCATATGGGCCGAGGCGACATCGATGTTTTCAAGACCGGCTCCAGAGCGGCAAATGAACCGCAGTTGGGGCAACCGGTCGAGCAGGTCGGCATCGACACGAATGCGGCTTCGCAGCACAATGCCTTCGGCATCACGGTGCAAACGGACAGCTTCAGAAGTGGGAAGGGCAGTCCCATCGACGCACAGCATACCAGCATCGGTCAGCCGTTCTGCAAGAATGGGGTGCACCGTATCCAAGAAGAGGACCTTCATCATTTCAGGCAGACATCAGTACACCGATGCCGAAATAGATGATGAGGCCAATGATGTCATTGGCCGTCGTGATAAAGGGGCCGGTGGCGAGGGCGGGGTCGATTTTGAAGCGGTCGAGCGTCAGCGGCACAAAGGTGCCGAACAGGGCGGCGAAGATGATGACCGCAATCAGGGCCAGGCTGACGGTCACGCTCAAGTTCCAGCCATAGCCCAGGGCGAGGCTGGCTCCGAGGATGACCGCAGAGCAAATGGCACCGTTCAGCAGGGCGACCGAGAATTCCTTGAGCAAGCGCGGAAAGAGGCGCTCATCCCTCGGGTTTCGTCCCGCGGCCAAGCCTTGAACGACGATCGCGGCCGATTGCACCCCCACGTTGCCACCCATGGCGGCAATCAGCGGAATAAACAGCGCCATGGAAGGGAAGCGTTCGATGTCAAATACACCGATGACATAGGCGCCGGCGAGTCCTCCGAAAAGCCCGATCAACAGCCAAGGCAGTCGGGCGCGCGTCATGTCCCACAGGGAGTCGTCGCTTTCGACTTCATCGCTCAGACCGCTTGCGAGCTGGTAGTCCTTTTCGGCCTCTTCCTCCATCAGGTCCACCACGTCGTCGATCGTGATCCTGCCGAGGAGCCGGTTGTGGTCGTCCACCACGGGCAATGCCACGAGGTCGTACTTCTTCATCAGTTGCACGACCTTTTCGTCGGGCTCGGTGACCTTGACCGTGTGCGTATCGTCTTCTTTGAAGAGGTCGCCAATGGTGCTCCGGGTGCTGGTGGCCGTGAGCAACAACCTTTTGAGGGACAGCCTACCCAGCAGTTGTCCGGAGGCGTTGACCACATAAACGCTGTGCACCGTTTCCACATCCTCCGCCTGCCGCCTCATCTCACGGATGGCGTGCGACACCGTCCAATCGAGCTCTACCCGGATCAACTCGGTGCCCATCAAGGCCCCTGCAGATCCCTCGGGGTAGCGCAGCAGGCTCAGCAGGTCTTCGCGGTCCTCGGTGTCGAGGCGCTGTATGACTTCGGCCGCCCTTTCCTCGGGCAATTCAGAGACCACATCGGCGGCGTCGTCCGAATCAATGTGCTCCAGGACTTCTTCGGCGATTTCTCGATTGGACAGCTTGGCGAGCAGGGCCACCCTGACGTCCTCTTCCAATTCGACGAGAACGTCACCGCGCTCCTCGGTTTGGATGAGGTTCCAGAGGTACTGCACCTCCTCGTCTTCGAGCTTGTCTAGAATTTCCGCGATGTCGGCGGGGTGCAATTCCGCCATCTGTGCCTGCAAAAGGTCAGCCTTCTTGCCGGCAATGTCCCCGCTAAGGGCATCGAGGTATGCGCGGTTCAATTCCTCCACCATTCAAAAGTAGGCGCGGGCCGCTCAGGATTTCCTGCGTTTGGAGAAGAAGGTGGTCAGGAGTTCCGCACACTCTTCTTCGAGCACGCCGCCCACCAGCTCAGTTCGGGGGTGCAGGAGGCCCTCCTTTCGTTTGCCCGAGAAATCGAGTCCGCCGCGTTTTTCGTCTTTTGCACCGTAGACCACGCGTCCAATGCGGGTCCAGAATGCGGCGCCAGCGCACATGGGGCAAGGCTCCAAAGTGACATAAAGCGTGCATTGGTCCAGAAACTTACCTCCGAGGTATTCGCTTGCAGAGGTGAATGCCTGCATTTCTGCGTGCGCGGTGAAATCATTCAGCCGCTCGCACAAATTGTGTGCCCTTGCAATGGTGCGGCCACCAGCTGTGATGACAGCACCTACAGGGACTTCACCCATCTCGGCTGCGCGGTGCGCTTGATCGAGGGCCTGCCGCATGTAGCGCTCATCGTCTGTCATGCTGGCAATTTAAGACCCTAGGCCTTCTCCATTCAGTCCGGACTTACAGTCGTTTCTAGTGATGCCTTCAAGACAGGGTGGATGAGGTAGAGGGCCCTCCTGCGGTCTTTGGGGTCACGTTTTCGCACGATAACGTCCAAATCGAGGGCGTCTTGACTCCAGTGGTTGGTTTCTTTGATGAGGCGTGCCCGCCGTGCCCTTCGGGTCTCGTCCGTGTCCAATTCCCTCACGCCAAAGATTTCATCCAGCTGCGATGTCTCGATCGCTTGACCGCAATGGGCTTGGAGTTTCATGAGCAGGGGTTGCAAATCTTGAGGCGGGGTTGAGCGATAAGGGGAAGTGGATCCGAAATCGCGTTGGTTTTGACGCTTGCGAAACCGGACGATGGTTGCAATGGCCAATGCGATGCACAAAACAGGCAAAAGCGAATACCAAGACCAACGCTTTGTCAGTGTCACACCAGTGGGCCCCAGCAGCATTTGGGTGCGGAGAGGGTGCCAAAATTGGCGGTCTCCTTTCTCAAAGGTGACCTCATGGCCTTTCAGGCTCCAGGCAACTTCACGCACAAGCCCTGGCGCTCCGTTGGCAGGTCTTTGGAGGTCCTTCGGATCCGAGTCCGCCCAAACCCACTGGTTTTCACCTTGAAGAAAAGCCCCGTCACCGCAAGGAATGACTTCGCGGAGGGCTTTGTATTCATTCTGAACAGCGCCCAAACTGTTCCAGCCGGACGTGGGCGCCCAAGACCACAAAAGGCCTTCATCACTCAAAGCACACACGCCCTCTTGGGTGGGCCATGGATTGCCGAGTCGCCCAGCAATGTCATCACCCTCTAAAGGGAATTCCTGCCATCCCAAGGGGCCTTCTACGAGCACTTGACCTCCGGCTGTCATCACATACAGGACCCCCTCATAGAGAAAAGGAGAGGCTGTTGACGGCCAGGGCAAAGGGGCCACAGACACCGGAGAAGGGGAGGTGATGGTGCCGCCCCCTCCCATTTCAGACCGGAGCAGGGGCTGTTCAGACCACTCCATTCCTATGGTGGTGTTGTACATGCCGTAAAGGGTGGCCACCGTATGGGAGCTATAGGTGTCATTGGGGGAGACTTTGAAGTGGAAACTCAAGGTCAAATCATCCGATGGAACGTTGGTGAAACTTCGGAGCCGGTCATCGATGCCATCAAATAAAACGGCGTTCCCACTTCGTCCGGGCACGAGGCTAGGTTGAGAGGCAGCATCCAATTTTTTTTGAGCAATGCTGCTTTTGAAAGGGATTTCATCAAACTCCCAAACTTCTGCGGTCATGTCATCAACAGTGTGGCCCGCGGTCAGCCATTCCTCCTCGATTTCAGATGAAGTCCAGGCCTTTCCAGACAGAATGACCCTGTCCAAAGCAACAGGGGCATGGTTGAAGTATCGGGTGCCATAAGTGGCCCCAAACATCAAGGCGTTGTATTGGAACCTCAGGTCCAAACTGAAGCCGTCAAAAATGAGTTGACCATCGTACCAGACTTGGGACTCCAAATTTGACTTGCGAATAAAAGTGACATGGTGCCACTCGTCCAATGTGACCTCGGCGAGCCCCTTGCGCCCTGCATCTGAAACACCGTTGTGGTAATGCAGATACGATACAACAAGCCGCAAAGAAGCGCTGTCGCTTTGCAATTCCTCAGTGACTTCGGCCGGTTCAGAATTGGGCTGTAGTTCAGCTTTCCACCAACCGTCAGGATTCCTAAATAGCAATGCCCCATTGTGCATCCAGAGTTCTTCTAAGCCGGCTTCGATGTCCATCGCATGGGTCCACCTGGCCATGGGTTTAAGCGCGGATTCAGGCCATTTATACGCCGGTTGATTCTCAGCCGAGTGGTAGAGCATCTGGGTTCCAAACTGCCAATTCATGTGGCACTCAAGCCCAGTACCGTCAGGCCTCAAGTGCAGTATTTCTCGGGACCCATCGCCATTCAGGTCTGGGGTAGAAAACCCTTTGATGGCATCGAATTCTGCCAACGGGAGGTGTTGCCGGAGTGCTCCTGTCGCCAGGTCGATTTGAGTCAAGCCCATTTGATGGAAGATGGGCTTGTGCCAGATGATGTTGATCGCATTGCTGGCCACAAGGGGCATAACGGTGAGGATTTTCATCCTTGTCGTTTTCGATGCAAGCAGTTGGACTTTCCAATGCCTGCGGGTCGAACCATCAGGATACAAATGGTTCAATTGGAGTGAGTCATTTTTGACATGCAGGATGAAGGGCCCCTTCTCATCCTCCATCAGCCACCAATTTCTGCAGTCTTTGGAGTCTTCTAGCCAAGTGACAGGAGGCCAAATGTTGGAGTTGTCCTCTCGGAACGAAAAACCAAGGGAATTGGAAGTCTTGTCTTGAATCACAAGCAAATCCTGTCCATTGACGAGGGCTTGAGCGCGCAGAACTCCGCTGGCATCTGTGATCCATTTGTACGCAACGCCGCTAGAACTGAGCAGCTCCATGGACGAACCCTCACGGCCGGTCACGAGCAATCCTGCCCCGCTTACAATCTGGGCCTCCAATGCGTTGCCCGTATAGCTTGATCGGGGCCGAAGTTGTCTGTTCTCAAAGGCCAGAGATTGAATTCGGCTTGGGAATTCAGATTGAAACCAGCAGATGCGGGTTTCCGGGTCCCATTTGATCCAGTCCCAAATGCCCTCGGCCTGAGCCAAGACCACAAATGGGCCCAAGCCGTCTTTGGAATTCCAAGCGACAAAGAGGGTGTTTTTGTAGCCCAAAATGACGTCTTCAAATCCATCGCGGTCAAAGTCGCCGGCAATCGAGCCGATGCAACTCTGGAAGGGGAGAGGAGGGGTGGGGATAGAAGACCCTTGCATCCACAATAACTCCTCGGGCTTCGCCTGAGCGTGGAGGCAGGAAGATGGGCTTGTCGCAGCGCACAGAAAGACAACAACAGAAACCGTTGCAAGCTGAGCAGATTGGAAGAGAGATTGTAGGAAAGAAGGGAAACGTGACAAGCCCAATTGTCTTTGCCAAATATCTGTAACCCTTGATATACGGGCACTTCAATTTAGGTGAAGATGGGTTTAAATAGCGTTGAGATGTGTGACAACAGACCTCGTGTCACACGTCCTATGCGGGGTTTGCAGGGTGTTTGGATGAAGTCCATTGGTGAAACCAAGGCCAGTTGTCATGGCTGACTTTGGGCAGCGTGTGCGGGTCAGGATCTGCTTCTTGTGGCGGTGAGAAGGCCGCCAAATGGTCTTGTTGGACACAAGGCCAACCCCATGTGTTATGCCAATGTTGGGCGAGGTGTTCTTGTTCAGGTTGACCAGGGGTCGGAACAAGGACCGCCTTCAGTTTTAAAGAGGCCAAGTCCATGAGGCTCGAGTATCCACTGCGACAGACGATGCAATCGGCATGAATCAAGGCATGCTGGATGTCGCCGTCATCGGCATGGGGAACGATGTGCACGTTTCCTATGATCTGCGTTTCGCCAACAGGGTTTCCTGAAAAAATCACAGCTGTTCGGCCGTCTTCAGTGAAGCAACGCAGCAATGCTGTTTCCATGAGGCTCCGCTGGGGCTCGGGGCCACTGACCAGGCCCACCAATTTGGGAGGGGCAGCCTCATGATGGCCAACCGCATCCAGAGCCACAGCGCCTTCTAGCGGGAACCGGCTGAGGGGGCCGATGAAGCGGTGTCGGGCACAGGCAGCGCCACTGAGGCTGCCCGCGAGTTCTCCCTGTGCGGTATCGGGAATCCAAACTTCACCAAAAGCCTCCGTCCAACGTCTGATTTGCGCCCATGCGACACGCCGAAAGATGAAAGGCACTGGAGGGGTCAATTGATGGGTGATCAGAGCCGATGGAATGCCGGGGTGTTGGGGGCAAACACCATAACAATTGTCGCTGACCACATGGGTGACCTCCATCTTTGCCAAAATGGATGCAGTCCACCTCCGCTCTGCAGCAATGCTGGCCAGAAATCGGGGCAATTGAAAAGCAATGCGAGGCAGCGTAAGGTTGCCTTTGGCATAGCGGATGTGCACCCCTGGTTTTTCCAAACACACCCAAGGAGGGCCCTGTTCCGCCCCTTCGGCAAGTTCTCGTTCCACCAGCTCCGTCATGCGGTGTTGAAGCCAAGCGGCGGCGGCACCACGCGAGGCCACGGTCACCTGTGCCCCGGACCGTCGGGCGGCCACAATCAATGGCCAAGATCGCGTGGCGTGCCCAAGTCCCCAGTCGAGCACCGCGAACAGAATGTGCCGCTTTGGTGTCATTGGACTTTTGGAGTGAGTTCCAGCGCTCATGAGGCGTAATTTCGCACCACATGGGCAAGGACAAGCTCCGTAAGTGGAAGGAGAACACAACATTTTCCCACGTGTTCGAACCAGACATCAAGTCCATTGTGGACGGGTCTGGTGTGCACAAGGGCCAGTGGGCGCAAGCGGTTTTCGGGAATGACCATCCCATCACCTTAGAGTTGGGCTGCGGCAAGGGCGAGTACACGGTAGGCCTCGCGCGGCGGCATCCGGAGCGCAACTTCATTGGAGTGGACATCAAGGGGCACCGATTTTGGCGGGGTGCCAAGACGAGCAAAGAGGAAGGGTTGCACAACGTGGCCTTCCTGCGCACTAAAATTGAATTCGTCCAGAACTTCTTTGCAGAAGGAGAGGTCAGCGAGATCTGGCTCACGTTTTCGGACCCACAACCCAAGGACGAGAAAGGCACCAAGCGCATCACGTCTGAGGTTTTTCTGAAGCGCTATCGGGAGTGCATGGTGCCCGGGGGCCTCATTCATGTCAAAAGCGACAGCCCATTGTTGTACGCCTTGTCCAAAGAGGGCTGGGAAAGGGCCGGCTTCCCCATTCTCGAAGATTCGCAGGACGTCTATGCAGACCTTGTGCACAGGGTGCCTTCGGAATTTGCCGATGTCTTGAACATCAGGACCTACTACGAGCAGCGCTGGCTGGAGGAAGGCAAGCACATTCACTATTTGAGGACCCGCGTATGAGCCCGACGGCTTCCAACCCCCAACCGACATCGCGTCCAGGGTCTGGAGACTTTGAGCAGGATGTCTACGCCGTGGCACGGCTGATTCCTGAGGGAAGGGTCACGAGCTATGGCGCCATTGCGCGTTATCTCGGAGCGGCGCGTTCCAGCCGCATGGTCGGGTGGGCCATGAACCGGGCGCTTGAACCCAACGGGCCGGAAGTTCCTGCCCACAGGGTGGTGAACCGCCAGGGCCTGTTGACGGGACGCATGCATTTTCCAACACCCGAAACGATGGCCCAAAGGCTGCAGGCAGAGGGCATTGAAGTCCAAGACCACCAGGTGGTGGAATTTACTGAGCGATACTGGGACCCTTGCACCGAACTTTGAACCATGGCAACACTGACCGTTGAGCAGATCACAGGTGCCCTAAGTGGGGTGGTAGAACCTGAATTGGGCAAGGACATCGTGGCGTTGGACCTTGTGGAGGTACTGTCGCTCGAGGAGTCCGAGGGACAGTGGAAAACACGGCTGCGGATCAAGTCCTCGAGCCCCGCCATGCATGCCCGCCAGCGCATGCGCGAAGCGGTGGAGTTTGCCATCGAAAAACTCTCCAGCGCTCAAGGTTTGACCATCTCTGCGGAGGTAGAGGTGGTTCCACTGGGGTCCAATGAGCGCAGTTTGGATACGCGCAAAGTCTTGCCGGGCGTGAAACACATCATCGCCATTGCCAGTGGCAAAGGCGGAGTAGGCAAGAGCACCGTCACGGCCAACATCGCGGTGGAATTGGCGCGAAGAGGTCACAAGGTGGGGTTGGTGGATGCCGATATCCACGGGCCCAGCATGCCGACCATGTTTGATGTCGTGAGAGAGAAGCCCCAGCCCGTAGAGAAAGGAGGCAAATCCATGATTGGCCCAGTGGAGGCACACGGCGTAAAAATGCTCAGCATTGGCTTCTTTGCCGATCCCGATCAGGCCATTGTATGGCGCGGGCCAATGGCGTCCAAAGCATTGGGGCAATTGTTCACCGACGGCGATTGGGGCGCGCTCGATTACATGCTGATTGATTTGCCGCCTGGAACGGGCGATGTCCACCTTTCATTGGTACAGCTGGTTCCGTTGAGCGGCGTTGTGGTGGTCAGTACACCCCAAGACATTGCGCTGGCCGATGCGCGCAAGGGCGTGTCGATGTTTCAGTTGGAAAGCATCAATGTACCGGTCTTGGGCCTGGTCGAAAACATGGCGTATTTCTCTCCACCCGACATGCCTGAGCGCAAGTACCACTTGTTTGGTAGGGATGGGGTCAAGCGTTACGCAGAAGCCTCTGGAACCCCGTTTTTGGGAGAGCTGCCGCTGGTGCAAGCCATTCGTGAGGCGGGCGACGCCGGCCGGCCCGCAGCGCTTCAAGAAGGCACAGCGTCTGCCGAGGCGATCGCAGGTCTAACGGACCGAATGCTCGAGGTGCTGGCAACCCAGCCCAGTCCTGCCGCAAGACCCGCTTCTGAGGGTTAAATTCACACCATGAATCCTGAGCCCAACGCCCAAGCCTTGACCGAGCGCATTGACCGCGCCTTGGAAGAGTTGCGCCCATTTTTGCGTTCGGATGGCGGAGACATCAGGGTGGTGGGGGTACGCGACAACCTGGTGGTTGAGGTCGAACTCCAAGGGGCCTGCGCCCATTGTGCCCAAGCGGCGATGACCATGCGGGCGGGTGTAGAAGAGGCTGTACGCCGCGTAGTTCCAGAGGTTACGGAGGTTGTGGCCGTCAATATGCCAACTTCGGCAATGGGATGAACACGATGGCTTTGCCGTTGTTGCGTTGTCAGCCGGTGTGGAAACTACCTTCGCCGCGCAATCGATCATGATCCAGACGGACATCCTCATCATCGGTGCCGGCCCATGCGGGCTCTTCACCGTCTTCGAAGCAGGCTTGCTCAAGCTGCGTTGTCACCTCATTGACGCCCTGCCGCAGGCTGGCGGCCAATGCGCTGAGATTTACCCCAAGAAGCCCATCTACGACATTCCGGCCTATCCGGAAATCCTGGCAGGCGATTTGGTGGACCGGCTGATGGAGCAGGCCAAGCCATTTCAACCGGGCTTCACCCTCGGTGAACGGGCTGAAACCATCATCAAAGACGATGAGGGCCAATTTGTAGTCACCACCAACCGCGGGACAGTACACCGTGCTCCCACGATTGCCATTGCTGGCGGGTTGGGATGTTTTGAACCGCGAAAGCCACCAGTAGAGCGGCTTCAGGACTACGAAGACCACGGTGTAGAATACATCATCAAGGATCCAGAATTTTACCGCGGCAAAAAGGTGGTCATCAGTGGGGGAGGCGACAGCGCATTGGATTGGACCAACTTCCTCGCCGATGGCGTGGCCTCAGAGGTGACCCTGGTGCACCGCCGTGATGGCTTCCGAGGCCATCCGGACAGCGTCCAAAAGGTGCTGGACTTGGCCGCAGCAGGGAAGATCCGGTTGCTCACGAATGGTGAAGTCGTTGGGGTGGCCGGAGAAGAGCGGCTTGAGACATTGACGGTCAAGCACAAAACCGAAGGTGAGATTGAGGTCGAGACGGACCACTGGGTGCCTTTGTTTGGCCTCAGCCCCAAGCTCGGTCCCATCGCCGATTGGAACCTGAACATCACCAAGAACGCCATCGAAGTAGACACGTTGGATTACAGCACCAATGTGGACGGGATCTACGCCATTGGCGACATCAACACCTACCCCGGCAAGCTCAAATTGATCTTGTGTGGCTTCCACGAAGCGACACTGATGGTGCAGAGTGCCTTCAAGCGCATCTACCCCGACAAGAACCTCGTGCTCAAGTACACGACGGTCAATGGGGTCAACGGATTCTGAACATGTCTTCCATTCGCGTTACCGTCATAGACCGAGAAGGAACTTCCCATGAGTTGGAAGCGCCCACCGACATGAACATGAATGTCATGGAGCTGTGCAAGAGCGCAGAGCTGCCCGTGGAAGGCACGTGTGGCGGCATGGCCATGTGCGCCAGTTGCCATTGTTATGTCGAGAGTGCACACGCCGGATCCATGCCGGAAAAGTCGGATGATGAGGAGGACATGCTCGACGAAGCCTTTCACGTCAATGATCAGAGCCGTCTGGGCTGTCAGATTCGCCTGGAAGATGCCCTCGAGGGCATGGTGATTCGGTTGGCGCCGGTTGGATAATACCCCGATCCCGATTTCAACAGCAGCCAAGGGCGCTGCGCCACTTGAATTGTTCAGAGGAGGGACGCGTTCACTGCGACCTCGGCAAGTTGATGCACGGCAGGTCTGAACCGCGAGGCATGCAGGGCGTCGATGTGCCGGATGCCATGGGCGTCGGTGCCCAAAATGCGCACCCACCCTTTGTCGATGAACGTTTCGGCGGCCTTTTGAATTTCAGGCCCGTATGCACCAGCGAGGGAAGCGGCATTGACCTGCAGGATCACGCCCTGCTCATAAAGCTCCTCGAACTGATCCAGTGCGTTGTGCCAGTAGGGGTAGCGCTCAATGTGGGCCATGACCGGCTTGAGGCCCTTGACTTGGACTTCAAACAAAAACTCTTGCAAGAGACCGGCATCGGGGGGAGCGGCAAAGGCCAATTCGAACAAGAGCCGGCCTCCAGGTGTCAGCAGCTCTCGGTCGTTTTGGACGGCGTCCAGCAAGCTGGCGTCGAGAAAGTATTCGGCGCCCAAGGCCAATTTGAAGTGGGGGTGGCGGACCGCAACAGCGCGTTGCAGCGATTCAAAGGGCGGGCGAAGGGTCTCTGGCGTGTTGGGGTACATCCCGGCCATGACGTGAGGCGTCGTGACGGCTCCCCGGTATCCGAGGGAGACCAAGGCGTCGATCATTTCCAACGACGCTTCTAAATCGGGCGCTCCGTCATCGACGCCAGGAACCAAATGGCTGTGGTAATCAACAGCAAAGGCCGACAGGTCCAGTGCTTCTCTATCCGGCGCGGTTTCCTTGCCTTTCCTAGAGCCAAAAATCTGAGACCACAGGCCCATCAGCGGTCGCCGTATTGGTCATCGTAGTAATCGCGGTAGGCCCCGCTGGTCACTTCGTTTAACCACGCCTCATTGGAGAGGTACCAGTCGATGGTGCGGGCCAGCCCTTCCTCAAAGGTGATGGAGGGCCTCCACCCCAGCTCATCGCGAAGACGCGCTGCATCGATGGCGTAGCGCATGTCGTGACCAGCCCGGTCTTGTACATAGGTGATCAGCTGTTCCGTTTCCCCTTCATCGCGGCCCAGTTTGCCGTCGAGTTGGCGGCACATCAAACGGATGAGGTCGATGTTCTTCCACTCATTCTCACCCCCAATGTTGTAGGTCCGGCCATCGGCCCCAGTGGTGATGATGACTTCCAAGGCAGAGGCGTGGTCTTCTACCCACAACCAATCGCGCACATTGACGCCCTGGCCGTAAACAGGGAGTGGTTTTTTCTGCACCGCATTGCGGATGAACAGAGGAATCAGCTTCTCTGGAAATTGAAAGGAGCCGTAGTTGTTGGAGCAGTTCGAGAGCACAATGGGCATGCCATAAGTGTGGTGCCAAGCCCGGACGATGTGGTCGCTCGCAGCCTTAGAAGAACTGTATGGGCTCCGGGGGTCATAAGCCGTATCCTCGGTAAAGAAACCTTCTTCGCCCAGCGAACCATAGACCTCGTCGGTGGAGACATGGTGAAAGCGCTTCCCTTCAAAGCCGCCCTGCTCCATCCAAACGGTGCGACAGGCAGAGAGGAGCGATGCCGTTCCCATGATGTTGGTTTCCAAGAAGGCCATGGGGCCAGAAATGCTGCGGTCCACATGGCTCTCGGCGGCCAGGTGCATGACCGTATCTACCTGTTCCTCTCGGAGCAGGTCCGCCACGGCGTCTGTATCGCCGATGTCCATCTTCACGAACCGGTGGTTCTCAGCGCCTTCAATGTCCTTGAGGTTGGCCAGGTTTCCGGCATAAGTCAGGGCATCGAGGTTGATGATGCGGACGTTCGGATAGCGTGTGACCCAGCGGCGCACCACGTGAGAGCCGATAAAGCCGGCACCTCCAGTGATCAAAAGGACTTTAGGTTGGTGTGTTAATTCAGCCATGATTAGAAACTCCAGTAGTTGAGGTCGTCGGCCAAATGCCGGTAAATGCCCTTGATGTCCACCAAGAAACCGCGATCGGGATTCTTGAAAAGCCGGTTGAAGGAATCGGCATCATAGCTGACGTATTCTTCGTGGTTAACGGCGACGATGACCGCATCATACCCCACATCTCCTGGGGCTTCGATGAGGCTGACTCCATATTCCCGTTCGACCTGGTGAGTCGCAGCATAAGGGTCCACCACATCGGTCTCCACATTGAACGACCGCAGCTCCCGGATCACATCGAACACCTTCGAGTTGCGGATGTCCGAAACGTTTTCTTTGAAGGTGACCCCCATGACGAGGACTTTGGCTTCAAGGGGGTTGACGCCCTTCTCCAACAAGCGCTTCACCACTTGCTTTCCAGCATAGTACCCCATGCTGTCGTTGACATAACGGCCGGAGTTGATGACCTTGGCATGGTACCCCAATTTCTCGGCCCGCCAGGTCAAATAGTAAGGGTCCACACCAATGCAGTGCCCGCCCACAAGACCGGGTGTGAACTTGAGGAAGTTCCACTTGGTTCCGGCGGCTTCAAGCACCTCGAAGGTGTTGATGCCCACGCGGTTGAAGATGATGCTGAGCTCGTTGATCAGGGCGATGTTGACGTCGCGTTGGGTGTTCTCGATGATCTTGGAAGCCTCGGCCACCTTGATGCTCGAGGCGCGGTGTGTTCCGGCCTTGACCACCAGGTCATAGGTCCGGGCAATGACGTCCAGGCTTTCTTCGTCGCTGCCACTGACGACCTTCACGATGGTTTCAATCGTGTTGACCTTGTCTCCTGGATTGATGCGCTCCGGGCTGTATCCGACCTTGAAATCTTGCCCAAATGTCAAGCCGCTTTCTGCTTCCAAAACGGGGATGCAATCTTCCTCGGTACACCCGGGGTAGACCGTTGACTCGTAGACCACATAGTCTCCAGCATTGAGGGCCAGCCCCACCGTTTTTGAGGCGGAAAGGAGCGGACTCAGGTCGGGCTGGTTGGTGGCGTTGATCGGAGTGGGCACGGCCACCACAAAAAACTGGGCAGCCTTGAGGTCCTCTGGATCGGCCGTGAAGGTGATGTCGCACCCTTCAAACGCTGATTTCTCGAGTTCTTCGCTGGGGTCGATGTGTTGCTTCATCTGCTCCACCCGTCCGGCGTGAATGTCAAACCCGATCACGCGAATGTGGCGCGCAAAAGCGAGGGCGATGGGCAGGCCGACATAGCCGAGGCCGATCACAGCAAGGGTGGCGTCTTTGTCCAGCAGCTGCTCGTGAAGGTCTTTCATTGTTGCGGTTTTTCTAGGCGCACAGCGCCGTTTTCCAAAAGGTAAGTTTCGCCGGATTCCGAGCACGTGGCCCTTCCTGCGGCATCGAATTCGAGGCGCTGGCCGTAGGTGCTCATCCAGCCCATGTGGCGGGCGGGGTTGCCGACCACCAAGGCAAAGGCGGGAACGTCTTTGGTGACGACAGCTCCTGCCCCAATGAAGGCAAAGGCACCGATGTCATGGCCACACACGATGGTGGCATTGGCACCAATGCTGGCGCCTTCTCCCACATGGGTCTTGGCATAGAGCCCCCTGCGCACAACAGCGCTGCGGGGATTGGTGATGTTGGTGAAAACACAAGAGGGCCCCAAAAAGACATCGTCGGCGCAAGTCACGCCCGTGTAGAGGCTCACATTGTTCTGGACCTTGCAGTTCCGGCCCAAAACCACATCGGGACTGATCACGACGTTTTGTCCAATGTTGCAGCCTTCACCGAGGATGGCCCCCGACATGATGTGGCTGAAGTGCCACACCTTGGTGCCTGCTCCTATGCTGCATCCATCAT
>JAKMCX010000199.1 GCA_022428285.1 Flavobacteriales bacterium
CCCTCACGGCTTACGATGATGCTGGAGGCAGCAACTCAACATCACAAGACGTAGCCATCAGCTCGGCCATCTTTACCGCTGCCGCATTGTCCGATGCCGACGGTAAAGCTTGGAGGCTCGACGGAGAAGCCAGCTACTATGTGGGCCCATGCCAAGGCTGCGGCGATTGGTGGGGAGGAATTGATGCGACCGGAGTCATTGAGCGCGCCTGCCAATTGGATGACGAGTGGATCTTCTTCGATGATGGCACCATGCAATACACCACAGAAGGCTTTATCTGGGCAGAAGACTATCTCGGCTACGGTGGCGAGTGCGTCGACGAGACTTTGCTCTCCGCTCCGTTTGATGTCTTCGCTTCCGGTACTCACTCCTTTACGGGGTCTGACACAGAGATCACAGTGGATGGACTTGGAGCCTTCATCGGCTTCAACAAAGCCTTTAACGGTGGCGAAATGCCCGCCGATGGATCTGGAACTCCGGTGAGCTCCATCACTTACGAAGTGTTGGGATACAGCAACATCAATGGTGAAGAGAAAGTGACCATTACAGTCGACTACGGGGCCAACCCCGGCGAGGCTTACTGGACTTTCCGACTGATCGCCCAATAAGGGTAGGTCCTTGACCTTGAAGAAAAGGGAACTGGTTTCGACCGGTTCCCTTTTTTCATGCCCTGAATGCTGGCTGAGCAGAAGCAACCAGACCACATTGCCGGGCAACTGCGGGTAGCTGCGGACAACTGAGTACAACTGCGGGTAGCTTGCCGGCAGCTGCCGGTAGCTGCCAGTAGCTGCGGTTAACGCAATGCAATGCGGGCAACCCAGGCAAAGGAATGCCCCAAATGCGCGCACTTTCAGCCTCTAGGATACACAGACTGCATCCCGTTTAGGCTCCTCAAAGGATTGAGGGCAGGTTATGAAAGGGTAGGCCACATGTGTGGCCGAGGTGGTTAGCGCAATGGCTTCAGGAAGCGTCCCGTATTGATCGTGCCATCCTCGCGGTGCACAAACACCTCGTATACGCCAGCAGCCAATCCTTGTAAGGAGAGCTTCTCCTCGATGGTGGTGACATCATAGTAGGTCTCTCCAAATACCGGGCGTCCCTGAGCATCGTAGATCGACAGCGTCAAGTTCTGCGGAAAAAACACAGAAAAGGCCACCGTGACCTCACCCGTTTGAACCGGGTTTGGATAAGCCAAAACCGTCTGGAAGGAGGTGCCTCCTGGCTCATCGACCTCATCCTTGTAATCAAACTCGTACCAATTCAGATTGAAAGGCGCCTCCTGGACGGTGACCCTCAGGGTGTAGATCCCGGCGTCGATGTTCACTTCACGGCTCGCCGTGGACCACACCTGCCATCCTCCTGTCGCCGGCAATTGGAAAATGCCCAAACCGGTCACCTGTCCATCGGTACCGATCAATTCCATCCCGAGAGAACCTGCCTCTTCAGATGCCGTCCGGATGTTGACATCATAATCACCGGAATAACGAACGTTGACCTGGTATTCCATGACATCTCCAGCATCGAGAAAGCCCACATTTTGACCGCCACCGTTGTCGTTGGTCGCTTCGAGCTCCACTCCTGTTTGCTGGCTGAACTCCTCAGCCTCAATCCATCCTGGAATGGCAAAGCGGAAGTCCAGGTCGTTGAAGACTTCCGCATTCACGAATGCGGAGAGGTCACCTCCACCGGGCTCCATCACAGTGCTGCCATTGTAGGACAACGTCAACTCCATGGTCGCATCCATCCCTTCTTCGACATCCAGAATGATGATCCGATCTCCCTCAGGATCAGCCTCCATGGACAGCAACGTCAAGGGAGTGCCGTCTGCATACAAGGTGAACTCCTCCGCGGCGTCCATCAAGGGCAACTGTAGGGGCTTGTTCAACGTCACCGCCACCTGCTGTGGCCCCCGCGTTTTGGCATTGACCAATGAAAGGTCCACATCTGCAGCAAGTGTTCCGGTAAAGGAGAAATCAAAATGGCTGACTTCAAACCCGCCTTCGTCGGCCCAGAAAACCAATCCTACTGGCCCCTCCTCGAGGTAGACATCTTCCACAGTGACCGTTTGCCATCCTCCAGGAATGCCCGTCAACGGCAATTCAACGTAATTCGAGACATCGCCCCCTTCGGTTTCAAAGTGCACCATACCGGGGGCATCCCCTACCGAAATGCGCATTCGGATGTCATACAAACCGCCCGTTTGTGCATCAACCGTGTACTTCATCCATTCGTCCGAGGCCAGCCAGCTCACCTTGTATCCGTTGCTGTGCACCGGGTCGGTGGCAAACGTGATGTCGACACCGTCGTTGCGGTACTGCCATCCCGAATTCCACTCTGTGTAGTTTCCCGAACTCACGTGGTAATTCGCCACTTGGATGTCCCCATAAGCGGCTCCTACCGTACCCATGTCAAAGTCTGTGGCATGCACGATGCCCGGAATTTGCTGATCGGCATCGAAAGGAATGGACGTATCAAATTGGACCTGTCGGAACATGGCGTCTACCACGTTGAGCTGTTTGGTGCAGTTCTCAAACTTCAGCTTGTCGGCCAAATCCATGAGTGCAGCAGTGGCAAATTCAGCCGTTGGCTGCGCCGCACTTCCGCTCCAGTAATCCAGCAACTCCTGATACTCGGGAGACTTTTCAATGGCCAGGGGAGCTGAAATGCTCGCCACCTTCTTCAAGGGCCACCAAGCCCAACCAATCTGGAGGTCTTCGAGCAAGTGAATGGCGTCGCGGAACCACACATTGGAGTTCTCGCCGCTTTCGCCCAAGTACAATGGGACATTGTGGGCGCTCCGGATGCTCGTGGCAAAATTCATGGAGCCCTCGTCGTTGTAGCTCCAGTATTTGTGTGGAGAGTAGACCAATTGATCGTCCCATGGCGGCGTCAAACCTGAAAAGTCATTGGCCCACCAATTGCCTTCAATGAAGATGATGTGATCCGGGTCTACTGAGCGGATGCTGTCCGTGCACTGCACATAGAGGTTGCGCAGGGCGGTTCCGCCGGGCAGGTCCCAGTTGGGTTCGTTGAGGAGGTCATAACCGGCAATCCAATCTTCGTCTACATAGTGCTCCGCCAAACGCTTCCACAAGGCGGCCATTTTGTTTTGGTTCTCCGCACTTTCCCAAAGAGAAGGCTTGGTGGGGTCGTAATCAGAAATGGCGGCATCATAGCCTTGACCACCTGGCGCACCATGCAAGTCGAGCACCACGTACATCTCATTCTGCTTGCACCATGACACCAAGCTGTCGCTCAGTTCGAATCCAAGATCGAGCCAGGTGTTCTCTCCGGGCACGGGCTCCTCTTCAATCGGAAGCGTAAACAAGTTGTAGTGCATGGGCAACCGAACAGAGTTGAACCCCCATGACTTCATGGCGTCGATGTCCGCTTTGGTCACATGGTTTTGGAGCCAGGCAGTGTAGAACTCATCCGTTGCATCCTCGCCAATGAGCTGCTCGATTTTATTGCGGATCTCGAACTGAGCATTGGCAAAGCCCGCGGTTTGCAGCATGTACCCCTCTTGGAGCATCCAACCTCCAAGGCCCATTCCTCTGAGGATAACGCCATCGCCAGATTCATTGACGATCAAGGGACCCTCCGTTGAAAGGCGGTGTTGACCCAAAACAGGAGACGCAGCCAAAACGGCACAGAAGCACCCGATCAAAACAAGCCAACTCTGAGAAACTCTGCAATGCACCATAATTGTAAAAATAGCATTCCCAGCCAGCTTGTCACCCCTACTGCACTTCAATCTGCATTGGGAGCCTTACAAAGGGACAATTCAAGGGGACAGGCCCTGACCTATCCCGCCTTAGGTGCTCGGCAGCGCCGCACAAGCATTGGCATAGCGGGACAAATCGACTCCGGGCTTATTGGAAAACCCTGACGTAGTCGATCGCCATGAATTGAGGGAAGGTGGTTGAGGCATCGGGGTAACCCGGCCATTCGCCACCCACGGCAACATTCAAAATGAAAAAGAAGGGATTGTCAAAAGGATAGGGCTGGCTGCCCGTGACAGTGGACGTCACCGAATAAAAAGGCTGGTCATCGATCAACCAAGTGATCCCGTCTTCGTCCCAGTCGATGGAGAAGACATGAAATTCGTCTGCAAAAGTCTCTCCCACGGGCAAGTTTGTGCCCTGTCCAACGTAGTTGTGCTGGGTCCAATCTGCGCCAAAGTGGATGGTGCCATGGGTAGTCGCTGGTGAAGAACCAATGACCTCCATGATGTCGATTTCTCCGCATGCAGGCCACCCAGCCGAAGGGAAGTCAGCCCCCAACATCCAAATGGCAGGCCAGATGCCTTGTCCATAAGGAAGAATGGCGCGAACATCAATTCGGCCGTAAGTGAATTCCTGGAGGCCAATGGACTTCATTCGAGCAGAAGAATAGTGGACGCCCTCTTCCTTTGCCACGATGAAGAGGTTGCCGTTGTGCACGTATGAATTGTCGCTGCTCGACGTGTAATTCTGGAGTTCTTGATTTCCCCAGCCACTGGCACCAAGGTCATAGGTCCAATTCTCCAGGTCAATGGCGTCGCCCTCGAACTCGTCGGACCAGACCAACGCTTTGCCCGGATAACTGTCGGCAGAAACATGGCCTGCATTGTCTACCCCGATGATGGTATCATCGTCGAGGATGGTGCCGATGGCTTCTTGGACTCCATCGACCAAAAAGGCACCGCTGGTCCCTGTGATCACCACCCGAAATTGCTCGTCATCTTCTGTAAACTCATCCACGACAATTTCCACCGAAATGGAAGCCGAAGCTGTTCCAGCAGGAACAGTCAGAGAGTCCTGAACCGGGATGTAGTCTGTGTTTTCCTCCGCAGTTACAGGCCTTGTTTCGAAATAAACCGTGATGTCACGGGTGGTCGATTGGTTCAACACCAATGGGAATTCAAAGAAGCGGTTCTCCTCGGTTTCCAGACCACTGATGTCAATGGGGAATTGGATTTCAGGGACGACCACTGGGCCTTCGTCTGGATTGCATCCAACACACCAAATCAAAACAACGAAGAGCAAATAAAGCGGAGATGGTTTCATGGCCAATGCTTGAGGGCGGAGCGAAGATAAGAACGCCCCCCTCCTTTTTACATCCAACACCCATGCTGAACCCATCTCAAAACGATGGGTTCTTGGTCTTTTTGTACGTGCACATGGCGGCCTTACTTTTCCGGCATGGACTCAGGGCAAAAAGTGGCTGTCATCGGAGGAGGAGCAGCAGGATTTTTTGCCGCCCTGTCGGCCGCCAAGCACCACCACAAGGCGAAAGTGACCCTCTTCGAAAAGTCCAACAAACTGCTCGCCAAAGTCAAAGTCTCCGGCGGCGGGCGGTGCAACGTGACCCACGCCTGCTTCTCCCCGGCAGTATTGGCCAAGGCCTATCCGCGTGGAGGCAAACAACTCAAAAAAGCCTTTTCCGAATTCCACGCCCAAAACACGGTTGACTGGTTTACCTCGCGCGGGGTGGCCCTCAAGACGGAAGAAGACGGCCGCATGTTTCCAGTGGCCAATACTTCTCAAGCCATCATTGATTGCCTCATGCACGAGGCCCAATCCGCTGGCGTTCAAATCCGGATGTCCTCCCCCATCCGCGAAATCACACGTTCTAAGTCAGACGCTGGTGGGTTTGAACTTCATGGTGAGCGGTTCGATGCTGTGGTGGTGGCTACGGGGGGAAGCCCCAAGTCAGCAGGGTTTGAATGGCTCCGCAGCTTGGGACACACCATCAGTGATCCGGTGCCCTCCCTCTTCACCTTCAACATGCCTGGAGAATCCGTCACCAAACGGATGGGGTTGGTGGTGCCCGAAGCCATCGTTCGCATACAAGGCACCAAATTGTCGCACCAAGGGCCAGTCCTCATCACCCACTGGGGCATGAGCGGCCCCGCTGTGCTCAAGCTTTCGGCATGGGGAGCGCGTGAATTGGAACAACGGGATTACAGCTTTACCATCCAGGTCAACTGGGTCGGCTTGCCAAACGAAGAAGAGGTGTCCACCATCATGGAGGCGGCATCGTCTGAGGCCCGCAAAAAGAAAATGGCCAACGCCTGTCCATTTGAGCTCCCCAAGAATTTCTGGCAGTTCCTGCTCGAAAGGTCTGGACTCGATGCCGACCGGCCTTGGATGGAGTTGGGCAAAAAAGGACGAAACAAACTCATCAACACTTTGGTCAACGACACCTACACAGTCAAGGGCAAAACGACCTTCAAAGAGGAGTTTGTGACCTGTGGCGGCGTGACCTTAGGTGAAGTAGACTTCAAGACCATGCAAAGCCGGGTTGTGCCAGGGCTATACTTTGCCGGCGAAGTCCTGGATGTCGATGGCATCACCGGCGGGTTCAACTTCCAAGCGGCTTGGACGACAGGCTTTGTAGCCGGTCAACTCAACAGCTAGGGCCTCAGCCTCAGTCCACCACGAGGTTCAGCGAA
>JAKMCX010000210.1 GCA_022428285.1 Flavobacteriales bacterium
CGTTCACGCTCTCGGTCCAGCGCATCCAAGTCCAGCGGTTGCCCTTCCCATTCCTTCCAATTGCCCTCCAAAGTCTCCACCTGTGACCGGGTCAATCCGCTTCCATCTGCGTTGACTTCTGCAGAGCAACACTTTTGTCGGAGCCCTGGGTTGAGCTTGACAACCAGTGTGACATGCTGGCCTGCCTGGACCGTATCCAATGCAACACTGGCATCTAAATGCCCCTTCCTGAGCATTCTGGACTCCAGCAAGGCCCGGCTTTGCTCGAGCAAATTGGCGTCAAACGGTGAAGCTGCGCCGTTGGGCACCTGCTGTCCTGATTCAACAGCGCGTCTCCACCTTCCGTTGAGCTTGGCCCAAACGTGTCTCCATGGGACGCCCACAAACCTTTCAGGAGGCCTGACAGCCAGCCCTCCGCTGAGCATGGATTCCCAAGCAGCCAGGTCCATGGCAGCCGAATCCTCAACCGGTGACAGCTGCCACTCTACGTCCCAAACCAGTGGAGCTGTGGCGTCCGTATCGGGCAAACCTTGACCCAAAGCGTCCCCTTTCGGCCACAGCAATGCCAAAAGTGCCAAGCAGAAGGCCCATCTTGCGCGGAAACTGGGGACGCAGAACATGCCTACGAAGAACGAGATTCTAGCTGTGCGGGCATTGAGGAACCGCAAAACACGCTCCGACGAATGCAAATTTGTCGTGGAAGGGCTCAAGGGTGTACAGGAAGCGCTGGCCAGTGGTTGGCTGGTGCACGGATTGTATGCCACTGCGGATTCAAAGGCTCCTGAGGATTGGGAGGCCGAACGTGTGTCATCCAAGGACATGTCCCGGATGAGCACGCTCAAGGCACCGCCGGGTATCCTTGCGGTCATGGGCATTCCTGAAGTCCCTGCTGACAAACCCGGCCCTTTGCCACCCGGGTCCTTTTCGTTGGCCATTGACGGGCTTTCAGATCCGGGCAATTTGGGAACCATCATCCGGACGGCAGATTGGTTCGGGATTTCCGGTATTTGGGTGTCCCGGGATACGGTGGACCCCTTCAACCCCAAGGTTGTCCAAGCGACCATGGGCGCCATATTTCGAATGCCCATTTGGACCGTTGACCTGGCCGAGACTTTGGGTGGGTTTTCGTCAGAAGGTACCATCGTACAAGGCCTAGACTTGGAGGGGGAATCGCTTTGGGAAATGGGCGGCCCTCCTGCTTCAGCTGCACGGATTGCTGTCCTTGGCAGCGAAAGCCATGGTCTTTCTGAAGATGTTAAGGCGGCTTGTTCAGGGTTCATTCACATTCCTGGAGGAGGTCAATCTGAATCTCTGAACGCATCCATGGCTGCCGGCATTGCCATGGCGGCGTGGCACGGTCAGTCTATCAAGACGACGTGACAGGCGATAGCCGCGGCGAATCTTCCCGGTAAATCTCGCAGGTCATGCGAATGAGGCCATCTCGGCTGAGTCCATCGCCGGTCTCTCCAAGTTCACCTTCTATCCAATTCACGCGTTCGATGAATCCTTCGGACAGGCCAGAGAAATCCCCATTGGTTAGCGCACTGCTTGCTTCATGTGCCCATTGTCCGCTGATGTTCAAGCCTTGTATGGCATGGTCCACTTTGTAGGCGAACGACTCCCATCCTGACCGGTCATTGAGGCAATCTTCGCATTGTATCGCAGCACCTTCGGCAATCTGCACCTTGCCTTTCCATCCTTCAAGGCCCGTGCGCATGCTCCGTTCGTCGTCTTTTTCTGTCTTGGTTCCCAAGAGCTTTTCTTTCACAAGGTGGGCGTCGCACGGATTGACATCGTATCGAATCGCCAATGGACGAACCAATCCCGACAAGACTTCTGGCCCCCTGCGGTCTCCTCCCCTCGCTTTGGCCAACATCTTGAGCAGGCCCACATGGGTTTCATCGCGTCCGTCTTTTGAACGCCCTGGTGCCTGGGCGATCCAAACCTGTCCGCCTTGGTCCGTGATTTCCGCAATGCGCTCACTGATGGCGAGGTGTTGATCGAATGCCGCGCGCCCACTTAAACTGCGGTCAATAAAAATCGCCTTGTTGGCCACCAGCAAGGCTTTGACCCAAGGCAACCGCGCCAAATTGCTGCCCAACACAATGTGGGTGGTGGCCAAACCAGCATCAAAGCGGGCCATGTTGTAAAGGGCAGGGTCACATACGATGTCGCGGTGTGTACCAATGCGAATTCCCGGCTCGTCTACGGGCTGTATGGTCGCTTCTATGCCCGCGGTGGTGTTGGCAGACACCCAGCGCATAAACGGCACGCTCCATTCAGCCTGCAAGTCCTTGGGTGCGGGCGGTAAGTCCAGCCCTTTGGCCCTCAGGTATTCCTGAATTTTCTCAATTCCGGGAAGCTGATTTAAGGAAATAGCAGTTTCTGCCATGGGGACAAAGGAAAGGAAGGCATATGAATCGCCCCGCCCGTGTCGATGGTTTAATCTTGCACCATGACGTTCGCTGAGCTCAAAGTCACCCGGCAATACCTCGATGCCCTCGAGGATATGGGCATTGAAGAGCCTACAGAAATCCAAGCCAAGGCCATTCCCCGCATCCGTGCTGGTCAGGACCTGATTGGCATAGCACAGACGGGCACAGGCAAGACTTTGGCGTTTTTGCTGCCGGTGATGGCCATGTTGTCTCACGCCCAAGGGAAAGGACCGCGGTGCGTGATCCTGACACCGGCCAAGGAATTGGCACTGCAAATCGCTGAAGTGGCCACACGTCTCGCCGCAAATACAGACTTGCGGGTTGAAGTCGTATACGGCGGTGTAGGTCACCGTGCGCAGCAAGAACGCATGGAGGCTGGATGTGACCTCGTTGTCGCCACTCCTGGCAGGTTTATGGAGCTGTACCTCAGGAACGCTTTTGTCACCAAGAATTTGTCGCATTTGGTGCTAGATGAAGCGGACCGCATGATGGATTTTGGCTTTATGCCTCAGTTGCGTAAGCTTCTAGAGATCCTCCCCAACAAGCGGCAAAACCTGCTGTTCTCTGCCACTTACCCTCCAAAAACCGAGGAAATGGCAGGTGAGTTTTTGCTCTGGCCTACCCGAGTGGAGGCTGCACCCCAGTCCACGCCTGTGGAAACCATTGAGCAATCGGCCTACAGAGCGCCAAACTTTGGCACCAAGCTCAACCTGTTGGTTGCCCTCCTGAGTGGAAACGATGCGCCTGAGCAGGCCCTGATTTTTGTGCGGGAAAAGGACCAAGCAGAAAGGATAGGCCAAGCCATTCACGATGGGGTCTCATGGTCGGTAAAGACACTGCATGCCAACAAGGGGCAGAACAGCCGGATCAATGCCATGGACGAGTTCAAGGCTGGAGATTTGCGTTACCTCGTGGCAACCGATGTGGCCAGCCGGGGCATCGATGTGCCACAGCTCGACCTGGTGGTCAACGCTACCGTTCCCCGCGACCCCCACGATTACATTCACAGGATTGGCCGCACTGGCAGGGCCAAGCGCAAGGGCCAGGCCATCACATTGGTTGACCCCAGTGAAAAGGCGGCGCTGTTGAGGGTTGAAGGGTTGTTGGGTGTGCCATTGAATTTTCACGATGTACCCGAGGGCATTGAAGTTGTCGGCACGCCAAGGTGGGAGGCCCAAGCGATGGCCCGGGCCATTGACCGCGAGAAGCGAAAATCAGACCCCACGTTCAAAGGGGCCTTTCACGAAAAAAAGCGCAAGCCTTTTTCAAAGGGGAAAAACGCATCTCGCCGTTCCGGAAAACGCCGTTAAGGCGCCCAAACGGGCTTGACATGTCCGTCCCGCTCTAACCTGTAGCCGGTGTCGTAGACCCATACCTCGGTGCCGCCGTCGTTGACGTGTCTAACATGGGTGTGGTATTCAAAAGCGAAGCCTTTTTCTCTCAGCCATTGCAATCCACCGATGTCAGACATGGTGGGCGCACTGTCATGCCAATCTTTGAAGGCCCTGAGTATGCTGTGATTGCGTTCGAGAATCTGGCCGATCGCACTTCGTTCTTTGCGCCGCCGGTAGTGGACAGGTTGCCGGGTGCGCATTTTTCTTTGCTGCCCTGGATAGGATGAGAAGCAATATTCCGAACAGAAGTCTCCTGTGTAAGGACCTGCATTTTGTTCGTCAATGCGGGCTTTACAGGCCAAACATTTGGTCATTTTGATGTGAATCTGATGCAATCAAATGCAGTCCTGTGTGAAACACGACCTCTAGGACTGTTCATTCGTTACTGTTCGTCTTTCCTTTGTGAGCGACATGAATAACTTGATGACAGTCGGCGTGGTAGGCGCTGGAACCATGGGCCGTGGTATTGCCCAAGTCGCAGCTGCTGCCGGTCACGAAGTGCGTTTGCTGGATAGGAACCCCGCTGTTTTGGAGGAGGCGGTGGCTTTTTTGGCCAAGATTCAAGACCGTTCAGTGGCCAAAGGCCGCATCAGCAGGACAGACGCCGATGCATTGCTACAGCGCATTCGGGGAGAGCAAAATGTCTCTTGTATGTCCGAATGTGGTTTGGTCATTGAAGCCATTGTTGAGCGGGCCGAGATTAAAAGCGCCCTCTTTTCGGAGTTGGAAGCCACGGTTACCGAAGACTGCGTTTTGGCTTCCAACACCTCTTCCCTTTCGGTGACTGCATTGGCGGCTGGATTGGCCCATCCCCATAGGTTCGTAGGGCTTCATTTCTTCAATCCGGCGCCTCTGATGGCGTTGGTAGAGGTCATTCCTGCATTGCAGAGCCGCGCGGAATTGGCAGAAGAAATGCAAGTGCTGATGCGTCAATGGGGCAAGCAGCCTGCG
>JAKMCX010000212.1 GCA_022428285.1 Flavobacteriales bacterium
CCTGTTGTTGTTCCGCACCAACATGGATGCAGGCCACGGTGGTCAGTCTGGCCGTTTCCGCCGTTACCGCGAGGTGGCTTTGGAATATGCCTTCATGATGGATTTGGAGGGCATCACAGACTGACCCTCGGTTGTGTGCGAGACTTTGTCAGTGCCCTCTGAAGAGGCGCAGGCATTGAAACTTCTATGGTTGGCTAACGTAGATTTGAGTTGATGCATCTACTTACGCCTTCTTGGGGTTTTCGGTCTTTTTCAGGCTGTGTTGTTGCGCTGTTGTTCCTGCTGACAACGGGGTGCCAACAGCCTGCCGAAGAATTTGAAGTTCTGGACATCACGCCCGTTGTGGCGGTCCCTTTGGTGGACACCTACTTTGACTTAGACGATGTGTTGGAGGCATTGACTGACAGCACGGATACGCTGCCTGTGGTGGCATTGGAGGAGGGGCAGCTCGCTTTCCTGCATACAGAGTCCTTTTCCGGTACGTTGGCTGAGGAGTGGCTTCTGCTGCCCGATGTCCTCGAGGCTGAGGAATTGGTGCTCGATGAAAACCTCGCAGCGGCCATCAATTTGACGGCCCCTGGCACGGTGCTGACCCTTTCCGACACGATTGTGTCCGAGATGATTGTGGAGAATCCAGAAGGAGCCCTGATTGACCTGATTGAGCTGCAAGAAGGCCAGTTGGAGTTGGTCATCTCATCGACCATGGGTGACGAGGTAGACGGACAGCTCTACATTCCAAACCTGCTTGATCCTATGGGGATGCCGTGGAGCGTGGCGTGGACCGATGCAATGTTGGCGTCCGGTCCTTTGGTGGTGACAGAGGACCTGAATGGCTGGAGCATTTTGCCTGAGAACCTCAATGTTCAGGACACCAATTTGGTCAGCGCTTATTTGGACGTGTTTGTAGAGAACGACCCTGCGCACACGGCCGAGGAGGGAGAAATGCTATCGGCAACGTTCAGCATGGACGGATTGGTGTTTGAAAGGGTAGAGGGGGATTTTGGAAACGACGAGATTTATTTGGAGCAGGGTACCACGACCATTGCCTTGTTTGACGACAGGTTTACGGTTGCTGGAGTGGCGATCGAACAGGCCTTGATTTCGGTGGAGGTCACCAACGGCTTTGGAGTGGAAGCCATTTTGGATTCTGTGACGTTGAAGGCTGTGGAGGACGGTGTGGTGACCGATGAATTGATCACCACTTCACCACCATTGGTGGTACCTCCGGCAAATGGCGGCTTCAGTGACCCTTCCATTTCGGAGTGGTTCATGGATGAATCCAACAGCAACATCACGTCGTTTTTCTCTGTGGAGCCCCGTGAGCTGGAAGTGGCGGCATGGATAACGGCCAACCCCAATGGTGTCGAGCCCGGCGACCCGAATTTTGTGGAAGCGGAGGGATATGTCGCCGCGGACTTGCGGGTGGAAGTGCCCTTGGCGCTGACGGTGGCGCAATTGGACTTCGTGGATACGCTTGATGTCAACCTGGGTTCATTGGAAGAAGAAGCCATGCTCGATTCGGCGTCGCTCAGGGTGATTCTGCACAACGGTTTTCCTTTTGGTGTGGACTTGTCTGTGGTGTTTCTCGATGAGAACGGTGACGCGCTTGACAGCCTTTCTCTGGCACCGCTTCCGCTGTTTACCATGCCCGACTTGAATGGGGAGGGTGTGCCGCTTGAGCCGGCCATCTTCGTGCATGACGTCCATTTTGATTGGGAACGTGCCGATGTATTGCGTGCAGCAACCAAGGCGGTTGTGCAGGTCTGGACCTCTACTGCTGAGGCGTCGTCAGGAACGTTTGTGTACTTGAAAGAAGACCAGGGCCTGCAATTGGAATTGGGGGCCAAGTTGTACACCCGAATCAGCCAGTGAGATGAAGGCAATGAAAGCGACTTGGTTGGTAGCAATATGTGCCCTTTGGCTGCACGGAACGGCGCAGTTGGGCCCTGTTGAACTGCATGCAGAATGGGGGCAGGCGGGTTGGTCGAACCCAGCATTGTTGCACCCTTCAGGGGGGCATGTGTTGATTGGTGGGCTTGCGGGTATCAATGCGGAGTTTGGCCACACGGGACCTACCTACAGTGATTTTATCAGTGGAGAGGGGCTGGTGGACCCTACGGCGTTTCTTGAGAATATGGACCTTATTGAGTCCATTGGTACGCGGTCTGAGGTCCCCTTGATTTCCTTCGGGTTCCGGGATGAGCAACGGTTTGAATTCAGGTTGCGCAGCCGCTTTGTGGCCGAGCAGCAGTTTGACTACGACCGCGATTTGTTTGACTTGGCATTGCGTGGGAATGGCCATCCTGACAACATCGGACGGCCGATCTCCTTGGGGGGCATGGCCATGAACGCCCAAGGGTATTTCGACCACGGCCTGAGCGTGGGTGCTATGGCCAAAGAAGACAAGTTGTGGCTGGGCTGGGGCATTCACATCCTCAACGGGGTGGCTGCATTTCAGACGGACGCCTTTGATGTGACGTGGACGACGGACACGCTGGATTACAGCTGGGACCTCACGGGTGAGGCTGCTTTTTATGCGGCCGGAGCGGATTTGGACTCCTTAATTTCTGGCGGTGATGCGGGCGTGCCCAGCTTCGATAGTCTGCCGAATACGTTGGGGTCAGGCGTGGCCTTTGATTTTGGTTTCCTGTGGCGCCTTTCGGAGAAGGTATCGTTGGAAGGCGCTGTGGAAGGGCGCGGTGGCATGCGGTGGTTGGAGTCCGTCTCTTCGGTTAAGGTGGACCCGTCAGAATTTGTGTTGGAAGGTATCGATGTGGTTGGCGAGTGGGGGGCTTCTGAGTCGCTCTCTCCCGATTCTATTTCCGGAGATGTCGACCTGTGGTTGGAGGGCATGGTGGACTCTCTGGAGGCGGCGTTTGGCACCGATGCGATGCAAGGGTTACCCGCGGCGTTCGACTCGCGCGTGCGTGAGACCTGGCGCTTGGGCTTGCACATAAAGCCGTCGGAGTTGCTGGA
This sequence comes from Flavobacteriales bacterium, assembly GCA_022428285.1. GTDB lineage: Bacteria > Bacteroidota > Bacteroidia > Flavobacteriales_D > Sanyastnellaceae > UBA8752. The sequence goes on from JAKMCX010000212.1 coordinate 2,977, forward strand.
CATTCAATTGATGGCGTACCGTCAGTTCCGATTTGGACAAAGTCGAGATGGTGCGCTGCTTGGTGTGACATTTAGGGTGCGCAACAACATCGCCATGCACGGCCAGGCTCAGTATTTCGACGGCCGTTGGATTTGGGGCGCAGGTTTGTCACTGAGGGGTGGTCCTTTGCGGATATCGGCGTCTGCTGGCAACGTGCCCGGTGTGTTTTACCCCTTGGAGTCAGGGTATTGGCAGGGTCAGGCCGGCATTTCATTTGACATGGGATACGCCAAACAGAAAAAGAAGAAACGCCGGAAAGGTGACCCAGGTACAGGTGCAGGTATGTGGCACTGATCAGGGTCAGACCTCTACGAATTCGATAAAGTTGGTTCCCCTGAGGAAGTCGGCAATGGAGTGGGCCTGCACATCGAAGTATGCCGCAGACCAGCCCGCTTGTAGGGCCCCTGCGACGTTTTCCTGTGTGTCGTCTATGAACAAGGTGCGCTTGGGATTGAGGTCGTACTGATCGGCCACCTTTTGAAAAGCTGCCGGGCTTGGTTTGCGCAGTCCAAGGCGATGGCTGTAGATGATTTGACGGAATGCATCCGAGAAACTGCGGCTCCTGCTGCGCAGGATGTCCTGTTCGAAGTGTGCGGCGTGGATGTCGTTGGTGTTACTGAACATCAGCAGATCGAAGCGTTCAGAAAGCATGCGCACCCAGTCGACTGCCTGAGGTTTCAGGCCGATTAAAAGGGCATTCCAAGCTGCGCGGACCTCTTCGAGTGTGGCTCCATCTGTGCAGCGGTTGCGCAGGGCGAGGAGGAACGATTCATTGCTGATGGTTCCACATTCCAATTGGTCAAACAATGCGCCTTGGGCACCGTGTCGGAATTCCTTGGAGAAGCCTTTCAAGCCCAGCTTGGAAAAAGCCGCAGCGGTGCGGTCGTGGTCAATGTCGTAGAGCA
>JAKMCX010000016.1 GCA_022428285.1 Flavobacteriales bacterium
GCGCTGACCTGACGCGATTGATGATTGAGGAGATGGCCAAGGACGACAGCGAACTCCCTCACAAAAGCCTGTCCGACAGAGAGTATGAAGTGCTTCTCTTTATTGGCGAGGGCAAATCCATGACCGATATCGCCGCCCAATTGAGCCTCAGCATCAAAACTGTGAGCACATACCGCAGCCGTATTCTGGAGAAGATGAGGCTCAAGAGCAACTCAGACCTCGTCAAGTATATCCTCCTACACGATTTAACACCCGGCGGAGCAGATCCGACCAAATCCGACAGTTGACGCGGGTCGATTAGGAGAAATCCCACCCTCCCTTCCTGCATTACACCGACACACCCTGCGGACGTCCTGCGACACCTTTGTCGCATGACGATAAGTGGGACAGCACCTAATGCCAATTTCCGTCCGGAACGCAATCGGGGCGAAATGGACGCTTCGATACGAAGTGGCCAACATCGGGCTTCCGCTTCCGTCTTTGACAACGGATTGGGTCCTTCTTGGTACGTGCACAGGCCGGAGAGCGGCATGTCGACCAAGACGGTCATTGTCCTCAAGGCCGGAGCCAGCGTACCACAGACCTCTCAGCTTTTGGAGGAGTTGGCGCTGCAATTGAACCGCCCCCCTATCATCGTGCTGGTAGATGGAACGAGGCCTGACCTCGCTGACATTCTGGCATTGCCCGCTCAAGCGTTCCACGACACCAACAGCCCAGCGCTCCTCCTGGAGAAGAAAATCGCGGGTATGGTCAATCAACAAGAACCGCCCCTTCCTTCTGCTTCAGCATCGCTCGCACTGTTAGAAGCAGAGGTCTGGCGTTCACTCTTTACCTCTGCCGGGGCGGGCATGCTCACGGGCAAGTATTCTCGCTTCAAGCAGACCAAGGACGACTTTGTACGCCAACTCAATCCCAACGACCCCGTGGATTGGGACACATTCATTCAGTCCTCATTGGCCTCAATTCCATGGGAAATCAACAATGAAAGGGCCACAGCATTGCTCGAACTCGACACTCCAGTCGCCCTTTCCCAGGAGTTTTTGAAACGGCTGCGCCCGCTCAACAAGGCCGCATTTGGTGAAGGGTTGATGAAACTGAGCGAAGCATCCCCCACCGTCTGTGGTGATTTCAATTTGAGACTTTGCAACGGCGGGAATCGGCAATTGTCATTGGAAATTCACATTGCACCCAAGCAACACAACCTCCTGCTCGTCACCTTACTCGACATCACGGAACGCAAAGGGCTCGAACGCGCCTTGCGCAGGAATGTCCAAGAACTGGAATCACGCGTAGAAGAAAGGACCGAAGCCGTCATGAAGACGCACCGAAACCTGGAGCGGGAAAGCAAGCAGCGCAAGCGGCTTTCCATCACTGTGAGGGAAAGCCTTGCGCACATTACGCAAGGGGTCATCAGTGCGAAACACATCCTCGAAGTGGCCCTCCCCGGTCCCGGGGATCTGCGCAGACAATTTCCCGGCGCCATTTTGATCAACAAACCCCGGGATATTTTGGGCGGTGACTTCCTGTTTACAGGCACCAAAGGGAACCGCCGTACCCTCGCGCTCATCGACAGCACAGGACACGGCATACCCGGTGCCATGGTCTCACTCATGGGCTCCACCCTGATCAACAAGTCCTACATCGCACTTGACGATCCGGACCCTTCTCACATCCTGGAGCGTTTTCATCAAGAATTCGATGTCTTGATGAAGGTCAATCAAGGCACACCACAGATGTACGGCTTCGACGCGGGCATTCTGACGGTGGATGACACCAATCAAACCATAGAGTTTGCCGGTGCTCGCGGAGACTTGTATATGGTTCGGGACGGTCAGACCCAAACGATTCGAGGCACCCGAAACAGCATTGAGTTTGATGCGTTGACCCGGGGTCGGAACGTTGAACTGGCATACCAACTGCACAAGGTTCCTTTCCGCAAAGGGGACCAGTTCTACATGATTACCGACGGGGTGCGCGATCAATTCGGCGGCGAAAAAAATCGGAAACTTGGTCGTAAACGGCTCTGTGACATACTCGCCAAACACACGCTACTCCCAGCAGTAGAGCGGGAAAAAGCCATACAGAAGGACTTGCTGATTTGGAAGGGAGCCAACGCCAAAGTAGACGACGCCACCTTGGTCGGCATTCAATGCTGAGGGTCCGGGTTACGCTTTGAGTCCGCGGTCAGCGGCCAAATACATCCTTTCGATGATGTCGACCACCTTCAAACCCTCTAGGGCATTGGTCGAAATGGTGCCCTTACCCCGCAGGGTGTCAAAGACATTTTGGAACACATAACCGTGGTTGGCCGCACTGCCCTTGTAATGACCATAGTCATTGGCGGGGTTCGAAGGCGGCAACTCGGGCATCTCATAATCCTGGATGTTGCAGTATTCCACCTCGTTCATGTATTGTCCCCCGACTTTGACCGTGCCGCGCTCGGCGATGATGGTCAGGGAACTCTCGAAGTTGGTCTCGGCCACAGCCGTAGAAAACTGAAGGGTGCCCAAGCCTCCTTTGACAAATTCAAAAGTGACCAGTCCAGAGTCTTCAAACGCCGTGTTGTGCGCGTGGTTGAAGTCGGCAAACCGGGCGTTGA
>JAKMCX010000054.1 GCA_022428285.1 Flavobacteriales bacterium
TACGTGGTTGTGATGCGCAACGCCGCCGGCAGCGACTGGCAGGAGATCCGCGTGATGGACCTCGAGACCGGCGAGGAGACCGGTGACGTCCTGGAGTGGGTCAAGTTCTCCGGCGCCAGCTGGGTGGGCGACGGCTTCTACTACAGCCGCTACCCAGCGCCCGACGGCAGCGAGTTCAGCGCCGAGAACACCTTCCACAGCGTGTACTACCACAAGCTGGGCACGCCGCAGAGCGAAGACGAGCTGGTCTTCCGCAACGACGACGAGCCCAACCGCTACCACTTCGCCTACGCCACCGAGGACAACCGTTACCTCATCCTCAACTCGAGCACAGGAACGGACGGCAACAATCTCCACATCAAGGACCTCTCCGACCCGAATGCCGACTGGCAGATGGTGGTGGACGGATTCAACACCCGCTCCAACATTGTGGACCACTTGAACGGCCGGCTGCTCCTCATGACCGACATCGACGCGCCGAAGTACCGCTTGGTCGCCGTCGACCCGGCCAACCCGTCGGACCGCAACACCTGGACGGACGTCATCCCAGAAAGCGAGCACCTGCTCGAAGGCGTGAGTACAGCCGGCGGCCAACTCTTCGCCACCCATCTGAAGAACGCCTGCAACGCGGTCACCCGCTACGATGCGGACGGCTCCAACCCCCGCGAGATCGCCCTGCCCAACGCGACGGGCTCCACAGGCGGCTTCGGCGGCAAGAGCGACGCCACCGAGCTCTTCTACGCGTTCACCTCGTTCACCTACCCCACGAGCATCTTCCGCTACGACATGGCCACGGGCGAGAGCACGCCGTTCTACGTGCCCGATGTCGACTTTGACCCTGCCGGATACGAGAGCAAGCAGGTCTTCTACCCTTCCAAGGACGGCACGATGGTCCCGATGTTCATCGTCCACAAGAAGGGCCTCGAGCTGGACGGTCAGCGCCCGACCATGCTGTACGCCTACGGTGGTTTCAACATCTCGCTCACCCCCAGTTTCTCAACTTCCAACATCGTGCTGCTCGAGCAAGGCGGGGTGTACGCCATGCCCAACCTGCGCGGTGGAGGAGAATTCGGCGAGGACTGGCACGAGGCCGGCATGCTGCTGAAGAAGCAGAACGTCTTCGATGACTTCATCGCCGCGGGCGAATACCTCATCGCCGAAGGCTACACCTCAAACGACCGCTTGGCCATCGCAGGCGGCTCCAACGGCGGCCTGCTTGTAGGCGCCACCATGACCCAGCGCCCTGACTTGGCCAGCGTGGCCTTCCCTGCAGTTGGCGTCATGGACATGCTGCGCTACCACAAGTTCACCATCGGCTGGGGCTGGATCCCCGAATACGGCTGCTCGGACAGCAGCGATGTCCACTTCGCCAACCTCCGCGGCTATTCGCCGCTCCACAACCTCAAAGACGGCACGGACTACCCTGCTACGATGGTCACCACAGCCGACCACGACGACCGCGTGGTCCCGGCCCACAGCTTCAAGTTCGCCGCCCGCCTGCAAGCCGCCCATGCCGGCGCCGATCCTGTCCTGATCCGCATCGAGACCAACGCCGGCCACGGCGCAGGCAAGCCCACCAGCAAGATCCTCGACGAGCAGGCCGACAAGTGGGCCTTCATGCTCGACGCCATGGACTTCGAGCCGCAGTACTGAGCGGCAGTATTAGCCCAGAGAATTTCAGGGGGCAGTGTCCGGCGCGCGCAGCGTTTTCGGACATTCGCCCCCTGATTTTTTGAGGAGCTCGAGCTGTTCACGGACATCATGGACGACCGGTAGAGCAGCAAGCTCGAGTGATCAACATCCTTTTGGTCCTCGTGGAGGTCATCAACGTCTTCGTCCTACGCATCCTCAACCACCTCTGAGGCACTTGAAGTCGATTCCGAAATCACTCATTGTAAATGATATAAATACCACATACAAAATTACACTTACTGCTTAAGTATAATAATTTGGAGCAAAATAGAGCGCGCTAACATCTTGGAATATCTACTTAGACCAAACTCCAAATGAAACGCCTGCTCTTTGTTCTAGCCTTCCTCTCGACGTCCAATTGGATTGTAGCTCAAGATGGCCAATGCACCATACTCGGAGTCCAAGAATTGACTGGGTTATTCCAATCCCTGCAAAATCAAATTGAAATCCAACAATTGCTGATAGACTCCTTGATCTCCTCTCAAGGAGTCAATGTTGGAGATACTGTCATCCTTCAATCGTTTCCTGGAACTGAATCCGGACAAATGATATACTGGAATGGGTCAGAATGGAATCTGATTCAACCCGGACTCAACGGAGACTTTTTGGGTTTTGCGAACAACACGCCCGAATGGATGTCTATTTCACTCGAAGAAGGTGGCTTGAGGCTCGGGTGTCTGGATTCCGTGGCATGCAACTTCGATCCACTAGCTACCGTGGATTATCCTGCAATATGCCTCTATTCCGATGCATGTGGAGTTTGTGATGGTCCGGGGGACATCTATGAATGCGGGTGTATGGACATCCCAGAAGGAGATTGTGACTGTGATGGAAACACACTTGACGCATTGAATGTATGCGGAGGAACCTGCTCAGAGGATAGTGATGACGATGGAATCTGTGACGATGGTGACGATTGTATCGGAGCAGCCGATGTGTGTGGCGTTTGCAATGGCCCAGGTGCCATTTATGATTGTGGATGTTCAGGCATCCCAACAGGTTTTTGCGATTGCAATGGGAACCAACTCGATGCGCTCGGGATATGCGGGGGCAGCTGTTCTGTGGATTCAGATGGAGATGGCATATGTGACTCCATAGACCCGTGTGTAGGAATTCCCGACAGTGATGGAGATGGTATTTGCGATGATGTGGACGACTGCGAGGGGGAATATGACCTATGCGGAGTGTGCAATGGCCCGGGACCGATTTACGATTGCGGGTGTTTCGATATTCCCGAAGGAGAATGTGATTGCGCAGGAAACGTTTTGGACGCCACAGGCAATTGCCCTGACTTCGCTGTAGATACAGATGGCGACGACATTCTTGACTCCCTGGTATCCCCCTGTGCTGGAGATACTTCACTCATCATGGGTGGCGCGGAGTATCACCTCGTCGAAGTAAATGGCCGCTGCTGGTTCAACTCGAACTTGCGGCATACTGTGTACCTAAATGGGGACAATCTCCCATTGCTTCAAGACAATGACGCGTGGCTAAATACCTCCGTCGGAAGTGCATGTCAATATGGGGACCCTGAGGTGTACGGTCTATTGTACAATTGGAACGTCGGCATTGACTCGCGCAACATTTGTCCTCAGTTCTACAGTGTTCCAAGTCGAGAGGAGTGGAACGACTTAATCTCAGGTCTTGGAGGCACCGAGGTTGCAGGTGGAGCCCTCAAAGAATCGGGCACCTCCCATTGGAATAGTCCGAATACCGGAGCTGACAATAGTTCGGGAATGACCATTCGCCCCAACGGTGAACGTGGATACGGTCCGACCGGATTTGTCGGATTGGGAGCTAAAGCAATGTTGTGGACATCCACGAGCGCCAGCGCGAATGGAGCTTACAGATTAAAATTGGAAGCAGGTAACTCCACTGCGAACATTGATGACGCCACACTATCGGTGGGGTATGCCCTCAGGTGCATTAGGAATCAACCCACATTCGGTTGTACCGATATCAACTATGTTGAATACAATCCTGCTGCCAATATTGACGACGGGAGTTGCTCCATCCCTAGTATTCCCGGCTGTACCCAGCAGGATTTCATCGAGTACAATCCTGCAGCGAATGTGGACGATGGAAGCTGCTCCACTCTCGCAGGTTGTTCAAACTCGGACTCACTGCTGGTTGATGGATTGAATTATGGCCTGGTACAAATGGGCGCCGATTGCTGGATGAACTCCAATTTGAGAGCCACCCATTTTTCCAATGGCGATACCATTCCATTGATCGCTGACCCCATTGAATGGTCTGGCATGTCAACTCCGGGATGGTCAAACATTTACAATAATCCCAACAATGACTACAAAGGACTCATCTACAACTTCTACGCCATTGAAGACGAGCGATCCATTTGTCCTTCGGGTTGGCACATCTCTACAGATCAAGATTGGCTGGATCTTGAAAGTTTCATTGGAATGCCCGTGAGTGAACTTCCATTGTTAGATGCACGAGGGTGCGATGAAAATTTGATGTTCCTTTTACGGCAGGACTGCACCAACTGCACCAATGATTTTGGGTTCAATGCAACATTGTCTGGGCTTCGTTTGAGTGGAGGGAGCTATGTGAGTCGGATTTATTGGTGGACAAGCACACCGGTCGGAGCATCGGCTTATATCCGGGGGAACCACGATCAACGCGGGGCCGGATGCATCATACGGTACAACAATGGGCACAGCAATTTTGGGGGGATTGGAATCAGCTCCAACAAGCGTTTCGGAGCACCTGCCAGATGTGTCAGAGATTGATACAATAAAACTCAACTATAGGAAAGTAGAGTTGCGTTGACATCCGATGGTAACCGCCGGCGGCAATAAGACCGAATCGGCGCGTGTTGAATAAACATGCGCCGATTCCTTTTTCTACCCCTCCTCTTTCTCGCTTGCGTGGTCGCGGCCCTCACCCTCGACAGGGACACCCGCCACGCCATCCAAGACCATACAGGAGAGACCCTGCGGTCTGCAGTCAGACTTGCCAACCAGCCCCACGTCACGCCCACCTCAGAAGTCGACTGCGACTTCTGCCCGCAACGCATCGCCAGCTGTGCGGCCGAACTCCCCCATTACGTCCGGTACATCCCCGACTACGTCCGCATCGATTACCCCATGGGCGACGTACCTCAGAATACCGGTGTATGCACCGACGTCGTGATCCGCGCCTTGCGCTGCAGCGGGCTCGACCTTCAGGAAGAAGTATTCAAGCACAGAAAAAAGAACAGCAAGCCGACCGACACCCACATCGACCACCGCCGCGTGCCCAACATCGGCGCCTACCTGGCCGACCACCCTGACTGGAAGGTCGTCCCCACCGATCAGGCGGTGCAACCTGGCGACATCGTGTGGTGGAAAGTCGGACGCAAGCGCTCCAACCATGTCGGTGTCGCCGTCACCGCCAACCG
>JAKMCX010000068.1 GCA_022428285.1 Flavobacteriales bacterium
TGCTGCACGCCCGGGTAGAGGCCATCGGCATCGAAACCCAGCGCGAGGTCGTGAAAGAAGAGCGGCGCCAGCGGGTGGACAACCAACCTTACGGAAACCTGATCGAGGAGACCATGAAGCGCGCTTACCAACAGCATCCTTACCGCTGGCCCGTCATCGGGTCTATGGACCACCTCAATGCCGCAGAGGATCAGGAATTCACTGACTTCTACGATACATTCTACGTCCCCAACAATGCGGTGCTGTCCATTGCAGGTGACTTTGACCGCAAAACGCTCAAGGACCAAATCGAGGCCTACTTCGGCACGATTCCAAAAGGCACCAAGGACATTCCCCGTCCCGACATTTCAGAGGCGCCAAAGATGAAAGAGGTTCGCGACACCATCTGGGGGGACGACCAACTGCCTTTGGTTCTGATGGCCTATCCTATTCCTGCCGAGGGCACACCGGACTATTATGCTGTCGACCTCTTGAACACCGCTCTGAGTGGTGGACAGTCCAGCCGCTTGAACCGCGCTGTTGTGGACGAGCAGGAGCTCGCCGTATTCTGCGGGGCATTTAGTTTCGGTCTCGAAGACCCAGGCCAAACCATCGCTTACGCGGTGGCCAACATTGGCACCGACCCTTCAGAAGTTGAAACGGCCATGATGACCGAAATCAACAAAGTCAAAGCAAAGGGCATTTCAAACGCCGAGCTTGACAAACTCAAAAACCAAGTCGAAAGCAACTTTGTCCAGGGCAACAGCACCATGCGGGGCATTGCGGAATCGCTCGCCAATTATCACATGTATTACGGCGATGCCAACCTCATCAACAATGAAATCGACCGCTACATGTCGGTCACGGCCGAAGACATTCAAGCGGCCGCAGTCAAGTATTACAACCATGACCGCCGCGTCGTGCTTTACTTCATGAACGAGAACGCACAATGAACCGTTTCACTTCCCTCTTGGTCGCCATTGCGGCCCTCGTTCCCTTGGTGTTGAACGCACAAGTAGACCGTTCGCAGGCACCTGAACCCGGACCAGCACCGGAAATCGTACTCGGCGATTACACCACAGAGAAGCTCGAGAACGGGCTGACCCTCATCGTGGTCGAAAACCACAAACTTCCACGGGTCAGCTACAGGCTTACCATGGATGTAGATGCCATCTACGAAGGCGGCCGCGCAGGCTACACCAGCATGGCAGGATCGCTCATGCGCGCTGGAACATCGACCCGTTCGAAAGCAGAAATCGACGAAGCTGTAGACCGCATCGGTGCCAGCTTTGGAACCTCTGGCTTTGGCATGAACGGACGATGTTTGGTCAAGCACAGCGAGACTTTGCTCGAGATCATGTCGGATGTCCTCATGAACCCCACTTTTCCTGAAGAAGAGCTGGAAAAAGAACGCAAGCAAACCTTGAGTGGATTTGCCAGCAGCGCCACCGATGCCAACCAAATCTCTGGACGATTGGCCAGGGCCATGACCTATGGCCTCAAACACCCCTACGGCGAAAGCTCGAACGAAACCACCGTCAAGGCCATCACCCGGAGCGACCTCATGGAACACTACGCCAAGGTGTGGAAGCCCAACGTGGCCTACCTCGTGGTTGTCGGTGACATTACCCCTGCAAAAGCCAAGGAACAAGCAGAACAATACTTCGGCGAATGGCGCCCCAATGAAGTCGATAAAGAGCGTTTTGCACGTCCCGTCCCCCCACAAGGCAACCGCGTCTGCTTTGCCCCTGTGCCCGGTGCCGTTCAAAGCGTCATCGACATCACGTTCCCGGTGTACCTCAAGCCCGGCCACCCCGATGTGGTCGCAGTCAGTGTCATGAACACCATGCTGGGCGGATTCTTCGGAAGCCGACTCAACCAGAACTTGCGTGAAGACAAGGCATATACCTATGGCGCGCGCAGCTCCATTGGACCGGACAAGCTTGTGGGACGATTCAGCGCCCGCGCCAGCGTTCGCAACGAAGTCACCGACAGCTCACTCGTCGAATTTCTCGCCGAAATCCGGAAGGTGGTCGAATCCCCTGCCCCCGATAGCACTTTGCAATTCGTAAAGAACTACCTGAACGGCAGCTTCGCCTTGTCGCTGGAGCGCCCAGAGACCATTGCCCGCTTCGCCCTGAACATTGATCGCTACGGGTATCCCGCAGATTACTACGCCACCTACCTCGCCCGGCTCGACGCCGTCAGCATCGAAGATGTGCAGCGTGTGGCCCGCACCTATCTGCGCCCCGACAACATGAACATCACCATCGCGGGAAGCCGCGACATCGCCGATGGTTTGGCACAGTTCGCCAGCTCAGGCCAGGTGGAGTTCTTTGATCCTTTTGGTGAACCTCTCCGAGAGTTGGACCCTGCGCCAGAAGGCATGACCGCATTGGATGTTTTCAATGCCTACTACACTGCGCGGGGTGGCGCTGGAAAACTCGCCAAGCTGAAAGGCTTGAAGTCCACTGGAACCATGGCTGCCGGTCCGATGGAACTTGTCGTGGAAGAAGCTTTCTACAACGAAGGAGCCGGATACAACCGGATCAGTGCCGGAGGAAACGTCATGCAAGACTCTCGGTTTGATGGCACCAAGGGCAGCGAATCTGCCATGGGCCAAGTCACGCCGATGGAGGACGACAAAGTGCTCGATGCCAAGCGCAACTACGACATACTGGAGTTCCTGCATTTGGTGGACTACGGACTCTCTGCAGAACTCCTCGGGATAGATTTGATCAATGAATTGCCCCAATACCTCGTCGAAATCCGCCGCGATGGTGCTGTGGCTGAAAGCCTCTGGTTTAGTACAGAATCCGGATTGCGCACCCGCGCTGTAAGGACCGAGTCCACACCACGCGGAGACATGAGCATCACCATTGACTACGGTGCCATGACAGAAGCCAAGGGCTTGCTCTTCGAGGGAGAAATGACCATGAAAACCGGAAGCCAAGAGATGAAGATGACCATCAATGACATTGAGGTCAATCCCAAGATCGACGCCGCGGATTACGCCATCGACTGACCGCCTGTGGAAACTGCTCCCCTCATCAGCCTGACAGCGGCAGACTTGCTCCAAGAGGAACATGTGGTGCTGCAGAACGTAAACCTAGAGGCCAAGGCTGGTGAGTTCATCTACCTGATTGGAAGGACGGGATCTGGAAAATCGAGTCTGCTTAAGACCCTGTATGGCGAACTGCCCCTCACCTCGGGACAGGGATCCGTTTGCGGGGTGGATTTGGCAGAGCTCAAGCAGAAAAAAGTGCACTTGCTCCGGAGGAAGCTGGGTATCGTGTTTCAAGACTTCGAATTGCTCACAGACAGAACGGCTGTCGAAAACCTGCAATTCGTGCTCAAAGTCACGGATTGGAAGGACACCAGCGAGAGGGAACGCCGTGTAGCAGAAGTCCTCGAAGCCGTTGGGCTGGAAAACAAGGGCTACAAACGCCCCTTCGAATTGAGCGGCGGAGAGAGACAACGCCTGGCCATTGCTCGGGCATTGCTCAATTCTCCGGAACTCATTCTGGCCGACGAGCCGACGGGAAATTTAGACCCCGAGACGGCCGAAGGCATTCTTGAACTGCTACACGATTTGGCACGAGATGGCCGTTGTGTTCTCATGGCAACACACAACCACGGCATCCTACAACGACACCCGGGCCGCATACTTCGATGCGCCGCAGGCCAATTGGAAGAGGTCACCGCATCCACAATGCGGACATGAGCCACTCCCCCATGCTGACCTTGGCCATCCCCGTCCTGGGCGATGCACACCTCATTCCGTTGCGGCGCACCCTCGACGGAATTCACCGCGTGCTCGCCGACGAAGACATTGAGGTCTTGGTGCAGGTGGGCAGTGAAGCACCCCAAATCCGAAACCTCACCTCCACGCACCCCCTTCGCCCGATGTGCTTTGTGGAAGCGGACGAAGGAATTTATGACGCCATGAACCGCCTATCACAGCGTGCTTTGGGCCAACGGATCTTGTTTTTGGGTGCTGGCGACATTCCACTGGCAGGACTGAGCCGTGCACTAGACCGGTGGGAACCGGCCAATGGCGCCCTCGAAATAGGTGGCGTCCGCATCCCTGATGCCGAACCCAAGGTGCCGCGACATTATGCGCCGCGTTGGGACAGCGGTCTGCGCTGGCGCAACGTTTGCCACCACCAAGGCATGGCGTACCCTACCGAACTCTTGCGCGAACAAGGCGGCTTCTCTCTGGACTACCCGGTCCTTGGTGACTACGCGCTGAGCCTTGTCCTGTGGCAATCGGGGGTGAAAGCGAAATGGAATCCAGGTGAAGATTGGGTCAGTGCCGCCCCCGGCGGTGTTTCCCGTCAATTCGATCCGGCACTCTACGCCGAAGAACGTCAGCTCAAGGCGCAGTTGCTGCGACCAGGACCCGCAAAATGGTGTCAGCCCCTTTGGATTCGGTTCAAGTCCCGTTGGAAAGGAGCGGGTCAGTGAACCTCGTGAATGGCCGCCAACAATTTGTCTGTATGCGCGCCCCAATGATACCGTTGGGCCACCTGTAACAGGTGATCCCGTTCTGGCTTTTGCTCTAAGACCCGCTTCACGGCGTCAGCCACCGCAACAGCAATGGCGTCGGTTTGAACCGCTGCTGCGGCCACCTCTCCAATTTCCTCTTCACGCACCAGGCGGCCCGCTACCGGCAAATCCGAGCACACCACAGGAATGCCTGCATGCAGGTAGTCAAACAATTTGTTGGGTAGACTAAATTTAAAGTTGCCAACGGTTGAACGGTCCAACGACAATCCGACATCGGCCGCTGGGGTGCAGCGCCTCAGCTGTTCAAAGGGCATTCTCTCGTGGATGTGCAAGCGGTCACGAACCCCCAGCTTTTCGGCCAAGGCAGGTGCAGCTTCATGTTCAGGGCCAGCCCCAATCAGTGCCAAGTGCCCCCGTTCCAAAAGAGCCAGAGCGCGCACCGCATCCAAAGCGCCTCGGTCGCGGTCCATAAACGCCCCCTGCATCAACAACACGGGCTCACCTTCAGGCCAGCCCAAAAATTCTCGGCTCAATGGTTCGGCCAACGCCGACATTTCCGGTACGTTGGGCACCACATCAACGGAAACGCCGTACCCGGTCTTGTAGGCCTCGGCAATGGCTGAATTGACGGTCAACATCCGATCAATCCCCCGGAAACATCTGCGTTCCCACCACCTCCACACCGCGCGGCGCCCGGGCTTGCCCTGCAGTCCCTCTGCTTCCGTAAACCACTCGTGGCTGTCGTAAGCGAGGCGCCATCCGAATTTCCGGGCCGCCTTCAAAGCTGGCCAAAGCGTGTCCAGATCATTGGCCCACACTGCTGTCACTCCCCCCTCGCGGTCAAGCGCTTTAAGCGCCCTGTACATCTTCCATTGGAGGGCTGCATAAAACATTGGCCCCTTGTGAAATCCCAACCACATCCGGCGGCTCACATAAGGACGGTCTATGCTGAGCGGGGCACCCCGCGACATTCTGCGTCCGATGAGAACAGGCTCCCATCCAGCATCCATCAACGTGGCGCAGGTCTTGCGCACCCGTTGGTCAAAAGCGAGGTCGTTTGAAACGAGAACGGCGATGCGGCCTTGCGTCATTCTCCAGCCTTCATGGCCTCCATCTCCTCTTTCAAGACCAGCTTGGTGTAGCGCGGAAAGTCTCCGTTCATCATCCATCCATAATACCCGGGATCGCGCTGAAGCACATCCCGCAGCAGCACACCGCGGTACTTTCCAAAATTAAAAGTGACCTCGTCATTGTCATTGAAGACAAAGCGGCCCACCAAATCCGCATTGCGCCCGCGCCTGGCGAATTCAGCGATTTCTGGAACATTCTGAGGCAAAGGCCCCACGGTTTCTCCCAAGGAATCCAACACAGTGTGGTCTTTGTACCGGGACACCTGCTTTGCAAACACCTTGAGCGTAGCCACGACATCGGGCAAGGCCTCGTGCGCACCATCCAATGCTTCGTCACAATAAAACTTCAGCGATGCCCGCAGTGTCCGCTGCTCCATCTTGTGGAAGATGTTCTGGACATCGACCAGGTGGCGGTCGTCCACTTTGAACGCGATGTTGCAGCGCAAAAACTCCTCGGCCAGCAAGGGCACATCAAAGCGGTTCGAATTGAAACCTGCGAGGTCACACCCCTCCAACCAGCGGAAGAGCTTTCCAGAAAGGGATTCAAACGTCGGTGCATCGGCCACATCCTCATTGGTGATGCCATGCACAGCGGAAGATTCCGCCGAAATGGCCATCTCAGGATTGATCAGCAATCGGCCCTGGCCTTGCTCCTTGTCTGGCCGAACCTGCCATTGGCCATCGGGCATAATTTTGATGAAAGCCATTTCCACAATGCGGTCTTTGGCTACATCCGTTCCGGTCGTTTCGAGGTCAAAAAAGACCAAAGGCCGGTCGAGTTGAATGGGTAGATCGATGCGCTCCATTCCGCGAAGATGAGAAGGATCAGCCGCGTATCTCTACCATTGTGCGCGACAATGAAAACTTCGCGTATTGGTAATTCTTGTAACGGGGAGCAGCTTCGACCGCATCGCCCTTGTATTCTGGACCTGCCACGCCCCATTCCAAGACGATTTGGTAATCGATGCCCACCTGAAGGCCACGTTTCGCCAGCTCCATAATCATGGCATCACGGGCCTTCTCCGCCCGCATCTTGGCCAGTTGCTCATTGGATTCGTAAGCCCTTTTATTTCTGACAGGCACAAATGAAGCAGAACCCTCAATTTGTAAGATGGGAACTTCACCAGCGTTGTTGCGCTCCGCAATGCTGAGCGCCATGCTGACCAATTCCCGTGAACCGGACTTGGACATGTATTGGCCGTAGCCAAACTCAATGCGCTCTTCCACGGCTGCGAACTCGAGCATGGTCACAGGCGCTGTAGGCGAAATGGCCTCTGGGACAGTTCCTGCTGGTTCTTCCAGCGTTGGTTCCTCTGTGTCGCCTCCCTCTTCGCTGGCCTCACTCAACCCCTCTTCATCTGGAGCAACAGGGGCAGCATTGCCCGTTGGAGCATTTGAAATGTCGTTGACCAAGGTTGGCGTGGACTCCTGTTTTTCAGCGGATTGAGCATCACCTCCTCCCAACTCAGTTCTCGAACTTCCAACCCCTTCTGAAGCAGCAGCAACAGCCTGTGCATCGGTGGCCTCTTCAAGCACATCTGGCCCAGGCGTTTCCATATTTTGGTTTTCGTTGGGGTCAGCAGAGCCCAGACCAAATGGATCCAAGCGCAATACCTCTTGACCCACACCATAGGCAGACTCGCATCCAATGGCCTCTTTCCTTTCCATCAAGGTCTCGCCATTGCGGACCCAACTGAATTTGTAGGTTCGGCATGGTGGCAATGCCGCCAGAAATTTCCCTGTTCCCTTCCTGGCCCGAAAGACGCGAAATACAGAGGCCCCTTGGTCCAAGGACCGGACCTCCATCACATCACCGGCCTGCCAGGCCAATACCTCGCCGATCATCACGGCCAGTTCTTCTCCGGGTTCATCCACGAAGTCTACCCGATAGATGTTCAGGTCATCTCCTCCAGCACGCGCAGAAGAAATGAAGCCAGAACTTCCAGATGCATCCATGGTCAGCACAGCTTCATTTCCCGGGGTATTCAGCGGGTGCCCCATGTGCTCCGGGTCACTCCAACTGCCATTGTCCAAGCGCTTGCATCGGTACAAATCAAACCCTCCCATACCGGGATGACCGGTCGACGCAAAAATCAACGTTTGACCGTCTGCACTCAGCACAGGACTCTCCTCTTCACCCGCGGTATTGATCCTGCGGCCCAAGTTCAAAGGCTCCGACCAAGAGCCATCGGGCAGCTTCACGGTGCGGTACAAATCACGTCCACCCATTCCTCCTGGACGGTTGGAAACAAAAACCCGCTCCCAGCCATCGAACCGCTCGGTCATGGAAGTTTCCCAATGCCGAGAATCGATGGGGAAGCCCAACTTTTCTTCGTAAGACCAACCTCCGTAATCATCCCGCGTCAATTTCCAAATGCCCCCCTCCTTGCGGTATCCTTGGTAGGCCAACAAACCGGCATCGTCACCGACAATGCCTACCGTTGACATGTCGCGTCCCGGGGTGCCCAAGTCCAAACGCATTGGCCGAGACCATGTCGACCCTACCCTTTGCGAACGGAAGATTTGACCCACATCATTTGAAAGGCCATCTCTGTCTCGGAAGGAGGTGAAGTAAAGCGTGCTGCCGTCGGGCGTGACAATGGGAGCGTAATCCGCCGCATTGCTGTTCAATGCGTCCATCGACGTGATATCCATGCGCACCGGCTCCAACACACAGGCCGAAGCAAAGTCGCATTCTTCCATGACCTCCAAGGCCCTTTTGTGGCGGAAGTCCCGCTTGGGAAAACGCTCAGCCATCACTTCTGCCAGCGCTTTGGCCTCCGAAAAATGATAGGCCTTTTGAAGCACTTCAACGCCCAGCTCCAAAGCCTCTTCTGGTGGCAAAACCTCGTCAACCGAAAAGGCGTTGTAACGCCCAGCAAAAGGTCCATTTACGGCCAAGTGCACCAAGGGAACCGCTTCTTGAATTCGGCCTGGAATGGCCTGCAAGCACAGCGCCCATTTGAATGCGAAGTTCCGGTTATCGGGGGCTCCTTTGAACAGGACCTCCATCAACTCCGCCGCCTCAGTCCAATTTTCTTCGATGATCAGCCGGTTGGCCTCGGTGTAGGTTTCCAGAACATTGAGCTCTGACTTCACCTCCAATCCATCCGCCAAATCCAAAGGGGAAGGCCAGCGTGTGGTGTGGTCCAGCTGTCCGTTGGCGGACACCAAAACCAATAGCCCGAGGGCGAGGGTAGAAAGTCGGAGCTTCATGACGCCCGCAAATTAGATGACCACGACCAATAAATCCGTCAACCAACCTCCCTGATTCAGGCCGGTAGAGTCCTACAAATCCACAAGTTTTCCTCAAACCGGGGACTGACGGGCATCAAAGCCTTCCAGATAGTCCGCCACGCGGCGCACAAAGCTTCCTCCCAACTGGCCGTCCACCACACGGTGGTCATAGCTGTGAGACAAGAACATCATCTGCCTGACGGCGATCACATCCCCTTCCTCAGTCTCTACAACTGCCGGCTTTTTGCGGATGGCGCCAAGCGCCAAAATGCCCACCTGGGGTTGGTTGATGATGGGCGTTCCAAACACGTTGCCAAAGGTGCCCACATTCGATACAGTGTAGGTTCCACCGCTGATTTCATCTGGCTTCAATGCCCCTGTCCTGGCCCGGTTGGCAAGGTCATTGACGACAGTGGCCAGTCCATTGAGGTTGTAGCGGTCGGCATTGCGAATCACCGGAACAATCAAATTGCCCTCAGGGGTGGCTGCAGCCAGTCCAATGTGTATGCCCTTCTTCAGAATGATGCGGTCTCCATCCACACTTGCGTTGACGCCTGGGAAGTCCCGCAGGGCCTTGGCTACGGCTTCGATGAAGAACGGAGTAAAGGTGAGCTTCTGCCCTGTTTTCTTCTGAAATTCGTTTTTGTTCTTGTTGCGCCAATCCACAATGCGCGTCACATCCGCTTCGACGAAAGAAGTCACATGCGGACTGGTCTGAACGCTCCGGACCATGTGGTCCGCTATGAGCTTTCGCATCCGGTCCATCTCCACGATTTCATCTTCACCACTGACCGACGCTGCAGGAGCAGCGGATTTGGAAGCGGATGCAGGTTTGGCGGTGTGCGCAGGAGCCGGGACGGGGGACCGCGCAGATGCCGCGTGTAACGGCTGCTGTCCTCGGGTTTCCAAATAGGCGCGCATGTCGCTTTTGGTGACCCTTCCATCTTTTCCAGACCCTGCAATGGCATCCAGTTCCGACTGAGACACCCCTTCCTTTTCGGCCATGCTTCTGACCAATGGGCTGTAGAAACGCCCTCCGCTCATGCGGGCGGGGCGGGATTCGCTTGAAGTGCCATTTGAAGCAGCCAGCGGAGCTTCAAGTGAAGCCACCACGTCGTGGGCCGGAGCCGCTGCTGGTGTTGGTGCTGGGGTCGCAACTTCTGAAACGGTGGGCGCTGCCGCTGCTGGAGCAGGCGCGGGACTTGCTCCCACCGGCTCTCCTTCGATTGCAAATTCTGCAATGGGTTGGCCCACCAGGACCACATCCCCTTCTGAGACCAATTTTTTGACCAAGACACCATCCTCTGGAGCTGGCACTTCGGAATCGACTTTATCAGTCGCTATTTCAATCAACGGTTCGTCTGCAGAGACGCGCTGGCCTTCTTCGACCGACCATCTGATGATGGTCGCCTCAGCCACACTCTCGCCCATTTTCGGTAGAAGGATCTCCATGGATGTATTGCCCGGAGGGGGTTTGATGAACAGCGGCAAAGGTACGCATCAGCACACCTCAAAAACCCCCTCTACATCAATCCATCCTCAAGTTCATCAACAACTCCAAATCGCGCATCCAACCAAAATCCGAAGCATGTCGCAAATCCAACCGCCTGGCCTCTTCGCTGCTCGGAGCGCGGTCACCCGTGCCCGCGAACAGTGCGCCCTTGGCCAAAAGCGGAAGCCGATCCGATCCTTCCCACCCCCCGTGGAAACCGATCCAAGTCATGCGCCCTTGGAGCACAAGCCAAGCATTGCTTCTAGAAAAGGCAGCGGCGTATTTGCCCCGCCCCGGCCCCAAAACCAAGACAACAGAGGCCCACAGCAAATCCAAACGCCGTTTGGTCCTCAGACGGTCTTTGCGGCCCAATCCGTCTGCTCCCCAAGACAAATTCGCCGTAGGGGCTCCATCCCTCCTCAGGCCTCCCAAAGCCAGCAACAAATCCTGGGGCACAATGCGCACGTCTTCGGCATGCTCGCGGGCAGAGCGAATGGCTTCCAAACACTGCGTTCCACCCAACGATGCAGCCACCAGTACCAAATCACTTCGCCCTCGGTCTTGCCCCTGAACAACCCCTCCATCAGGTGGAGTGGCAGTATCGACTTCAAGTGAACTCCCATAAGAGGAACGCACCCATTGCACCAGCGCCTCTTGAGCCTGCTGGGGAGCGGCCACAGTCACCTTGGGTCTGGCTGTCCTCCAACGGTATCGGCTGGGCCGAATGGCCACCAAAAAGCCCCGCAAAACCAAGGGGCCCAAAGCCACAAAAACCGCCAAAAAAGAAGCCGCTAATCTACTAACCCTCAAATATTCAGGTAGCAACGAATAAAGCAACACTACAGATACAGATGCCGCCAAGCCAGCCATCAAAATGCGCAGCCTGTGGAAGGGCCGGTCCGAAGAACCAAACCAACGACCTGCCCACCACGTGGAAACAGCTCCAACAACGGCCAAAGACACGGTTGGCACCCAAGGGTGATCCATTCCTGTGGTGGCCCCATGGAGGCCCACCGCCGCAAAGCCAAGCAACACAGACAGCGCCACATCTGCCACAGTCAAGCTGTGGCGTTGCACTGCACCATGCAGAAACGCAGACACTGCACGAAGACGGATCCCCAACCGGATCATCCATCGCATGGCCAGCGCCTGGCCACCTGCAAAATGCTTTTCGGAGAAAATCCGCATGGCATTGTGGAAGACCCTCACATAGGAAAGGCTCCCCTTCTTCGTGCTCTCTCCTTTGAAGTGTACTATGGGCGTTTCGCTGTAGTAACAATTCACCCACCCACCTTTTATAATCCTGATGCTCAGATCTATATCCTCGCCATACATGAAGAATGCTTCATCCAGCAAACCCACTTGATCCAATGCGGCCTTGCGCATCCACATGAATGCCCCGCTCAGCACTTCCACATCAGCGGTTTGGTCCTGGGCCACATGTCCGAAATAATAGCTGTTCAGTTTCTGGCTGCGGGGCGCCATTCTCCAAGCTCCGCTCAACCGGCAAAACGAAGCCCATGGCGTTGGCATTCCGCGCTTGCTCTCTGGCAACCACGCCCCCGTTCCATCGTACATCGGCACCCCCAAGCCTCCAAGCTCAGGACGGCCCTGAACATGTCCGAGGATGCGTTCAAAGGTGTCTTCCGGCACAATGGTGTCCGGGTTCAACAAGAGCACCCACTCTCCTTTGGCCTGTCGGATGGCCAAGTTGTTGGCTGCACTGAACCCCACGTTCTCGGGGTGGGCAATCAATTGTATTTCTGGATGAACACGACGAACCCAATCGACTGACCCATCGGAACTTGCGTTATCAACAATGAAAAGTTCAGATTGCCCTTGACCCAGGCGTTCCATCGCCTTCAAAGCAGACGATATGCACAAGGAGAGGTACCCCTTGACATTGAAACTGACCACAACAACAGTGAGCTTCATGGTGCCGAACTGTTGGACGTCGCACTGTACGGCAAGCGCTGCTGCAACGAACGGATCAAGGTGAGCTCATCGGCGTATTGCAACTCATCTCCAACCGCCACTCCCCGAGCCAAGGTGGTGACTTCAACCTCTGTGTTTTGAAGCCGCTTGTTGATGTAAAAAGCCGTGGTGTCGCCTTCCATGGTGGTCGGCAAGGCAAAAATCAACTCTTTGACCTCAGCATCACCCACCCTCATCAGGAGGGACTCCACCCGCAAGTCTGCAGGACCAACACCATCCATCGGGCTGATGACGCCGCCCAAAACGTGATACCGGCCTTTGAAATGCCCCGTAGATTCAATGGCCAGCAAATCGCGCAGGTCCTCCACAACGGCAATGCGAGACGGATCACGCCTGTCATCCAAGCAGATAGAACACACTTCCTCCTCACCCAAGTTGCCACAAGTGCTGCACGACAAGACCCCTTCCTTCATGTCCTGGATGGCCTCGGTGAACCGGCGCACATCCTCTTCGTTTCTGCCCAACAAATGCAGGGCCAGGCGCAGGGCCGTTCGGCGGCCAACACCGGGCAATCCTGCAATCTGATCGACTGCGCGGTCTATAAGGCGGGAGGGCATTTCCACAAATGCGAAGTTAACCGGTGTCGCGCCTTTGATGCATGTCATCTGCCCTGCTGACATCTGTCACCCCAAAACACCCCACTTCACCCCTCCTTGACCACCGAATTCTCAGGGCAAAACGGCCCCATTCCGAAGTTTTTAAACCAACTTGACTCCCCATGCTCCAGTACTCTACTTCCACGGTCTTCATGTTGGCACCACAGAGACACGGGTCAAACAAGACCCAATCCATGCTTTCTGCCAACAATCCGGCTTTGTTTGGCCCCTACCCGCCGCTCCCGCGCCAGGCCTTCATCAAAATGGAAGCCCTGCTCGGAAATCGGTTGTTGGACGCGATGGTACACAACGCCAATTTGAGCCCAAGACCACTGGCTTCGAATGGCAACCACATTGGCCCAAAAGAAGTGCGGCTCGAGATGAAAAAACGCGGATTGCCCGAAGACGCACTGGGCATTTCGATCGCCCTTTGTCATGTTGGCGCGCGCCTTTCGGGCCAAGGCGAGGCCCGCATTCTGTGCAAATCACCCGACAACTTGGAAATCGTGGAGCGCTACAAAGACGGCTTTCAAGACACGGCATTCATCCATTTGATCCGAGATCCGAGGGCCGTTTGGAACAGCGCCAGAGGCACACCCCGGGGCCCCCAAACCCCGCATGCCAGCGCCCTCAAATGGGCCGACTATCACCGCAGGGTAACCGCTTTGTCGCAGGAGATCCCACTGATCACCTTGACCTACGAGCAACTCATGCTGCAGCCCGAAACCGAGTTGAAACGCGCGTGCTCCTTCCTGAACGTCCCCTTCAGTTCAGAAATGCTCGACGACCACGGTTCCAGCGAAGCCAAAAAAGCCGCCATCGCCAACCCCGGTCTGTGGGGCAATCTGGCCAAGCCTGTGCTGCACAACAGGATTGAGGCTTGGAAAAACGAACTCCCACAAAACGAAATCGACATCGTAGAAAACAGCTGCGCCTCGGTGATGGAAACCTTTGGATACACCCCCATCTTTCCATCCCGCGCACTGACACAAGCCGAGGTTGATTTCAAACCTGAAATAGACAGCAAGGCCCAAGTCGACGAGCCCAGAAAGCGCCAACTCAAGCACATTCAAGGACTCCAAGAAACGGAGCAGGCAACGGCCCATCACTGATAGCCCCAGAGACCGTCATGGAAACGTACATGCTCCTTTTAGACGTTGCCGTCCTCCTCAGCGTGGGCATTGCCCTTGCCATGTTTGGAGGAGGAGGCGCCGTCATTTTAATCCCTTATTTGACCCAAGTCGCGGGCTACCCCCTGGACGAAGCCGTGCTCCTGAGCCTGCTCACCATTGGCATCAACACGGGCATCAAAACATTCAAAGAGCGCAGCTCCATTGACTGGAAAGCCGTGCTCACGTTTTCGCTGCTGTCATTTCCGACAGCCGCCATTTCGGGGTCCTTGCTGGCCCCGATCACCCCGGACAGCGTCAGAATGACCGTGTTTGGCGCTTTTACGCTGACGGTAGCCACCTTGATGTTTTTCCCCATCAACCAAGCCGCTTTTAGCCGGAAAAACCCCATTGCCCTGAGCGCTTCAGCGCTGCTGACCGGGGTCATCTGTGGTTTGATTGGCGTGGGCGGAGGCATCTTCATTGCCCCTACACTCAGCTTGTTTTGGGCCACACCCATCAAGAAAGCCGTCAAAGGCAGCCTCGCGATTGTCGCCCTGCAATCTGCCGCAGCCCTCGTGGGTTATCTCGGCAGGGGCGTGTCCGTTTCGCCCACCGCATTGCTGTACATCCTCGTGCTCATCGCTGGAGGCATGATGGTGGGAAAGAAACTCAAGGCCGCCACCTCTGACCGCAATCTGAAATCGGGTTTCGCCGTATTTCTGGTCCTCATTGGCATTTGGGTCTTGCTGCGCGCCTGACACCAACCCTTATCCCAATTGGGACACAGGCGCGCCAAGCAACAGAAGTCCGTTTTGCCGACACGCTGTAGCTTGGACCCATGCATGTTGAATGGTGGGCCGGTTTGGCCGTTTTGGGATACCTCGGTTTGCTCTTGTGGATTGGCCAACGCACCGGCAAAAGCAATTCAATGGCCGACTTTTCTGTCGGTGGCCGGCGCAGCCCTTGGTGGGCCGTCGCTTTTGGGATGGTTGGCACCAGCTTAAGCGGCGTCACTTTTCTCTCTGTGCCGGGATGGGTCGGCGACCAGCAGTTTGGATACATGCAAATGGTCATCGGCTATTTGTTTGGCTACGCCGCCATCATCGGCATCCTGCTGCCGCTTTACTACCGCCTGAGGCTCACCAGCATCTACCGCTTTCTCGGCGACAGGATAGGCCTCAAGGCCTACAAGACCGGCGCCGCATTCTTTCTCCTTTCCCGGAGCATTGGCGCCGCCTTCCGACTTTATTTGGTGGTGCTGGTGCTCAATGAAACCCTGCTTCCAGCTACTGGAGCTGCAGGCGGCTGGATCCGACTGGCCGCACTCATTGTGCTGGTGTTGGGTGCCATCTGGGCCTACACCCGTCAAGGTGGCATCGCCACCGTGGTTTGGACCGACACCCTTCAAACCGCCTGCATGCTGCTGGCCGCAATCGCCGCGGTGTGGCTCATCGGTCAAGACCTTGGCCTGGGCCTTTTGGACATACCGCACGCCATCGCTGCTTCCGGCCACTCACAATGGTGGTTTTTTGACGATTGGGGGGCACCCAATCACGGTGTAAAACAACTTGTTGCAGGCGCGTTTATCGCACTGTGTATGACAGGATTGGACCAAGACATGATGCAGAAAAACTTGAGCTGCCGCAACCTGAAGGATGCCCAAACCAACATGGCCTCCTTCTCTGTAGTGCTCGTGTTTGTCAACCTGATGTTCTTGGGGCTGGGGGCCCTGCTGCTGATGCATGCCGAAGCTTCGGGCATGGAAGCAGGCAAGCCCGACCTGTTGTTTGCACGGGTGGCATTGGACGGCGGGCTGGGCATCGCTTTGCCCGTGTTGTTTCTGTTGGGGCTGGTGGCGGCCGCGCTGTCTTCTGCCGACTCGGCGCTCACGGCGTTGACGACCTCTATATGCGTGGACTTTTTGGATGTGGACGCCGAAGCCGAGGGCACAGCCAAGGGGAAAGCCCAACGTCAGCGCATTCACCTGTGGGTTTCTGTAGGCGTTGGCCTGCTCATCCTTTTGTTTCATGCCGTCAACGACACCTCCGTCATTGCCGCCCTTTTCAAAATCGCGAGCTACACCTACGGCCCGCTTCTCGGGCTTTTCGCCTTTGCCCTGTCCCACCCTGGACCGCACCCCAAACTCGACCCCTGGATTCCCGCAGTGGCCATTTTGGCGCCCGCAGCAGGATGGACCCTCGAGCAGCTTGCCGTATCTCAGGGCTTCAGTTTTGGCTTCGCCCTGTTGCCTGTCAATGGCTTCCTGACATGGTCCGGTGCATGGTTGGTGGCCCAGTTCGGGCAAAAGGACTGAGCCTCTCCGTAATTTTGTGCCACAGAACACAGACATGCAACCGCGAACGTCACAACTGCTCGGCCGATTGAGCGAATCAGCCACCATCGCCATGAGCCGCAAGGCAAGGGAACTCAAGGCCGCTGGCCGCGACATCATCAGCCTCTCTCTGGGCGAACCCGATTTTGATACACCAGACCCCATCAAGGCTGCAGGCATCCGTGCCATCGAGGAAAACCACACCCACTACCCGCCCGTTCCAGGCTTTGCCGATGTGAGGGAAGCCATTTGCGCCAAGCTTCAACGGGACAATGGACTCAGCTACAAGCCCGAGCAAATTGTGGTATCCACAGGAGCCAAGCACAGCCTCATGAACGTGATCCTGAGTTTGGTAGACGCAGGCGATGAAGTCATCCTCCCCACTCCTTTCTGGGTGAGCTACGCCGACATGGTCAACCTCGCTGGTGGTCAAGTGGTCGAAGTTGAAACCGGCATTGCACAGGACTTCAAAATGACGGCCGAACAATTGCGCGCCGCATTGACGGACCGCACGCGGGTGGTCATGCTCAACTCCCCCAACAACCCTTCTGGCAGCGTTTACACCGCACAAGAAATGGCGGCATTGGCTGAAGTCCTCGATGCCCACCCCCACGCCGTGGCCATCTCAGACGAGATTTATGAGTACATCAACTTTACCGATCAGCACACCAGCTTTGCCGCACAACCCGGCATGATGGAACGCACCGTAACCGTCAATGGCGTCTCAAAGGGGTTTGCCATGACGGGATGGCGGATTGGCTACATCGCAGCACCACAATGGATTGCAGCAGCCTGCACCAAGTTGCAAGGCCAATTCACCAGCGGTGCCAGCGGCATCTCACAAAAAGCCACTGCAGAAGCCATGAACGGAGGCGGCGCTCTGGCTGCCGACATGAAAGCAGCCTTCCTTACACGCAGAGACCTGGTCATCGAAGGATTGCGCGGCATCGAAGGCTTCAAAGTCAACGTGCCCAAAGGAGCGTTCTACATCTTCCCGGATGTTGCAGCGCTGTTTGGAAAGTCCCACGGTGAACACACCATTCAGAGCGGTCAAGATTTGGCCATGTACCTACTAGAAACTGCTGATGTTGCCACCGTTGGAGGCGACGCTTTTGGCTCACCACATTGCATTCGGATCAGCTATGCTGCCTCTGACGAGGTGCTGCGTGAAGCCATCAGACGCATTGCCAAAGCAGTGGGACAACTTTCATAATGGACACCACCAACACCACCCAAAACGCCTGGTCTCCAGAAGACTGTGACCGCGCAATTGCTGCCCTGCAAAACGCAGATGCCCTGAGGATTTTGGTGGTCGGTGACTTGATGGTGGACGCCTACCTCCTGGGGCGTGTAGACCGCATTAGCCCAGAGGCTCCCGTCCCCATCCTGCGGGCTTCACAGCGCGAGAGGCGGCCGGGAGGAGCAGCCAACGTGGCCTTAAACCTCAAGGCTTTGGGCGCCGCGGTAACCGTCGGTGGCGCCATCGGAAACGACCAAGACGGAAAGGACCTCCAGCAGGCCCTCGAAGATCAAGGCATGGACACCGACGCCGTAGTGGCCCTCAAGGACCGGCGCACCACTGTCAAAACCAGGGTAATGAGCGGTGGCCAGCACCTGCTTCGCGTAGACGAAGAAGACGATGGCGACCTCAATGCAGAGGACTCCCAGCAGTTCCTAGAACAACTGGCCTCTGTGCTGGCTGCGCGCCCATTTGACGCCATCCTGATCGAGGATTACGACAAAGGCGCACTGTCCCCCACCGTCATCGAAGGCTTGCTCCGCATGGCGCGGGAGAGGAACATCCCGGTAACCGTAGACCCCAAATTCAGGCATTTCGACCTCTACCGCGGTGTGGCTTTGTTTAAGCCGAACCTGAAAGAGCTGCGCGACGGCCTGGGGCTGCTGTGGGAAGACGGCGATGAAGGCGCCATGAACCGCGCACTGACCGAGGGGCTCAACCGGCTGCAAGCCGAATGGAACCCTGAAAACGTGCTCTTGACCCTCTCAGAACGCGGGGTCAGGGTGAAAACACGCACAGAAGACGTGCAACAGCCGGCACATCCCCGGGAAATACTCGACGTTTCCGGAGCCGGAGATACGGTGATTGCCGTAGCTACAGTGCTCCTGGCCCAAGGCGTAGAAGCTTGGAGCTTGGCACAGGTCGCCAACCTCGCGGGCGGCCTGGTCTGCGAAAAACCCGGCGTTGTCCCGATTGACCTCCCCACCCTGTTGGCAGAGGTCCGGCGCTTACCCATTCAAGCATGACCCTTCACGACATCAGGGAAAGGGTCAATGTGTTCCTCCACCCCCACCGGGAGTTGGTGCTGGGCGCATTCCGTACCCTGAATGTCTTTGTCACCCTGTTGGCATTCGCGAGCTTGATCGCATACTACGGGTTCCCCTTGGATTCCGCCATTGCCGGGAACCTCATTGCCGTGATCAAGGCGGGGTTCGCCTTCTACATTTTGCACTTCCTCACCCGGTGGTTTTTTGACTTCCACCCATTGAGGTTTTTGAGGGCCAATACCCTCGAAGCCATCATGATGGGCACACTGGTGCTCGAGGGGTTCAGCGACATGCTCACCGGAAAAGTGTTTTTGGGCAGGGCACTGTCTCCCTTGGGCATAGAATCCGTGGAAGATTGGACCGTATGGCTGGTGCAGGCCTATTTCCTGATTGTGCTCATCATTGAGCTGTCGGACAGGGCGCGCACCTTGCCGAAATTCAGGTTCCACCCCGCTACCCTGTTCATCCTCTCCTTTCTCTTTCTGATTTTGTCGGGAACAGGGCTTCTCATGCTTCCCGAGATGACCACCGATGGTTTGGGAATGAACTTTTTTGACGCCCTGTTCACCTCCACAAGCGCCACTTGTGTCACCGGCCTGATGATCGAAAACGCAGAGACGTTTTTCACACACAAAGGCCACGTGGTCCTGATGGTGCTCATCAAACTGGGCGGCCTGAACATCATTGCGTTTGGCTCCCTCATCGCAGTACTGGCAAGGTTTGGCGTAGGTGTAAGACAGCACGAGGTCATCGAGGATTTCGTGAACCGCGGCTCCATTTTGGGCACGCGTGGCATGCTGGGGCGCGTGATCATGTGGAGCATTGGCATAGAACTGGTCGGCGCTCTGATGCTCTTTATTTTCTGGCCGGGACAGCTGTTCGATGGCACGGGCGACAGGCTATTCAACAGCATTTTCCTCTCCATCAGCGCATTCAACAACGCCGGAATCTCACTGTTTGGAGATGGATTGGCCGATGCGCGGGTTTCCAGCGCCTGGCTCGTGCACTGGACCGTGACCCTCCTCGTGTTCTTCGGAGCTTTGGGAATGGTCGCCGTATTTGACCTGTTTGGAAAAGACAACCTCAGAGACCGGATGGCCAAGCCTTGGCGGCGCATTGGATTTGCCACCAAAATTGCCCTCTACTACTCCATTGGACTGGTGGCCATAGGGTCCATCGCCTACCTCCTCTTGGAATCGGGCCAAGGCGGCACCATCGCCGACATGGGCTGGACGGGGCGCATCACCACTGCGGTCTTCCAAAGCGCCACCCGCACCAGTGGCTTCAACACCGTCGACATGGGCATGGTGGGCACGCCCATGCTCTTCATGCTCATCATCCTGATGTTCATAGGTGCCTCCAGCTCTTCGACCGGTGGCGGAATCAAGACCAGCACCTTTGCCGTTGTGATCGCCGATGTCATGGGCACGATTCGGGGCCGGCAGCATCCTCAATTGTACCAACGGACCATCGGAGCCGCCCTGCGCAGCCGCGCTTGGGGCATTCTGATGTTCTTTATCGTGGGCAATCTGCTTGGAACGTTCGCGCTGTGCATTTCTGAACCTCACATCCTCGCCACTTCCGACAGGGGGTTCTTGCAATTGCTCTTTGAACAAGTCAGTGCACTGGGAACCGTGGGGTTAAGCACGGGCATCACGGCCGACATCAGCACCGTAGGACGTGGCATTTTGATCGCCAGCATGATCGTTGGACGCGTCGGAACGCTGACTGTAGCCTTCGCTTTTTCACGCTCAGTCGTCAGCAGGAACTACAAATACCCCGAAGGCCACACGATGGTTGGATAAGGGCGAGCTTGCACCAACAAATGGGTACCCCAATCAAACCATACGAGGACGAAGCCGCCAAAAAAGCGCAGGTAGCGCGCATGTTCGATAACATCGCACACCGCTACGATTTCCTCAACCACTTCTTTTCGCTCGGCATCGACAAACTGTGGCGACGCAAAGCCATAAGGATGCTGCTCGCCGAAGACCCCAACGAGGTGCTCGATGTGGCCACTGGCACTGCGGACTTTGCCATTGGCACCGCTTACAGGGACGCGAACATCAAGGTGGTCGGCGTGGACATCAGCGCGGGCATGCTCGACATTGGCCGACAAAAAGTCACCCGCGCAGGCCAGGACGGCCGCGTCGACTTGGTCTTGGCCGACGGCGAGGCCCTTCCTTTTGAAGACGGTCGATTTGACGCCTTTACGGTGGCCTTTGGCGTTCGAAATTTCGAGCACCTCGAAGCCGGCCTGAAAGAGATGCTGCGCACCCTCAAAACGGGTGGAAAAGGCTACATCTTGGAGTTTTCCAAGCCCAAGTGGTTCCCCATGAAGCAGATCTTCTGGCTCTACTTCCGCTACATCATGCCCACATTGGGCAAGTGGTTCTCCAAAGACGCCTCAGCCTACACCTACCTGCCTGAATCCGTCAAAGCCTTTCCTGAAGGCGATGCGATGCGGGACATCTTGATCGGTTGCGGATACGCAGACTGCGAGCTGCACCCACTAACGGGCGGCATTGCAACGCTCTACGTGGTCCACAAGGCATGAACTTGATCGCGCACCCTTCGGACTTGAGCGGACGCATTGAAGCGCCCGGCTCCAAGAGCCACATGCAACGCCTGCTGGCCGCTGGATTGCTCGCCAAAGGAGAAAGCTGGATACGGCGCCCTTCAGATGCTGCGGACTGCATGGCGGCCGCAGAAGTGGCCGCTGGCCTTGGGGCCGACATTGAGATTGGACAGGAGGCCTTGAGGATGCGCGGTGGACTCTCCCCGCGCACCGATGCCCTCCACATCGGAGAAAGTGGGCTGGGCATCCGCCTTTTCTCGCCCATTGCCGCCCTGGCAAGCACCCCTTTGAAACTGATGGGTGGAGGCACACTGCAAAAACGCCCCATGCAGCCCATGGCAGACGCTCTTTCGGCATTGGGCGCTACAGCGCGCCTGACAGACGGACGCCTCCCCATTGAGCTTCACGGCCCCCTGAAGGGCGGAACGACCACCCTAGACGGCAGCATATCCAGCCAGTTTCTAACAGGCCTGCTCATGGCACTGCCCTGCGCCAAAGCGGATTCAGTGCTGGAAGTCACTGACCTCAAAAGCAGGCCCTATGTGGACATGACCTTGGAGGTACTGAACGCCACTGGCATTGCCATACACCACGAAGACTACCAGCGCTTCTCCATACCCGGAGGACAAACCTACCAGCCGTTTGACGAAACCATTGCAGGCGACTGGAGCGCAGGAGCGTTCCTATTGATTCTTGCGGCCTTGTGCGGAGAACCCTTTTTGGAGGTCGATGGATTGGGGAACCAACCCACACAGGCTGATCAAGCCGTAACAGGCGCACTCTTGCTCAGCGGAGCAAAGCTCATGCGCACAGACACCGGAATCCGGGTGGAGCGCGGAAGGCGCAAAGGATTCCGATTTGACGCCACACATTGCCCGGACCTCTTCCCCCCTCTGGCTGCCTTTGCAGCATTCTGTAAGGGCCCAACCGTGCTCACCGGACTTCACCGCCTCGAACACAAGGAAAGCAACAGAGGAACGGCCCTCCAAGAAGAATTCGCCAAGGCTGGCATTCAAATCGACCTCAATACCGAAGAAGACACCTTGACTGTGCGGCCCGGCCCCATTCAAGCTGCCACCTTAAACGGACGTGGCGACCACCGAATGGTCATGGCAGCCGCGGTATTGGGACTGGCTGGCGCCCCCATCGAAATTGAAGGCGTGGAAGCGATCGCCAAAAGCTATCCCGATTTCTTCGACGCATTGTCGGAAGTTGGCGCAAGGTTTGGCAAAGCCTAAGCGCTTGCTTCCGAACTTGGAGCCGTGGCCTCACCGACTTCAGCCCATTCTCTCCGCAACGCCTTTCAAGCCCTCCCCATGTGGTGGAGCAGCTTTGGCTACCTCAAGCAGAAAGGCTTGCGCCATTACCACGCTGCAGGGCCCGCTGTGATTCTCGGCCTCGCCGCAGCGGGCATTTTCTTTTCCAGGTGGCTCACTGAAACCCTGCAAACGGGCCTTCACCAAATGCTGGAAAACGGCAGTTGGACCGGCACAAATTCTGCGGAATCAAGCCTAAGCAATGGGTGGAATTCGGTCCTCATTTGGGCGAGCTCGCAAGCGGATTGGCTGATTGAATGGGCCGTCATTTTACTTGTACTATGGCTTAAAGTAAAGGTGACTAAATATTTGTTAATCACAATTATGGCGCCCATAATGAGCGCACTCGCAGCCGATGTAAAGGGTGCGGAGACTGGACAAGTGACCTCCTTTGTTTGGAGCGGGTTGTTGCGCGACATCCTACGCGGGGCAAGAATCTCGATCGTCCTGCTTTTGATGGAACTCGTCCTGGGGCTCGCCCTTTGGATATCGGGGTTGACGGCGGCCTTTTTTCTCGGCCCTCTTATGATCGTGGCAGGCCCCGTATTGCTGGCCGCCTCTTGGACCGTCGGCGCATATTTCTTTGGCGCAGCCGTCTATGATGCGGTCTATGAGCAAGGAGGCCTGGACTGGAAGGACTCCATCCGCGCCGGCTGGAAACAACGGGGCCACCTGCTGGGATTGGGCGCCATTTTTTCTATGATCATGGCCATCCCATGGGCCGGCCCCTACTTGGCAGCGCTGCTCGGTCCGGTCCCTTGCACCACAGCAGCCGCACGCCTGTATTTCCGCCCCCATTCCATTGAACCGACATGACGCCACAAAACATCCACTTCATCGCCATAGGGGGAGCCGCCATGCACAACCTCGCGCTGGCACTGCACGACCTGGGGCACAACGTCACAGGCTCCGACGACGCCATTCACGACCCGAGCAAGGGCAGACTGGCAGCTTCAGGCTTGTTGCCCGAAGTCATGGGCTGGCATACAGAACGCATCCATGCAGGGCTCGACGTGGTGATTTTGGGCATGCACGCGCGTAAAGACAATCCTGAACTGGCCAAGGCCAACGGCCTCAAAATCAAAGTCGTCAGCTATCCGGAATACCTCTATGACATCGCCAAAGGGCAACGCAGGATTGTGGTCGGTGGCAGCCACGGCAAAACCACCATCACCGCCATGCTGCTCCACGTTCTAGACCAACTGGATCGACCAACGGACTTTATGGTGGGCGCGCAGCTTGCTGGCTTTGACCGCATGGTGCAGCTCACTGGGGCGCGCGACATCTTGCTCGAAGGAGATGAATACCTGAGCTCTCCTATGGATTTAACGCCCAAATTCCATTGGTACAGACCCCACTTAACCATCCTCACGGGCGTGGCCTGGGACCACATCAACGTCTTCCCCAATCCCGAAAATTACCGGGCCCAGTTTGTCACGTATTTGCTCCGCATGGAGCCCGGCGGGAGCGTGGTTTGGTTTGAAGGCGACCCTGAACTGCAAAAGGTCATGAACGAGGTCCTGCCTCAACGACCAGACCTCATTTCGGTACCCTACAATGTCCCCGAGCACAGCGTCATCGAAGGGACGCTTACACTGCAACTGGAAAGCGGCCTTCATCCCTTGGGGACGATTGGCGCCCACAATGCGCTCAACACCGTCGGCGCCATGGCCCTGTGCGCAGAATGGGGGATTTCAAATGCTGAATTCCTGAGGGCTGTAAAAGGATTCACTGGCGCCGCCGGAAGACTGGAACGCAAGCTCGACATCGACCTTCCCAATGGCAGCTGCACTGTATTTCGCGACTTTGCCCATGCGCCCTCAAAGGTCAAGGCCACCACAGACTCTATCAAGGGGCAATTCCCTGAACGAAAGGTCATTGCAATGCTGGAGCTCCACACATTTTCCAGCTTAAATCCCGAATTTCTGCCGACGTATTCCAAGGCGTTGGACGCTGCAGATGAGGCCTGGGTGTGCTGGTCGCCCGATGTGCTCAAACACAAAAGGCTGCCCCCGCTTTCTGCCGAAGACGTGCACGCTGCTTTTGAGCGCTCAGACATGGGCACATGCAACACCGCAGAAGAAATGATGGCCGCTGTGAAAGATGCCGCAGCACCCAATACCGTCTTTTTGCTGATGAGCTCAGGCCGGTTCGATGGCGCTGACTTGCAAGGGACGATCGAACAGGCCCTCTCTCTGTGACCGACCCCCCAAGGCGCTATCCCAGCACCACGTCGAGCACCATCATCAGCACAAACCCACCGATGAAGCCCAGGGTCGCGATGTCCGTGAACTTGTCGCGCTGGGTTTCAGGGATGACCTCCTCCACCACGACATAAATCATGGCCCCTGCCGCAAAGGCCAAGGCATAAGGAAGCAACGGCTGGATGCTCAATACCGCAATGGCACCCACAACGCCCGCTACAGGCTCCACAATGGCGCTCAATTGCCCAAACCAGAAAGAACGTCCACGGGATACGCCCTGACGCCTCAGGGGCATGCTCACGGCGATGCCCTCGGGAAAGTTTTGGATGCCAATGCCGATCGCCAGGGCAACAGCCCCGCCAATCGTAGCACCCTCGATGCCGGCAGCTGCGCCACCAAAGAGCACCCCTACCGCCAACCCCTCGGGAATGTTGTGCAAAGTGATGGCCAACACCAGCAAAGTGGTCCTGTGCCAATCCGTTTCCGGCCCCTCGGCCTCACTGCGGTCGAAATTGATGTGCAGGTGAGGCGTCAGCTTGTCGAGCGCATAGAGAAAAAGCGCCCCAACCACAAACCCCACAGCAGAAGGCATGACATTCTCCCACCCTTCGCCGCCGGTCATGTCCATGGCAGGAATCAGCAATCCAAAACAACTCGCCGCCACCATCACGCCTCCGGTAAAGCCCAACATACCGTCGAGCAGCTTTCGGTGTAATGTCTTGAAAAAGAACACCAAAGAGGCACCCGCCGCTGTCATCAGCCAAGTAAACGTCGTAGCCACTAAGGCTGCGACAACCGGGTCCAGACCCATCAGCGCATCATACAATCGCTCCATTTTATTGCAGGTCTTCTTCTTCGGGAAACAGAATCTCTGGGGCCGGACTGCTCTGATCCACCCACAGACGCTGCCCCACCGACGGTGCCAACAGCTGAACCTCCTCCTCTTCCGGGTATTTCACATGCAGGCTTCCGTCAAAAGAAAGACGCTCGAGCACTGTCATGCGGGTCCCAAGCTGTATTCCAAGCACCCCCAAATGGCGCAAAAAGGCATCTCCACCATCCACAACGCCCACCACAACCAACTCCAGGTTGCGTGGCGCCTCGGTGAGCAAGGTTCGCGCTGCCACTGATCGAAAACGGCCGTTGGGCCCGGGAATCACGTCACCGTGTGGGTCCAATTTGGGAAAACCGAGAAAGGCGTCCAACCGGTTGGTCAGCTCCACGCTGCCCACATGCTCCAATTCCTCTGCGATTTCGTGCACCTGGTCCCATTCAAACCCCAAATGGTCCACCAGAAAACACTCCCACAAGCGGTGCCTGCGCAGAATGTCCATGGCCACCCTGTGCCCTTTTTTGGTCAACCGAACACCATGATAGGGCTGGTGCTCGAGCCAGCCCCGTTCGCCCAGCTTGGCCAACATGGCCGATGTGCTGGCAGGCGTTGAAGCCACTTTTTGGGCAATGGCCGTTGTGCTCACGAGGTCGTCTCCCTCCACCTGAAGATGAAGGATGGCCTTGAGGTAATTCTCCACAGAAACCGTGAGCATAAAGCAAATTTAAGGCCGTCCAATCTCTTTATTTAGGCATGACTAAATTTTTATTTAGCCATGCGTCTAAAGCCGAATGGGTAACTCGAAGAAATAATTCAACTTGCACCAACATGAAAGACTTGTTTTTGATGCGCCATGGACAGGCCGAAAACGGATCCAGGCCAATGCCTGACCACCTCCGCGCACTGACTCCAAAGGGCCGGCAAGACTGCATACAGCAAGGAAAGCGGATTCACCCTTCTGGAACCCATCGGCTCATCGCATCGAGCGCCATCCGCACCATTCAAACAGCAGGACTGATCTCCGAAGTTTGGAGTGACCAAGGCCACACACGCATCCCTTCGATAGAAATCGAAGAGCGGGGCTACCTGGCTGAGCCCGACATGTGGATCCAACTCGCCTCCTCGACCGGCGATCAGTTCAGCGGACTGTGGATCGTGGGGCACAACCCAGGCATCAGCGCCCTTGTCACCGTGCTCACCGGCGAATACATGGGCCTTTCCACTGCCGATCTGGTGCATTTAAAACTGGACATCAAGCGGTGGAGTGACATCCGCATGAACTGCGGGAAAGTGGACACGCATTACGCGCCCCTCGCGTCTTAATTTGCCCCCATGGAATCACCTCTTCGCGGACCATCAAGCACTGGCAACACCCATCCCTTCAAGGCGGACTTTTGGTCATTGCGGCGCATCGCAGGAGTTTGCGGCGCGGCCATCTTGGTGGGTGGAATGGTGCGGTTTTCAGACCTCACTGCGTACCTCATCATTTCCATCGCCCTGAGTTTCATCGGCCGGCCCATTGTAAAGCTCATCGACAGAATCAACATAGCGGGCAGAACACCAGGCCCTGCGTTGGGGGCATTCGTGGCGCTGACGGCCATGTTTGGCGGATTCGCATTGTTGGTCAACCTCTTTGTCCCCCTGGTGGCTGTTGAAGCACAAGTGGTGGCGGATTTGGACTTTCAAAGCATCGCACAGCGCATTCAAACGGAGCTGTCAGGTTTTGCGCCATTGCTGGACACCGCTGGCTCCAACCCCTACTCATGGCTCGACGCCTCCACATTGGGCACGGGCTTGTCTTCTGTGCTGGGGCCGTCTGGTATAGGCGGCATCCTCGGCAGCACCTTATCGGCGCTGAGTGGCCTTGTGGTGGCCATGTTCAGCATTGCCTTTATGACCTTTTTCTTTCTCAAAGACCGCAACCTCTTCCCGAGCATTGTGCAGGCACTCACCCCAGACCACTATACCGAACGCATTCAGCGCATCCTCACAAATTCTACCGCCCTCCTCACCCGCTACTTCGTGGGACTGGCAGCCCAGGTGGCCATCATCACAACGGTGATCACCGGAGGCCTGCTGATTTTGGGGGTCCCCAATGCCTTTTTGATTGGATTCCTTGCAGGACTCCTCAACCTCATCCCTTACGTCGGACCATTGATTGGCGCAGGGTTGGGATTGGGCATCATCCTCACCACCCACTTGCAATTCCCCGAAATCTGGAGCCTGCTTGGCAAGGCCGGATCTGTATTTCTACTGGCCCAGCTGGTCGACAACCTCTTTACGCAGCCCGTGATCTTTGCCGGCAGCGTCAAGGCGCACCCTTTGGAAATTTTCCTGCTGATTTCCATTGCGGGAAGCCTCGCGGGCATCACCGGGATGATGTTGGCCATCCCCGCTTATTCACTGCTGCGCGTTGTGGCCAAAGAGTTTTTGAGCGGATTCAAAGTGGTTCAATCCTTGACCGACCAGTTGTGAAGGCCCGAGGAGAAAAAGTTTAAAGATTCTCCCTTCACCTCCGGAGGAATGGGCATACCTTAGAACCCCGTATGCATGCGACTACGGGAAAGGCCAAGGCCACCAAATACATATTCGTCACAGGAGGGGTTTCTTCCAGCCTAGGCAAAGGCATCATCAGCGCTTCGCTGGCGAAACTTTTGCAGGCCCGTGGGATGAAGGTTACCATCCAAAAGCTGGACCCTTACATCAACATAGACCCGGGCACATTGAACCCCTATGAGCACGGCGAATGCTATGTCACAGATGACGGTGCAGAAACCGACTTGGACTTGGGGCACTATGAGCGGTTTTTGAATGTGTCGACCTCACAGGCCAACAACATCACCACTGGCCGCATCTACCAGAGCGTCATCGACAAA
The DNA here is from genome assembly GCA_022428285.1 of Flavobacteriales bacterium. Taxonomy (GTDB): domain Bacteria; phylum Bacteroidota; class Bacteroidia; order Flavobacteriales_D; family Sanyastnellaceae; genus UBA8752. Next base: position 28,475 of record JAKMCX010000068.1, read on the forward strand.
GAGCGTCGGGGAGAATACTTGGGCCGCACGGTTCAAATCATCCCCCACATCACCGATGAAATCAAGCGCTGTGTCCAAATTTTGGGCGAAGGAGACCTGTACGATTTTGTGATCACAGAGATCGGTGGAACAGTAGGCGACATCGAATCTTTGCCCTACATCGAGGCCGTGCGACAAATGCGTTGGGAGCAACCCAAGGACACCCTCGTCATTCACCTCACCTTGGTGCCGTATCTCAAAGCAGCAGGCGAACTCAAAACCAAGCCCACGCAACACAGCGTGAAGCAGCTTTTGGAGTTTGGCGTTCAGCCCGATGTCTTGGTCTGTCGCACCGAGCACAACCTCACCAAAAGCATCCGCAACAAGCTGGCCCGATTCTGCAACGTGGGCGAAGAAGCGGTCATCCAATCCATCGATGCGGACACCATCTATGACGTGCCCCTGATGATGCAAAAAGAACAGCTCGATGAAGTCGTTCTGAGCAAGCTTGGCGTGGACAGCCGCGCCGGGCTGAACCTCAACCGTTGGTTGAACTTTTTGGAGCGCCACAAAAACCCCCAAGGTTCAGTGGACATTGCCTTGGTCGGCAAGTATGTAGAACTTCAAGACAGCTACAAGAGCATCGTGGAATCCTTTACCCACGCGGGAGCAGCTTGCGGGGTCAAAGTCAACCTGAATTGGATCCATTCCGAGCAGCTGCAAGGTTCAGACAACCAGGAACTCCTCGGGAAAGCGCACGGCATTTTGGTGGCTCCCGGATTTGGATCTCGCGGAATTGACGGCAAAATCGAAGCCATCCGCTTCGCCCGAGAAAATGGCATCCCCTTCTTTGGAATTTGCCTCGGCATGCAATGCGCCGTGATCGAGTTTGCCCGAAATGTTCTGGGACTCAAAGAAGCACACAGCACCGAGATCAAAGACTACACGCCAGATCCGGTCATCGATTTGATGGAAACCCAGAAAGGCTTGGCCGACATGGGGGGCACCATGAGACTGGGGGCATACCCTTGTCATTTGGCGAAGGGCTCTTTGGCGGCAGAAGCTTATGGTGTCACAGAAACCGAAGAGCGCCACCGCCACCGCTATGAATTCAACGAGGCCTACCGGTCTCAATTCACCGAGGCCGGGATGATTGCTACGGGAACCCATCCCGAATCCAATCTGGTCGAAATCGTAGAGATTCCAGAACACCCTTGGTTCGTTGGGGCTCAATTCCACCCCGAATACAAGAGCACGGTGATCAACCCCCACCCGCTGTTCAAGGCCTTTGTGGCAGCAGCAGTTGCCGCGGCGGCCAAAGCCACGTTAGAGGCACAGACGGGCGGTGAGACCCCAAAAACGCAGGGCTGATTCCTTCAGGCTGGAAGTTGCCACTCCCCTGCTGCATCAAACGCGTGGGGATACATTTCCTGTAATTGTGTGCGGATCAAATCCGTGGGCAAGCTGCTGAACAGTCCGTAGTCCTCCAGGTACTCCATAAACCGGCCTCCACTGCGGTCCAGAGGTTGGAAAAGCACGTCATTCTCCCCATCCCATTCTAAGGGCACAGTGCCGAGTTTCTCGCACAGCGTGCGGTTGAATACGGGGGTGCATTTCACCCACCGCTGACCATTCCAAAAGGCCACATAGCCATGGGGCGTCAGCACATCTGTGCCAAGTTTCAACTCCAGAGATTCCGTGGCCAAATGGTTGCGCACACGCGCAAGCCCCAGGCGGGCAGGAACACCCAATGCCCGGAACCCCGCTACCAATAAGACGGACTTGTGCACGCAATGGCCACTCTGGTTTTCGAGCGTTCGAGAAGCCGCATTTTCTTCGGGCTTCAAGTTGATCAAGAACGGATCGTAGCGGATCGCATCCCGCACAAACAAGTACCAACGTTCGAGTTGCTCAGAGCGGCTCCCCGCTCCGCAAACCACAGCAAGTTGGCGCATCACCAGCGGATTGGCTCCATTGATCACAGCGTCCGACGACAGGTCTTGTGGGGTCGGTGGTGGGTGGACAATGTGATTGAACATGATGAACGGAGTCCATCAAGGTAAGGCCCAAGGCTCCTGCCCTATGGCTTGCTCTAGGTTTTACCCGCCACAGGCCACTGAACCATCAGCATCCACATGATGAACACCACTCCGCGCTGCACCTCCAACACCGACTCCACACCAGCGTGGAGCATGACCAGCACGACACAAAGCAACAATCCCCCACTGACGGTCCTCCATGCCTGCAGCAAGCCAGCCAACAAGGCCACCGTCAACACGGCAATGCCGGGCCACCCGAAGGCCACACCCGCTTGCAACCATTGATTGTGAGGATTGAGGCGGCGTTCAGATGCGTAAGTCAAGCCATCCCGATCGTACCGGCGCATCAATTCCGGGACAACGTCGCCCGTCCCGACCCCAAAGGGATGTGAACCGATGATCTCCAATGACGTCTGCCAGACCATCACGCGTCCAGCTGAACTGCTTTTCACTGGCGCCTGCGCATCGGTCATCACCGCCGAAGCACTGCTTAACTCTGCAAACCTGTTGCCTGCCATGGCCCATGAAGTCATCAGCACCAGCACCACAAAAGCACTCCATCTGACACCCCCTTTAGGAAGGGAATCAGACAGTTTTCCCCAGGTCATTCCCCTCCACACTGGCCACATCATAGACAAGCGAAGTGCGGCGACAAGCAGAGCCGCCAAAATGCCAGCTTTGGAACCAAGCATGCCCAACGAAACGGCAAAAAGCAGCGTCACACCCCACAAAAAAGGGGCTTTCATTTTTTGGCCCCATTGGCTCCCCAAGCCCAAAAAAGCCGCTGCCAAGTGCAAGCTCATGTAGGTGGGGTGAACATCTCCTGAGAAGCGGGCGTACCGCCACTCTAAATTGCTGTTGAGGACCACTTGGTGCCAGCCCGCCCGCAACATGCGCCAGCACAAATAGGCCGTCACCGACCAACCCAGCGACCACCAAAAATCACGGGCCACCCTGCGGCCTGGCATGGCCAAGAGCACCGGCAAAAACCACAGCGAAGACTTGACTTCCAAGCTCAACCTCCATGCATCGAGGTCGCTCGACCACAGTCCTCCAATCAATTGAAGTCCGAAATAAGAGATCCACCAAAAGGACCCACGCCCCCACTTCCAGGACACTTCACGGTGGTTCTGCCACCATGCCGCGGTTCGAAGTATGGCGATGACAAACAAGGTGAATCCCGCCACATTGCCCCCGAGGATCAAGGCCGGCATCACTGCCCGCCATGCCCACGATTCAGCGCGGTGAATCAGGAAGTCCTTCATCGGGTCAATGACTTGAATTCAGCCGTTGGTGGACGGCGCAACAGCACCAAGCGCCAAATCCCTTCGCAATAGCCCCAACCATAGGCCATGTGCAGCACAAAAAAAGTCCGAAGCACCCCCGGAACATCGGTGAGAGGCACACTGCCCAAAGCCATGGCCGTCAAAGCGCCCAACACCCACATACCCCAAAGCGTGGCCAAGGCAGGGAGCGCCAATGTCAAAAAGGCAAACCCGCTTGGGGCCAACCAGTGCCAGAGGCACAATGCCGTAAGAACGGCGGTCCCCATCAACATGGCAGCAGGCGCAAGTTGTCTCCAAGTCGTCACCGTCAGGTGTTTCTTGTTGACGAACACCTTCCAAAATCCATATTGCCGGTATTGGCGAAACAGCTGACCAAAGCTGGAACGGGCATGGTAGGTCGACCGAATTCTGGGGTCAAACCAAATGCGCCAACCGGACTCCGTCAACCTGTAGTTGAGTTCGTCGTCCTGGTTGCGCACCAAAGAAGCATCAAAGCCCCCCAGCTCATCCAACACAGCCTTTCGGTATGCGCCAAAAGCCACGGTATCGACATGTCCTGTGGCACCCCCTGTTCGGAAGCGTGCATCGCCCACACCAAATGGAGAAGACAAGGCCAACCCTATCCGACGGCTCAACTCATCGCCATGCACCTGCTCCACAATGCCACCCACACATCCGGATTCTGGGTGTGCCCTCAAGGCTTCCAAATTCCGCCGCACAAAGTCCGGAGCAACCTCGGCATGTGCCCCCAGGATAATGACCACCTCAGAGCGCGCCGCAGCGATCCCTGTGTTCATGGCGATGGGGGTGATCCGATCGGGATTGTCCAAGACACGCAGCCAGTCTTCGCCGGCGGCACGCGCATCCAAAATCTCCCGGGTACCATCGTCACTGCCCCCATCTACGACCAGCACTTCAAAACCCTTCTCAATCCCATCTTGATGCGCAAGGGCATCCAAGCAAGCCCCGATATGGGCCGCTTCATTGAGGCAGGGAATCACCACCGAAGCACACGGTTGGTCCAACATGGCGGCGAAGATAGACAGGTCAAGCCGGGCCTGCAGGCCGGGTCATGGCGACATGGGGAATGCCGTCCTCGAGGTAAGACTCGCCCACCGTCGTAAAGCCGAAACTGCAGTAGAACGCCTCTAGATATTGCTGGGCAGAAATGCGAATCGGTTCACCTTTCCACGCCGCGTGGACCTCATCGAGGCTTCGCTTCATCAATGCTTTTCCCCAGCCTCCACGTCTCACGCTTTGGGCCGTTACCACCCTTCCAATGCTCACTTCCTCTGGGTAGGATATCCCTGCAGGCAACAGCCGTGTGGTCGCCAAAATTTCTCCCCCCTCTGCAGCGGGAGCGCCAGCGCGTTCCATCCAGACATGCAATCCCACTTTGTCCTTGTCGTCCATGTCTTGGTAAACGCAATCCTGCTCTACCACAAAAACCTCAGAGCGCAACTTGAGCAAGCTGTACAGTTCCTCGCGGCCCAATTCAGTCCAACTTTTGCACCTCCAAACAACGTCTTTGACCGGCTCTTGATTCATGGGCGCAAATTAGCCCGCTTCGCCCTCTACTTTTGCGCCATGGCAGGCGGCAATGTGCTTTCGGTAGAGGGGTTGACAAAGCGTTTTGGCGAACGCTTGATTTTCGAGGACCTCCATTTTGGGTTAGACCGGGGACAAAAGGCGGCCTTGGTCGCACGAAATGGAACGGGCAAAAGCACCTTGATGAAGGTCCTGCTCGACATAGAGGGGCCAGATTCAGGCACGGTCACCTTTGCCGGAAACGTGCGGATTGCGCACCTGTCACAAGACCACGGTCTGGACCTTGACCGCACCATATTGGCCAATCTTTTTCAGGCCGACAACGACGCCATGCGCGCCATCCGCCAATACGAAGAGGCCACGCAAAAAGAAGATGCGGAAGCGCTGCAGTCGGCCTATGACGCCATGGACAGGGCCGATGCTTGGAGCTATGAGGCCCAAGCCAAGGAAATCCTCGGCAAGCTGGGGCTCCACGATACCGACCGATTTGTGGATGGCCTCAGTGGCGGCGAAAAACGACGCGTCGCCTTGGCCAAATGTCTGATAGAGCAACCCGATTTGCTGCTGCTCGATGAGCCTACCAACCACTTGGACTTGGGCATGATTGAATGGCTGGAAGACTTCTTGGCGCGGGCGAAAACCACGCTTCTAATGGTCACCCACGACCGTTTTTTCTTGGAAGTGGTCTGCGACACCATTTTGGAGTTGGACAACTTCACGCTTCACAAATACCCCGGAAACTGGAGCTATTTCTTGGAAAAGAAAACGGAGCGGTCTTCAAACGAACACGCCCAAAGGGACCGAGCGCGCTCCATCATGCGCCGAGAATTGGAATGGGTACGGGCCACTCCTCAGGCCCGAACAGGCAAGAGTAAATCACGTCTGGACGCATTCAAAGGGCTTAAGTCTAGGGCTTCAGTGCGGCTCGAAGAAGACGAAGTCAACCTGGAATTGGATCCTGCGCGCATGGGCGGGAAAATCTTGGAGATGCACAAGGTCCGCAGGGCTTATGGCGAAAAAATCATCCTTCAAGGCTGGACCTACCACTTCAAACCCGGTGAACGCGTAGGCTTGGTTGGAGACAATGGTGCCGGAAAGAGCACACTCATCCGCTTGATGACGGGAGAGGACAAGCCCGATGGAGGGAAAGTGGTCATTGGCGACACCGTGGTATTTGGCCACTTTAGCCAAGAACCACCGAGCTTCGATGAGGGCATGAAGGTGATCGAGGCCTTGTACGAGATCGCCGAATACATGCCGCTCAAAAAGGGACAAAAACTGTCTGCGGCACAGCTCCTAGAGCGGTTCTTGTTTCCCCGTCACCGCCACCACGACTTCATCCACAAACTCAGCGGCGGCGAGCGCAAAAGGCTGCACCTGCTCCGGGTGCTCATGGGAAACCCCAACTTCCTGGTGTTTGACGAGCCTACCAACGACCTCGACGTGTTCACCCTTGGGGTCTTGGAAGAGTTTCTGCTGGACTTTCCAGGATGCTTGCTCCTGGTGAGCCACGACCGCTATTTCATGGACAAGCTTGTGGACCATGTTTTTGTCCTCGATGGAGCGGGCGGCGTTCGAGACTTTCCAGGAAACTACACCCAGTACCGCACCAAAGCCGATGCTGAGGACAAGGCATTGGCCACCCAGCAGGCCGCAGCGGCAAAACAAGCCGCAAAACAAGCCGCCGAAAACCAACCCGCATCCCCCAAGGGAGACTACAGCAAGCGGCTCAGCTACAATGAACAGCGCGAATACGACGGCCTAGAGGGAGTGATCGCCACATTGGAGGACGAAAAATCCAAACTCGAAAGCGAGATGTCAGGAGCGTCCCTTGACCACGAGGCGCTCAGCCGCTTGTCTACCCGCCTGGGCGAAGTCACCGCAGACATCGAATCCAAGACCGAACGCTGGATCGAACTCGACGAGCGCGCCTGATCAGGCCTTACTGTTGGTCAAAATCCAGCACAAACCGGGCACTGCCTGGCTTGGGCTTGGTCTGGCAAGCCAAAACAAAGCCCTGCTCGACTTCTCCAGGTTCCAGCGCATAATTGACCTCCATCTCCCCCGCACCTTCCGTGACCAAAGCCCGGCAAGTGCAGCACACGCCTCCGCAACAACTGTAGGGCAAGTCGATGCCCGCATCCAATCCGGCATCCAAGATTGTTTTGGTGCCGTCGAAGTCCAATTTGTGGGTGGAACCGTCGATGACCACAAAGACCTCTTGATCGCCAGAGTTTGCAGTATCAGAAGCCGCTGTAGGCTCCGCCGCCGCGGCTGCAGGCTTGGATGTTGGAGACGTGAACAGCTCGAAATGAATGTTCTCCTGGGCCACCCCAGCCGCCGCCATGCCATCGCGCACTGCATGGATCATCGGTTCTGGACCGCATGCAAACACTTCATCTACAGCGGCCCCCGACAACAAGGCCGATTGCACCGCTGACACCTTGTCGGCATCCATCCGCCCAGCATACAGCGGGACATCCACCGGCTCACGGGTAAAGAAGTGAAACAAACGCAACCGGTCGAGGTAACGGTCCTTCAAATCATCGAGCTCAGACTTGAAAATGACGCTGGACTGGTCCTTGTTGGTGTACAACAGCGTAAAGGTGCTGCCCGCCTCAGTGGCCAATACCGTTTTGATGTGCGACAGTATGGGAGTGATGCCGGAGCCTGCGGCAAATGCCACATAATGCTTGGATTGACCCGCATCGAGTGCCGTGTAAAAACGGCCATTGGGCGCCATCGTTTGCAGAAAGTCTCCCGCTTTGAGGTTCTCGTTGGCCCAAGTGCTAAACCGTCCGTCGGGAACTTGCTTGATCGCCACACGAAGCTCCTCGCCCACTCCAGCACAAATGCTGTAGCTGCGGCGCACGGATTCTCCGTTGATTTCCTGGTCAAAGGTGAGGTACTGGCCCTGCTTAAAGGCATATGCAGCCTTCAGCTCCTGGGGAACTTCTAGCACTACGGAGACACAATCAGCGGTTTCGCGGCGGACTTCGGAAACTTGGAGGTTGTTGAATCTTTCAGACATGGGGTGCGAATCTCGGAAGGAATGTGATTGGATGGAGAACCCATTATGCCCCTCATCGGTTCTCTCCGCATTCCCCGATGTATTTTTGAAGCGCATGGAAATGGACCTGTTGCAACGATTCGAGGCTTATGTGGCCTCCGAAAAAAAGATTGAGCCGAAGGATTGGATGCCCGACGCCTACCGCAAAACGCTGATTCGGCAGATCAGCCAGCACGCACATTCAGAGATTGTGGGCATGTTGCCGGAGGGCAATTGGATCAGCAGAGCGCCCAGTCTCAAGCGCAAAGCCATCCTGATGGCCAAGGTGCAAGACGAAGCCGGACATGGCTTGTATTTGTACAGTGCCTGTGAAACGCTGGGGGTCCAACGCGACGACACCATTGCAGATCTGCACAGCGGAAAAGCCAAATACAGCAGCATTTTCAACTACCCCACGCTCACCTGGGCCGATATGGGCGCCGTGGGATGGCTGGTTGATGGAGCCGCAATCATGAACCAAGTGCCCCTCTGCAAATGCAGCTATGGCCCCTATGCCCGCGCCATGGTGCGCGTGTGCAAGGAAGAAAGCTTCCACCAACGTCAAGGCTTCCAAATCATGATGACCCTGGCACAAGGCACAGAAGACCAGAAAGCGATGGCGCAAGACGCGCTCAACCGCTGGTGGTGGCCATCGATCATGATGTTTGGTCCTCCGGACGACAACAGTCCCAACAGCGCCCAATCCATGGCTTGGAACATCAAACGGTTTTCCAACGATGAGTTGAGACAGAAATTCATCGACCTTACCGTACCACAAGCAGAACTCATCGGGTTGACCATCCCCGATGCCGACCTGAAATGGAACGAGGAGACGGGACATTATGAGCACGGCCCCATCGATTGGGCCGAATTCAACCGCGTCATCGCAGGTCACGGCCCCTGCAACAAAGAGCGCCTTGCCGCCCGCAACAAAGCATGGGACGACGGCGCTTGGGTCCGCGAAGCAGCGGGCGCCCATGCCGAGAAACGCGCAGCACGCAAGGCCGCATCCAACACAGCAGCCGCCTAAATCCAAGGACGTGGAAAAGCAACACTGGCCCCTCTGGGAAATCTTCATTCGCAGCCGCCAAGGCCTCTCCCACCGCCACGTGGGCAGCCTGCATGCTGCCGATGCTGAAATGGCCATCGAAAACGCCAGAGACGTCTACACCCGGCGACAGGAAGGCGTGAGCATCTGGGCGGTCCCTGCCTCCGAAATCACGGCATCCTCTCCGGACGAAAAAGACGTCCTCTTTGACCCCGCGGACGACAAAGTGTACCGCCACCCCACTTTCTACGACCTCCCCGACGAGGTCAAAAACATGTGAGCGCACCATGAACGCGCGCTTTGAATACCTCCTCCGTCTTGGAGACGATGCCCTTTTGCTGGGCCAACAACTCGGACTTTGGACCGGACACGGCCCTGTGCTCGAAGAGGACATTGCCCTGACCAACATCGGGCTCGACCAAATCGGCCAAGCACGGGCTTGGCTCACCCTCGCTGGACGTGCCGAGGGCACTGGCCGCGATGAAGACACGCTGGCCTTTCACCGGGACCAATCCAAATTCCGCAACGCACTGCTTTGCGAACGGCCCAACGGGCATTTTGGGGACACCATTGTCCGTCAGTTTCTGTTCGACGCGTATGCCGTGCCCTTGCATGCAGGTCTCGCCCAATCCAATGACGCCGAAATCTCCGCCATCGCAAAGAAGAGCGCCAAAGAGAGCGCTTACCACCTCCGACACAGCCAGGCCTGGATGGTCCGGCTGGGAGATGGAACCACAGAAAGCCACGCCAAAGTCCAAGAGAGCCTGAACCTGCTGTTGCCTTTTGTCGGAGATCTTTTTCATTCAGATGAAGTCTCCTCAACAGCGGCATCAGAGGGCTGGGGAGTCGACCCAGCTGGACTCAGAGATGCATGGGAGGCGACCTTGACCGAAACGCTAGAAGCGGCACAATTGCGCCGGCCCGATGCAGCGCCAGAACAGGTCGGAGGACGCTTGGGGCGTCACACAGAGCAGCTGTCGTTCTTGCTCGCGGAAATGCAAGTTCTGCCCAGAACCTACCCCGACGCCAAGTGGTAATGCGTTCTGCCGACGATTGGCTCAGCTTGTTGCAAGGCGTGCCTGACCCGGAAATACCGGTTCTGAACATCGTCGAAATGGGCATCGTGCGCAGTGTGACATGCAGCCACGAAAGTGTGCAAGTCGACATCACGCCTACCTACATGGGATGCCCTGCCATGGATGCCATTGCCTACGACATCCGAACACAATTGACGCCACTCGCATCACTCGAGGGCAGAGGGTTAACCGTGGAGCTGGTTTACGCTCCAGCATGGACAACAGACTGGCTTTCCGATGGAGCCAAAGCCAAATTGGAGGCGTACGGCATCGCCCCACCGGGAAAAACAACGGACAAAAGGGCCTTAAGCGGTGAAGCTCCCTCGGTGCGCTGTCCCAAATGCAAGAGCGGAAAAACGGAACTCGTCAGCCTGTTCGGATCCACCGCATGCAAGGCGCACTACCGGTGCAACGACTGCTCCGAACCGTTTGACCATTTCAAATGCATCTAAAAGACTGCACAAGACTTGTCTGAGGACTTGTAGGATTACGCTTACAAATTACTCTCCTGAGGAGCCCGGGAGAAAATTACATTTGTTTCATGCGAATCTGCATCCTGTTCATCTTGATTGCCTTGCTGGGATCTACTCAGGCCCAGGTCGTCTATCCATTTAACCCCGACAGCAATAACGACAGCCT